>JADZBA010000361.1 GCA_020852355.1 Alphaproteobacteria bacterium
ACGCCGCGCTTCCTGGCGCCCGGCGACGCCGCCCAGACGACGGTCACCCTCAACAACCTCGACGGGCCGGCGGGCGAGTACGTGATGCGCCTGCGCGGCGAGGGGGCGGTGCGCATCGACGCCCCGGCGGAGATCAAGGTGACGCTGGCGGCCGGCGGCCGCTTCGAGCAGAGCTACCCGCTCACCGGCGGCAGCGTCGGCGACGGCAAGGTGCTGCTGGGGCTGAGCGGGCCCCAGAACTTCGCGGTCGAGCGCGACTGGGACCTCTCGGTACGCCCCTCCCAGCCCTTCGAGACGCGGCGCATCGTCGGCCGCATCGAGCCGGGGCAGAGCCTGTCGCTGGCCGGCGACCTGGTCGCCGATCTGCTGCCCGGCACGGCCGAGGTGTTCCTCAACCTCTCGCCCCGTCCCGGCTGGGACGTCGCCGGGCTGATCCGCGATCTCGACCGCTACCCCTATGGCTGCGTCGAGCAGACGACCAGCACCGCCATGCCGCTGCTCTACCTCTCCGAGGTGGCGCGGGAATGGCAGCTTCCGGGCCGGCGGATCGACGCCAGGGAGCGCATCGACGCGGCCCTGCGCCGGCTCGCCGACATGCAGCAGTCCGACGGCTCCTACGGGCTGTGGGGCGCCTTCGACGACGCCGACCCCTGGCTGACGGCCTATGTCGTCGACTTCTTCGCGCGGGCCCGCGACGAGGGCCACCTCGTGCCGGACGTCGCGCTGAAGAACGCCGTCGACTATCTCGCGTCCTTCGTGCGGCGCAACCCGTCGAGCCCGCGCGAGCTCGCGGCGCATTCCTATGCCTACTATGCGCTCGCCCGGGCACGGGCGGGCGACCCCGGCAGCGTGCGCTACTTCCACGACGTCTATCTCAACCGCCTGCCGACGGCACTCGCCATGGCCCAGGTCGGGGCCGCGCTGGCGCTCTACGGCGACGGGCCGCGCGCCGCGACGGCGTTCGCCGCCGCGACCGCGGCGCCCTCGCCCGTCGTCCAGGTGAGCTACCTCAACTACGGCAGCGAGCTGCGCGACCGCGCGGGCGTCCTGGCGCTCGCAGCCGAGGTCGGCGTGCCGATCCAGCGGGCGGCCACCTTCGCCGAGGACATCTCCCAGCGCTTCGCCCGGCAGCGCTACACGTCGACCCAGGAGAAGGTGTGGCTGCTGCTCGCCGCCCACGCGGTGGCGCGCTCGGGCGGGCCGATGACGGTGGCGATCGACGAGGGCCCGGCCCGCGTCGCGAGTCGCGCCATCAGCCTGCGGCCGCGCATCGCGGCGGCCGGCGACCGCACCACCGTCGCCAACCGTGGCGAGGAGCCGATCTGGCGCACCCTCTCGGTCAGCGGCGTGCCGAGGGACCCGCGTCCCGCCGAGAATCACGGCTTCGTGCTGGAGCGCAAGTTCCACGCCCCCGACGGCAAGCCGGTCGACCTCGCCAAGGTGCGCCAGAACGACCTCGTGATGGTCGTGCTGACGGGCGAATGGGCGGATACCGAGACCGAGGGGGTGCATGCGCTGCTGGTCGACCTGATCCCGGCCGGTTTCGAGCTGGAGAACGCCCGCCTCGCCGGCGGCCGCAGCACCCGCGACTTCGCCTGGCTGCCCGATCTGACGGAGGCGAGCCACGTCGAGCTGCGCGACGACCGCTTCGTCGCCGGCCTGTCGCTGACCAAGGGCGATGCCTCCTTCACGCTGGCCTATCTGATGCGCGCGGTGACCCCCGGCCGCTACGTCGTGCCCGCGAGCTACCTCGAGGATATGTACCGCCCGGACCGCTTCGCCCGCAGCGCCGCGGAGTCGGTGACGATCGGGCGGCGCTGACCCGCCCATGCGCCGTCGCCGCGCGCTCGCGGCCGCCGCCGGGCTGCTCGCCGCCGCCGCCGCGGCGGTCGCGGCCGACCGGCTGGTGCCGCCGCCGCTCGATCGCGCGCAGGCGGTATCCACGGTGGTGCTCGACCGCGACGGCGAGGTGCTGCGCGCATTCACGACCGGCGAGGGGACGTGGCGGCTGCCGGTGACGGCGGCGGCCGTCGACCCGCTGTTCCGCCGCATGCTGGTCGCCTACGAGGATGGCCGCTTCGTCCGCCACCCCGGTGTCGATCCGCTGTCGGTCGCGCGGGCGCTCGGGCAATGGGTCGCGGCGGGCCGCGTCGTCTCCGGCGCCTCGACGCTGACGATGCAGACCGCCCGCCTGCTCGAGCCGCGACCGCGGACGCTGGCGGCCAAGATCGCGGAATCGGCGCGCGCGCTGCAGCTCGAGCGGCGCTTCTCGAAGGACGAGATCCTCGGCCTCTACCTGACGCTGGCGCCCTATGGCGGCAACGTCGAGGGCGTGCGGGCCGCGAGCCTGGTGCATTTCGGCAAGGAGCCGGCGGCCCTGCGGCCGGCCGAGGCCGCGCTGCTGGTGGCCCTGCCCCAGGCACCGTCGCGCCTGCGGCCCGACCGCTATCCCGAGGCGGCGCGGGCGGCCCGCGACAAGGTCCTCGACCGCATGGTCGAGAAGGGCGTGCTCGACGCCGCGGCGGCCGCCCTGGCGCGGGGCGAGCCGGTGCCGGACCACCGCTTCACCCTGCCGATGCTGGCACCCCACCTCGCGGTGGCGCTGCATGCGGCCGACCCGCGGGCGAGCGTGCTGCGCACCACGGTCGACCGGCGCGTGCAGCAGCGGATGGAGGACCTCGCGGCGCGCGAGGCGGCGGCGCTCGACGACAGTGCCAGCCTGGCGCTGATCGTCGTCGACAACCGCACGCGCGGCATCCTCGCCCATGTCGGCTCGCCCGATCTCTTCGCCGGCCGGCGCGAGGGCGCGGTCGACATGACGCGCGCGGTGCGCTCGCCGGGCTCGACCCTGAAGCCCTTCATCTACGGCCTCGCCTTCGACCGGCTGCTGCTCCATCCCGATACGCTGCTCGACGACCGGCCGACCCGCTTCGGCGGCTACGCGCCGAGCAACTTCGACCGTGGCTTCCATGGTCGCGTCACCGCGCGCGAGGCGCTCCAGCTCTCCCTCAACGTGCCCGCCGTGGCGGCTCTGGAGCGCATCGGGCCGGAGCGCTTCGCCGCCCATCTCGCCGGGCTGGGGGTCAGGCTGCGCACCGCCGACCCCGGGGCGCCCGCATCGCTGCCGCTGGCGCTGGGCGGCGTCGGGGCGACCCTGACGGAGCTGGCCGGGCTCTATGCCGGCCTCGCCAACGACGGTGCCTATGTCCCGCCGCGCGCGCTGGTCGGCGATCCGGAGCCGCCGCGGCCGCTGCTCGGTGCCGCCGCGGCGTGGCAGGTCACGCGCATCCTCGAGGAGGCGCCGCCGCCCCCCGGCCTGACCCCCGCCGCCATCGGCCAGGGGCGGCTGATCGCCATGAAGACCGGCACCTCCTACGGCTTCCGCGACGCCTGGGCGTTCGGCTATGACCGCGGCCACACCGTCGGCGTGTGGACCGGGCGCGCCGACGGCACGCCGACTCCGGGCCGCTTCGGCCTCAACACGGCGGCGCCGATCCTGCGCAAGGCGTTCGACCTGCTGCCGCCACCGGCCCAGGCGCCGCCGCGGCCGGTGGCCGATGGCGTGCCGACGCCGCTGCGCCCGGCGCTGCTGCGCCGCGCCGTCGCCACCGGCCCGGCCGCGCCGGTCATCGCCTTTCCGCCCGACGGCGCCGTCCTGCCGTGGCGCGAGGGCGCGGTGGACGCCGTGCCGCTGATCGCCGAGGGCGGCCGCGGGCCGTTGCGCTGGCTGGTCGACGGCCGCCCCGTAGAGCGGCGCGAGGGCGGCCGCCCGGGAACCCGCGGGCGTGCCGAATGGCTGCCCGGCGCGCGCGGCTTCGCGCGGCTGACGGTGATCGACGCCGACGGCCGCGGCGACAGCGCGACGGTGCGTGTGGACTGAGCGGGCGGGACGGGGAAGGGTGCGGCCCCCTCCGAAAGCTCACCTGTTCTCGGACTTGCCCGGCACGGGCACAAGAAAGCCGGAAGAGGCCGCATCCTCATGATGCGCCGCCCGGCCCCGCGGCTTCAGTGACGACGGTCACAGGCTTTGTGGCGATCCCGAGGCATTCGCGGCACGCGGCCAGCGCGGATCGCGAAACTCCTGGATCTCGATGACGTAACCGTTGGGATCGCGCACCAGGAAGGCGTAGATGCCGGTCTCCGTGTCGAGGCGCGGTGGCGCCGCGACGGCGACCCCGGCGGCGACCAGCCGCGCGTGCCAGCCGTCGACGTCGTCGCTGACCAGGGTGACGACGACGCCGCGCGGCTCGACCACGCGGTCGGGCCGGCTGCACACGCCGATGAAGCTGGTGGCGCTGGTGCGGAAGATGCGGCACGCGCCCTGGTCCAGGACCTGGGGGAGGCCGAGGGTGCGGGCGTACCACGCCGCGGTGCCGGCGAGGTCGCGGGTGTAGAGGAAGATCACCTGTTGCGCGAATGCCGGAGGCATCGTTTTCTCCCCGTGGTCGCGGCGCCCGTTGCCGCGGCACGCGGCGTGGGTGTAAGCGATCACCATGGAGTCTGACGATCCGCCCGCCAAGGCGCCGGCCGCGACGGCCCGCCTGCTGCAGCCGGGCGAGCCGGCGCCGTGGTTCGCCGCTCCCACCGCGTCCAACCCGGCGTTCCAGTTCGACACCGTCGCCGGGCGTCATATCGCCCTGTGCTTCCCGGGCCCCCTCGCGGCGCCGACGGGCCGCGCCGTCCTCGCGGCGGTGGACGCGGCCGGGGAGGCGTTCGACGACCAGAACGCCTGCTTCTTCGGCGTGGCCGCGGATGCCGGCGACGTCGCCGCGGGCCTCGCCGTGGACCGTCTCCCGGGCGTGCGCTGGTTCCACGACTTCGACGGCGCGGTGGCGGCGCGCTACCGCGCGCGCCTGGCCGGCGGCCCGGCGCACGTGCCGCACATCCTGCTGCTCGACCCGGCGCTGCGCGTCGTCGAGCGCTTCGATCTCCCGGGCGACGGCGCGCGCATCGATGCCTTCCTCGCGGCGGTGCGCCGCCTTCCGGCGATCGCCGGCGACGCATGGTCGGTGCCCGCGGCGCCGGTGCTGGTCGTCCCGCGGGTGTTCGAGCCCGAGCTGTGCCGCCGCCTGATCGACCTCTACGAGACCGTGGGCGGCGGCGATTCGGGCTTCATGACGTCGCGCGACGGCAAGTCGGTCGGGGTCCACGATCACAGCCGCAAGCGCCGCTCCGACTGCATGATCGAGGATGAGCGTCTGCGCAGCGTCCTGCGCAGCCTGATCCATCACCGGCTGGTGCCCATGATCGCCCGCGGCCTGCAATTCCAGGCGACCCGTATCGAACGCTACGTGGTCGCCTGCTACGAAGGCGAGCGCCGCGGATTCTTCACCGCGCACCGCGACAACACCACGCCGGCGACGCGCCATCGCAAGTTCGCCGTGACGATCAACCTCAACGCCGAGGACTACGAGGGCGGCGATCTGCGCTTTCCCGAGTTCGGCCGCCGCACCTACCGGGCGACGACGGGCGGCGCGGTCGTGTTCTCCTGCTCGCTGATGCACGAGGCGCTGCCGGTGACGCGCGGCCGACGCTATGCATTCCTGCCCTTCCTCTACGACGACGTCGCCGCCGAGGTGCGGCGCGAGACGACCGGGCTGATCGTCGATTCCGGCGGCGCCAAGGCCGCGGCGGGCTGATCGGCGGGACGAAGGCGCGCCGCCCGTCGCGGGCGCTACTTCTTGGCTTGCCCGGCCGCAGGTATTGCCCGAAGCTACGGCTTGAACTTGGGGTCGGGTGAGGCCAGCATGCGCGATCGAATCAGGTCGTTCGGGCTCGTCGCTGCCGCAATCGCGACGCTCCTCCTGCCGTCGGCCTGGGCCGCCGATCCGCCGACCACGCGGACCCTGGTCCCCGTCCCCTACAACAAGACGCCCAACGTCGAGGTGATGGTCTCGACCGATCGCAGCGAGCTGCGGATCGGCGAGGTCGTGACGATCTGCTTCGAGGCGTCGCGGCAGGGCTACGTCACGCTGTGGAACGTGTCGGCCGAGGGCCGCGTCGTCCGCATCTTCCCCAACCCGTTCCAGCCCGCCGAAGCCGATGCGATGCGGGTCGATGCGAAGCGGCGCTACTGCGCCGGCAAGGAAGGCGACCCCTTCCGCTTCCGCGTCGAGGGGCCGCCCGGGCTCGACGACCTCTATCTCCTGTGGACGACGGAGGCGGGCGTCCAGCCCAAGCCGGCGGACTATGCCGATGCGATCGGGTTCGCGGCGGCGCTCGACCGCCTGCGCGGAACCCAGACCGACCGCTGGGCGACCGCCAAGACCTCGTTCGACATCGTGCCGGCGGAAGGCGCCGCGCCGCCGCCCTGGACGCCGCCGCAGCAGACCGGCACGCTGACGCCGCCGGCACCCGTGCCGGCGCCGCCTCCCGTACCCGCGCCGCCATCGCCCGCGGTCGTGCTGCCCGCGCCGGCGCCGATGCCGCCGGCTCCGCCGCTGCCGGCCCCGGGGCCGCCCGGCCCGGCGGTGGTGCTGCCGGCACCCGCGCCGCTGCCACCGGCGCCGCCGCCTCCCGCACCCGCACCGTCCTCGCCGGCGGTCGTGCTGCCGGCTCCGCCGCCGCCGGCACCGGCGCCGCTGCCGCCGGCGCCGCCGTCGGTGGTGCTGCCGGCTCCGGGCCCGGCGCCGGCGCCCGCACCGATGCCACCGCCTGCCCCGCGGCCGCCGGTGGCGCAGCCCGCGCCGGCGCCCGCCCCGACGCCGGCTCCGCCGCCCGCCCCGCCGGCCCAGGCGGCGGGCCCGCGCATGGTGATCCTGTCGATGGGCGCCAACGTCAAGCCGCTGACCAAGACCAACCAGGACGCGGTGCTGTTCGCCCGCGCGATGCGCGAGATGTTCAGCGTGCCGGACTCCTACGTCCGGGTCGTCGAGAACGTCGACAAGGCCGGCTTCAAGAGCGGGATGGACTGGCTCGCCCGCCAGACGCGGCGCGGCGACATCGCCGTCATCTTCTTCTCCGGCCATGGCGCTCAGGTGCCCGACCAGACCGGCTCGTCCGCCGACGGGCTCGACGAGGCGTTCGTGCCCTACGACTTCGAGACCAAGCCGAAGCCGACCGGCCGCGACCTCGTGTGGAGCCAGGAGTTCGCGCGCTGGGTGAACGCGCTGCCGACCGACAGCGTCATCACCGTGGTCGACGCCTGCCATTCGGCGGGGCTCTACCGCTCGCTCGACACCGCCGTGATCGGCGCCAAGGCGAAGGTGTTCATCCCGCCCGCCGACATCGACATGACGCCACCCGAGGAGGCGCGCGCGCCGGCGACCCGGGCGATGGGCGGGCGCAACCGCATCGAGGCGAAGGGCATCCTGTTCGCCGCCGCACGGCGCGACCAGTCGGCGCTGGAAGGCCAGGACGGCGCCGTCTTCGCCATGGCCTTCATCCGCCAGATGATCCGCGCGGACAAGGGCACCATGACCGACGCCTTCAACGACACCGCGCAGTACGTCCACCAGGGCACCAACGGCAAGCAGAGCCCGCAGGCCGTCGGCGCCCCCACGCCATCCAATCGGGTCCGGCTAGGCAACTGAAGGCATCTATCTCGGGGGCAACAGCGATGAAGCGCGCGCGAATTCCGGTCGTCGTCATGCTGACGGCGGCCCTGGTCCTGCCCGGCTGCACCACGCAGTCGATGCGTATCGGCGCCGACGACGGGTCGGACGTCTGCCGGCCGCAGCGGGTGGCGCTCGATTCCACCGGCGACTACTTCGCCGAGGACATGGTCAAGGGGGCGGCCATCGGCGCCGTCGCCGGCGGCATCCTCGGCGCGGTCACCGGCGGCCGCAACGCCGGGCGCAACGCGCTCATCGGGGCGGCGATCGGCGCCGCGGCCGGTGCCGCCGGGGGCTACTGGGCCTCGAAGATGCAGCAGGAGCAGAGCCGCGACCGGCTGTACGCCTCGGTCGCCAGCGACCTGTCGCGCGAGAACCAGCAGCTCGACGCCACCCAGGTCGCCTTCGACCGGCTGGTCGACTGCCGCCGCAACGAGGCGGCGCGCATCCGCTCGGCCGTGGCGACCGGCGCCATGAGCCGGCCGCAAGGGGCCCAGCAGATGGCCGAGGTGCGCCGGCGCTACGAGGAGGACATCCAGATCGCCCAGCGCATCAGCGGGCGCGTCAGCGAGCGGTCGGCGAACTTCCAGTTCGCCAACGAGCAGATCAACCCGCAGCCCTACCACGTGCAGTACCGCACGCCGATCCGCGCCCGGCCCGACATGAGCGCCGGCGCCATGGGCACCCTGCAGCCGGGCTCGACCGTCTACGCGGCGCGCGAGGACGACAGCTGGATGCGCGTCGAGCAGTCGTCGGGCCCCGGCTTCGTGCCGATGGACGCGCTGGCCGCCTACGCCGCACCGTCGCCGTCGCCGGCGCCGTCGGCCGGTCCCGCGCGGCCCGCGCCGCGTCGCCCGGCCGCCGCCCCGCCGCCGCCGCCGCGGCGCGCCGACCCGCAGCAGCGCGAGGTCGCCACGGCGACGTCGACGAACCTCGCCAAGCGCGACCAGTTCCAGCGCAGCGTGCAGACCGCGCAGGCGAACACCAACGCCTTCGAGCTGTCGTAAGACCGGAGGCGCGGCGATGCGGCGAGCGGGCGGCGCGACGATCCTCGGGATGGTCGCGGCGCTCGTCGCCGCGGTCGCACTGACGACGGCAACGGCCCGAGGCCAGCCGGCCGAGGGCCCGCCGACCCGGCCGTTCCTGCGCGTCGACGCGGGCTTCCACACCGAAGTCGTCAACCGCGTCGCGATCGACGGCGCGGCCCGTATCGCCGCGACGGCGTCGGACGACAAGTCGATCCGCCTGTGGTCGGTCGCCGACGGCACTGCGCTGGGCACGCTGCGCGTGCCGATCGGCGAGGAGGAGGAGGGGGCGATCTACGCCGTCGCCCTCTCGCCCGACGGCGGCACGCTGCTGGCCGCCGGACACACCGCCTACGCCTGGGACCGTTCCTTCGCGGTCTATCTCTTCGATCTCGCGGGTCAGCGCCTGCGCGGCCGGCTTCCCGGCCTGCCGGCGCCGGTCAACCATCTCGCCTACTCCGCCGACGGCAGTCGCTTCGCCCTGGCGCTCGGCGGGCGGGCGGGCATCCGCGTCCACGACGCGACCAACGGGCGCCTGATCTTCGCCGACGCCGACTACCAGGACCGCGCCACCTGGGTCGCCTTCGACAAGGGGGGGCGGCTCGCCGCCACCGGCTTCGACGGCAAGCTGCGTCTCTACGCGCCCGACGGGCGCAAGCTCGGCCAGCGCGCCTTCGCCGGCGGCGGGAAGCCCTACGGCCTGACCTTCTCCGGCGACGGCAAGCAGATCGCCGTCGGGTTCTTCGACCAGCCGCGCGTCGATGTCGTGGGCAGCGGTCCCGACCTCCGGCCGGTGACCAGCCTGCGCGCGCCCAACACGGCGGGCGGCCTCGGCGCCGTCGCCTGGAGCCCGGACGGGCACATCATCGCCGGCGGCACGGTGCGCGATCGTTCCGGCATGGTCGTCCTGCGCGCCTGGTCCAACGGCGGGCGCGGCAATCCCGCCGACCTGCCCTTGCTGCGCGATACCATCTCCGACATCAAGGTCCTGCCCGACGGCGGCACCCTCGTCGTCGGCGCCGATCCGGCCCTGGTCAAGATCGACCGCGAGGGACGCACGGTCTTCGCCCATGGCGGCACCACGCTCGACTTCCGCGAGGTCGGCGAGCGGCGCCTCGCGTTGTCGGCCGACGGCATGGTGGTCGACGTCCAGCCGCGCAACGCCAAGGCGGCGCTGCGCCTCGACATGGCCCAGCGCACCATCGCCGATGCCGCGGGCCCGCTCGACCCGACGCCATTGCCGACGGCCGCTGGCCTGCGCCTCACCGACTGGCGCAACCGCGCCGACCCCAGGCTCGGCGGGCGGCCGCTCGCCCTCGACCCGGAGGAGACGGCGCGAAGCTGGGCGGCGCCGGCGGACGGCCGCTTCCTGGTGCTCGGCACCGACTATCACCTGCGCTTCTACGCCGCCGACGGCGCGCCGGTCGGGGCGATCCGCCTGCCCGCCACCGCCTGGGGCGTGGCGATCACGCCCGACGGCACGGTGATCGTGGCCGCTCTCGGCGACGGCACGCTGCGCTGGTTCGGCACCGACCCGCAGGGGCGGCTTTCCGAGCGCATGGCGCTGCTGCTGGCGTCGGACCTGAAGCGCTGGACGGCGTGGACGCCGGAGGGCTTCTTCGACCACTCCGACCTCGGCGGCAAGGAGCTGGTCGGCTACCAGCTCAACCGCGCCAAGGGCGAGGTGCCGGACTGGTTCAGCTTCGCCCAGGTCTACCGGCTGTTCTATGCGCCCGACCAGGTGCTCGAGCGCATGCGCGGCGGCGACCCCGAGGGGGCACGCCGGCGGCTGGCCGAGATCGGCGACCTGCGCGAGCGGCTGGGCCGCGGCGGGCCGCCGAAGGTCGAGCTGGGCGACGTCTGCTGGCGCGAGCGCGAGCGCGAGACCTGCCGGCCGCTCGCCAAGGCCGCCGTCACCCGCACGCTGGTGCCGGTGGCGGCCCCGCCCGCCGGCAGCGGCCCGGCGGGAGCGGTGGTCGACCTCCGCCTGCCGCCCGAAGCGACCGCCGTGCGCCTGCGCTACAGCGTCGCCGACCAGGGCGGTGGCGTCGGGCCGGTCGACATCTTCATCGACGGCCGCAATGCCGGACGCGCCGAGGCCGCGGTGACGGCGTCCTCGCCGGTCGTGCAGCCGGTCGACCTCGGCCCCGGGCTGCGCCGCATCCAGCTCCGCGCCTTCGACCGCAGCGAGAGCACCTACGCGCAGACCCGCGAGTACCTGTTCGAGCAGGCGCCGCCGCCGCCGCCCGTGCCGGTCGCCGGCAAGCAGAACGAGGAGGACAAGCGTCCGCGCATGTGGGTGATCGTCGCCGGCGTCGACAAGTACGGCCCGCAGATCAACCAGCTCCGCTTCGCGGTCGCCGACGCCAAGGCGTTCGCGACGATCGTGCGCGAGCGCGCCGGCGACCTCTATCGCGAGATCTCGCTGATCGAGCTCTACGACGAGGCGGCGACCACCGAATCGATCGTCGAGGCGATGGCCGAGGTCGGCAGGACCGCGCGCTTCGACGACACGTTCCTGCTCTACCTCTCCGGTCACGGCACCGCCGTCGACAAGCGCTACTACTTCGTGCCGCAGAACGTGGAGAGCTCGAAGACGGTTGTCGAGCAGGGCCTCTCGGAGACCGCGCTGGTGCGCGGCCTCGCCGGCATCAAGGCGCGCCATGGCATGATCTTCCTCGACACCTGCCATGCCGGCGCGCTGGCGCTCGACAGCCCCGGCCAGCTCGCGCACGAGACCGGGCGCTACATGCTGGCGGCGGCGACCAGCGTGCAGGAGGCGCTCGATTCCTACGACAACAAGAACGGCGTGTTCGCGACCGCCGTGCTGCGCGGCATCTCCGGCGGTGCGGTGCGCGCCGGCGACGCGACGGTGAGCAACTTCGACCTCGGCTTCTACGTCAAGAGCACCGTGGTGAAGCTGGCCGGCGAGAAGCATCACCAGCAGCGCGCGCAGTTCAAGGTGGCGGCCGACGACGCCGAACCGTTCCCGATCGCCCGGGTGAAGTGAGCGGCGGACCGAAGGGGGCGCCGGAAGGAATGGCGATGCCGCAGCATCTCGTCTCCCGCCTGTCCCGCGGCTTGCGCGCCGCCGCCCTGTTGCTCGTCCTCGTGGCGACCCGGATCGTCCCGGCCGCCGCCGAGGAGCCGATGGACACCGCGCTGCAGGCGATGGTGAAGGTCCGCGCCTTCGTGTCAGGCGAGGCGCGCTCGGCGCGCACGCTGGGCACCCTGCGCGAGGGCTCGGGCGTGGTGATCGACGCCGACGGGCTGATCGTCACCATCGGCTACGTCATCCTCGAGGCGATGGGCGTGGAGATCACCGACCATCGCGGCCGGGCGATGCGGGCGGAGATCGTCGGCTACGACGCCGAGACCGGCTTCGGCCTGCTCCGCGCGACCGAGCCGCTGGGCGTCAAGCCGGCCCCCATGGGGCAGGCGCGCCGGCTCGCCGACGGCGAGCGCGTGACCATCGCGGCGGCCGGCGGCGAGGGGGCGGCGCAGCCGGCGCTGATGGTGCAGCGGCGCGAGTTCGCCGGCTACTGGGAGTACATGCTCGACGAGGCCGTCTTCGTCTCGCCGCCGCATCCCAACTGGGCGGGCGCCGGTCTCTTCACCAAGGAGGGGCGGCTGGTCGCGATCGGCTCGCTGCTCGTCGGCGAGGTCGCGCCGGGCGTGCCGGTGCCGGGCAACATGATGATCCCGATCGACCTGCTCCGGCCGATCCTGGGCGACCTGCTGGCGCTCGGCCGCACCGCCGGCCCCGGGCGGCCGTGGCTGGGCATCAACGGTCGCGAAGTCGGCATCGGCATCGCCGTCACCCGCGTGCAGCCCGAAAGCCCGGCCGAGCGCGCTGGCCTCGCGGTCGGCGACGTCATTGTCGGCGTCGGCGGCGAGGCGGTGCGCTCGCTGGCCGAGCTCTACCGCAAGGTCTGGGCGAAGGGCGATCCGGGCGTGGCGGTCACGCTCGACCTGCGCGACGGCGCCGCCGCGCGCAGCGTCACCGTGACCACCGCCGACCGGCGCCGCTACATGCGCGCCGGCCAGACTTACTGACCCGCCGGTTCAGGCGGCGGCCAGCTCGCCCACCGCCTGCTCGGCCGCGGCGAGGCCGCGGGCGGCGACCTCGGGGCCGATGCCCTGGCCCTCGACGCGGATGAAGGTCACGTCGTCGATGCCGAGGAAGCCCAGCACCGCCCGCAGGTAAGGCTCCTGGAAGTCCATCGCCCGGCCGGCACCCTCGCTGTAGATGCCGCCGCGGCTGACCACGACGAAGACGCGCTTGCCGCGCAGCAGGCCGACCGGGCCTTCGGCCGTGTAGCGGAAGGTCCGTCCGGCCAGCGCCACGTGGTCGATCCACGCCTTTAGCGTCGAGGGGATGGCGAAGTTGTACATCGGCGCGCCGATGACGACGACGTCGGCCGCCTCGAGCTCGGCGATCAGGGTGTCGGAGAGGGCGACGGCGGCGGCCTGCCCGGGCGTGCGCGCCTCGGGCGCCGTCGACAGGCCGGCGATCAGCGTCGCGGCGGCGTGCGGCACGGGGTCGGCGGCGAGGTCGCGGTCGATCACCTCGGTGCCGGGATGACCGGCGCGCCAGCGCTCGACGAAGGCGCGCGACAGCGCCCGCGACTTCGAGGCGGTGCCGGCGATCGAGCTGTCGATATGAAGAAGACGGGTCATGGAATGCCTCCCGGATCGGATGCCCGAGAAGATGGGTGTCCCAAACCATCCAGAGAATTGGTAAAAGAATGATCGATAACATCGATAGACGAGATGGATAGATGCTCGACGCCATGTCCCTCGATCAGCTCCGCGTCTTCCTCGCGGTCTGCGACGCGGGCAGCTTTTCCGCGGCCGCCCGGCGCCTGCGCCGGGCGCAGTCGGCGGTCAGCCACGCGGTGATGACGCTGGAGGCGGCGCTCGGCCTGCGCCTGTTCGACCGCGGCGGCCGCATTCCCGTCCTCACGGCGGCTGGCCGCACGCTCGCGGCCGACGCGCGCACGGTGGTCGGCCAGGCCGAGGAGATGAAGGCGCGCGCCCGGGCCATCGCCGCCGACCTCGAGCCGGAGCTGTCGCTGGCGGTCGACGCGATCTTTCCCAGGCCCGTGCTGATCCGCGCCCTGGACGGGCTGCGGGCGGAGTTTCCCCTGCTTCCGGTCGCCCTCTATACCGAGGCGCTGGGGGCGGTGGAGGAGCGCGTCCTGTCGGGACGCTGCAGCCTCGGCATCAGCAGCCTCGGCAACCTCGCTCCGGCCGCCGCCGGGCTGGAGCGGCGGCTGCTGACCGAGATCCCGTTCGTCCCGGTGGCCGCCGCGATGCATCCGCTGGCCCGGCTGCCGCCGCCGCTCGGGAACGCGGTGCTGCGCCGCCACACGCAGCTCGTGCTGACCGACCGCAGCGCCCTGACCGAGGGCTTCCGGGGCGGCATCGTCGGCGAGCGAACCTGGCGCTTCGCCGACCTCGACACCAAGCTCGCCTTCCTCGTCGCCGGGTTCGGCTGGGGCGGCATGCCGACGCACATGGTCGAGGCCGAGATCGCCCAGGGCCGGCTCGCGGCGCTGGCGCTCGAGGAGTGGGGCGGCCGGCCCAGGCACCTGCCGCTGTCCGTGGTCCATCGCCGCGGCGACACCCCCGGCCGGGCGGCGCGCTGGCTGCTGCAGCGCCTGGAGCCCGAACTCGCGCAATGCCCGGCCGACCATGTCGGGCGGCCGGCCGCGCTCAGCTCCGCCAGCGCAGCTCCCGCGGCTTCACCGGGTTCACGAAGGGCCGCCGTTCCGCGGTCGCCCGCGCGTACTCGTTCTTGAGCCGGTAGTACCACTTGGCCGGCCGGTCGGCGTCGTCGATCAGCAGCAGCGGCGGGGCGTGGGCGAGGCCGATCTGCTGCTTGGCCATGATGTCGCGGTCCTGGCCGAGGAAGCTGCGCACGAAGGGCCGCAGCAGCGGCCGCAGCGCCGTCAGCCAGGGCATCGTCCAGTAGATCAGATGGTGGATCTCGGTCTCTCGGGGACCGAGCGGCGTCACCGCGGTCAGCCCGCCCAGCACGTGGCGGCCGGCGCGGACATGCTCGATGCGGATGCTGGGCAGGCGGAAGACGATCTCCGTCTCCGGCACGCCGCCGAGCAGGCGGTAGGCGCGCGAGTTCGAGGACGCGCGGTGCCGCACCATGGTGAAGCCGAGCGGCGAAGGCTCGAAGCGCTTCGCCTTGGCGTGGATGGAGGCCCTCGAGCGCCACCACCAGGAGCGGTGGACGAACGGCCCGTGGGCCGGGTCCATCAGCCCGACCACCGCGTGGTCGATCGGGCCCTGCAGCAGCATCGACTCCGCGATGCGCGGGCCGCCCTCGCCGACGTCGGCGACGCGCGGGATCTCCGGTGCGCCGGCCGGGTCCTTGCCGAAGAACACCCAGACGTTGCCCTGCACCTCGCGGCAGGGATATGCGGCGACCTTGACCCGCGACAGCTGGAAGGGCTGGTCCTCGACCAGCGACGGGATCGCGGTGCAGCAGCCGGCGGCGTCGAAGCGCCAGCCATGGTAGGCGCACTCGATCTCGCCGCGTTCGAGCCGCCCGCAGGACAAGGGGATGCCGCGGTGCGGGCAGATATCGCGGAGCGCGAAGGGAGCGCCGTCGGCGCCGCGCCCCAGCACCAGCGGCTCGCCCAGCACGGTCTTCGCCACCAGCCGCCCGCGCGGCAGCCGGCCGCCCGGCAGCACGAGATACCACAGCTCGCGCAGGAAGCCCGGGTCCGGCGGGGCGTCCTCGGAATCGGTGGCACGCGGATCGGCGATGGCGGTCATCGGCTTGCGGGCGCGACCCTACAGGCTGGACCGAGGCGAGGAAAGCCGCACCGCCCCGGCCGATTGTCGCGGGAGGTCGGCGCCTGCCGGAGCGCGATGGCGGATATCCTCGAGGTCGAGCCGACCATCGTCGCCCGCCCCGTCGACCGGCCGCTGGCCCGCGGCCCGGTCGAGCGCCGCCACGATCCCGACGACCGCTGCGTCGGGCGGCTGCACCCGACGCCGGCCGCCGTGTCACGGTCGACGGCGTCTATGTCCACGCCGACGAGCTGATGGTCACCGCCGCCGCCCCTTCAGCCGGCGATAGACCACCGGCACCAGGGCCAGCACCGCGAGGGCGCCCAGCGCCAGCAGGATCTTCGGCGTCAGCACGCTGCCGGGCGACAGCGGCTGGTCGCTGTCGAGCACGCTGCCGAGGCCGGCGCCGACCGAGGCGAAGACGAAGGTGCCGGGAACGATGCCGATCAGAGTGGCCGCCACGAAGACCCGTGCCGGCACGCCCAGCACGGCCGGCACGAGGTTGACCAGCCAGAACGGGAACAGCGGCACGAGGCGCAGCACCAGCAGGTAGGAGAAGGCATCGCGGCGGAAGCCTTCCTCCATGCGCCGGACGAACGGGCCGGCGCGTGCCGCCAGCGGGGCTCGCAGCGCACTGCGCGCCAGCAGGAACACGAGGGTCGCGCCCGCGGTCGCGCCGATCACCGCGAGCGCGCCGCCGAGCGCGGTGCCGAAGAGGAAGCCCGCGGCGACCGTCATCACCACCGCGCCCGGCACCGACAGCGCCACCACGGCGGTGTAGGCGAGGACCAGCGCCAGGAGGGCGAGCACGCCGTGGCGTTCGACGAAGCCCTGCAGCACGGCGCGGTGCTGGCGCAGCGCGTCGAAGGTGACGAAGCGGTCGAGGTCGAGGGCGAAGACCAGCGCCGTCGCGACCACCAGCGCCGCCAGCGGCCACCAGCGGCGCCACGCCGGGCGCCGCGGCGCAGGGACGGCGGGATCGGTCGCGGCGGGCGGGGGCTCCGTCATGGTCCTGCCGACGGGCTTAGCCCGCACGGCCGCCCGCGGCAAATCACGCTCGCCTTACCGGCGCCTGTCCCGCGTCCGCGATGCCATGCCGCGCCAGTTCGCCGTCCAGCCGGCCCGCCAGCCACAGGCCGAGCATGCGGAAATCGCTGGCGAACGACCACAGCGGATGGCCGAAGGTCGCCGGCCGGTTGCCCTCGATCATGAAGTGCGAGATCCACGCCGGCAGGTAGCCCGCGAAGGGGGCGGCGGCGAGTGGCCACCAGTCCCACGACAGCGCCGCGGCGAGGAGGCAGAGCAGCCCCGCCGCGGTGCCCGCGAAGTGCCAGAGGCGCGTCGCCCGCCGGCGGTGGGCGGCCAGGTAGACGGGCCAGAAACCGGCGTAGCCGAGGGCTCCTGGCGCGCGCTCGTCCTGCATGGTCCGGGTCCCCGCGCTTGCATTCACCTGCCCGCGATCGTAAGTGAACCCTCCGCTTCCTCGCTACATCGGTCGGTTGGTCATGGCTTACAGGGTCGCGGTCGTCGGTGCCACGGGCGCGGTCGGCCAGGAGATGCTGAAGACGCTGGCGGAACGCGCGTTTCCGGTGTCGGAGGTCTATGCGCTCGCCTCCGAGCGCTCGGTCGGCAGGCAGGTGTCGTTCGGCGAGGACGACGTGCTCGACGTGCGCGACCTCGACGGGTTCGACTTCAAGGGCGTCGACATCGGCCTGTTCTCGCCGGGCGCCAAGGTGTCGGCGGTGCATGCGCCGCGTGCCGCCAAGGCCGGCTGCGTCGTCATCGACAACACCTCGCAGTTCCGCATGGACCACGACGTGCCGCTGGTGGTGCCCGAGGTGAACCCGGCGCGCATCGCCGACTACACCAGGCGCGGCATCATCGCCAACCCGAACTGCTCGACGATCCAGATGGTGGTCGCCCTCAAGCCGCTCCACGACAAGTGGAAGATCAGGCGGGTGGTGGTCTCGACCTACCAGTCGACCTCGGGCGCCGGCAAGGAGGCGATGGACGAGCTGTTCAACCAGACGCGCGCCATCTACGTGAACGACCCGGTCAAGCCCGAGCAGTTTCCCAAGCAGATCGCCTTCAACGTCCTGCCGCACATCGACGTCTTCATGGACGACGGCTCCACCAAGGAGGAGTGGAAGATGGCGGCAGAGACCCGCAAGATCCTCGACCCGGACATCAAGGTGACGGCGACCTGCGTGCGCGTGCCGACCTTCATCGGCCACGCCGAGGCGGTGAACGTCGAGTTCGAGAGCCCGTGCGACGAGAAGCAGGCGCGCGAGCTGCTGCGCCGGTCGCCCGGCATCGTCGTGGTCGACGAGCGCGAGCCCGGCGGCTACGTCACGCCCGTCGACAGCCAGGGCGAGGACGCGGTCTATGTCAGCCGCATCCGCCGCGACCCGACCGTCGCGAGCGGCCTCAACCTCTGGGTGGTTTCCGACAATCTGCGCAAGGGGGCGGCGCTGAACGCCGTCGAGATCGCGGAGATCCTGGCCGCCCGCTACCTGAAGCAGGGCACCGTCGCGGGCGGAGCCGGCCGGTCCAAGCGCGCCGCCGGCGCCTGAGCGGCGGCGGACGCGCGACGGTGGAGGCGCAGGCCCAGGGCGCCGCGGTCGACCCCGCCACCAAGGCGCGGGTCCTGCTGGCCGCCGGCATCGACCTGCACCGCGCCGGCCGCGCTGCCGAGGCGGTGGAGGCCTACGGCCGCGCCATCGAGTGCCAGCCCGACCTGGTCGAGGCCTATCACAACCTGGGCGTGGCGCTGCGCGCCAGCGGCCGGCCGGCGGCGGCCATCGCGTGCCTGCGCCGCGCGCTGCGCCTGCGGCCCGGCCATCCCGCCACGCTGGCCAGTCTCGGCAATGCGCTGCGCGCCGAGGGCGAGGCGTCGGCCGCCGTCGACCTGCTGCGCCAAGCCGCCGCCGGGGACCCGCGCAGCCCCGAGATCGCCGTCGGCCTCGGCCTGGCGCTGCGCGACGCCGGCCGGCTGGACGAGTCCGCGGCCGCGTTCACCCGGGCGCTCGAGCTGCGGCCGGACCGCAAGCTGGTGCAGATCGACCGCGGCGTCGCGCGCCTGCTGGCCGGTGACCTGCCCGGTGGCTTCTCCGACCTGGCGCTGCGCCATCCGCCGCCGATCGTGCCGGTGCGCGGGCGCAGCTGGCCGCGCTGGGACGGCGGCATGCTCGACGGCCGCCATCTGCTGGTGCGCGCCGACGATTCGGCGATCGACGCCCTGCGCTTCGCCCGCTTCGTGCCGCTGGCGGCCGCCCGCGGCGTGCCCGTCATCCTGGAGGGCCCGGACGAGCTGCTGCCGCTCCTGGAGACGGTCGAGGGCACCGCCCGCGTCGTGCGCAGGGGCGGGCGCTTCGCCAACGTCGCCGCCGAGGCGCCGCTCGCCGACCTGCCGCGCATCCTCGGCACGACGCTGGCCACCATCCCGGCCGAGGTGCCCTACCTCAAGGTGCCGCGCGGCCCGCGCATCGACCCGCCGCCCGCCATCCCCGGCCGCACCCGCATCGGCGTCGCCTGGCGGGCGGCGGCCGACGAGCCCGACGCCGAGGCGCGCTCGGTCCCGCTCGAGCTGTTCCTGTCGCTCGCCGAGCGCACCGACGTGGAGCTGCTGGCGCTGGAGTCGGGTGGCGCCCCGGATATCGCGGCCGCCGGCGCCGGCGCGCTCGTCCGCGACCTGGGAGCGGCCCCGGGCGACTTCGCCACGCTGGCCACCGCCGTCGCCGCCATGGACTTGGTGATCGCCGCCGACGCCCCGGCCGCTCACCTCGCCGGAGCGCTCGGCCGGCCGGTCTGGGTGCTGCTGCCCCACGCGCCCGACTGGTGCTGGATGCTGGGCCGCACCGAGAGCCCCTGGTACCCGACCGCATGGCTGTTCCGCCAGCCGGCGCCGGGCGACTGGAAGCGTGTCATGGCGCGGGTGCGCAAGTCGCTCGACGCGGCGCTCGACGAGGGGGCCGGAGCGGAGACCACTCCCGGCGGCGGCTGACCCGTCGCCGAGCGACGCTCGGCTAAGCTCGCAGCTCGGCGGGCGCGGCCAGGTGGGCGCCGACGGAGGCGAGCACGAACCCGTAGGCCCGGTCGACGATCTCGTCGAGCGAAGGCGTGCGCGCGAACATCGCCCTGGCCTGCGCGCGCAGCTCGTCGCGGGTCGGCAGGTGCGGCAGCTGGACGGTGGTCAGCACTTCGGCCGCGCGGTGGTGGGCGCGGACCAGCATCTCCTCGAGCCGGGACAGCTCGGGCGCGTGCAGCGCCGACGCCACGGCGCGCGCGATGCGCTCGGCGTTGAACTGGGCGGCGAGCTGCCGGGCGGCGCGGTCGACGACGCGGGCGCCGAGCCGCTGCTCGTTGCGCAGCACGGCGGCGGGCGGCGCCTTCAGGTCGCGGACGACGCGGAGGCGGGCGAGGCCCAGCAGCACGTAGTAGGTCGGATCGACCTCCCACCAGCGGAAGCCCTGGCGCACGCAGCTCTGGTAGGCATGGTGGGTGTTGTGCCAGCCCTCGCCCAGGGTCAGCAGGGCGAGCAGCCAGTTGTTGCGCGAATCGTCGCCGGTGACGTAGCGCCGGCTGCCGTGCACATGCGCCAGCGAGTTGATGCAGAAGGTCGCATGGTAGAGGAGCACGGTGCTCCAGAAGAACCCGACGACGAGGCCCGGCCAGCCGGCGACGAGATAGCAGAGCACGGCGAGCGCGAGGCCCGGCACCTGCTCGAAGCGGTGCAGCCACAGGAGCTCGCGATGGCGAGCGAGGTCCGCCACCCTGGCGAGATCGGTCGCATCGTGCTTGCGCGCGAAGATCCACCCGACATGGGCGTAGACGAAGCCCTTCCGGCGCGGCGAGTGCACGTCCTCGGCGGTGTCGGAGTGGAGATGGTGATGGCGGTGCTTGGCCGCCCACCACAGCACGCTCTTCTGGGTGCTGCTCTGGGCGAGGAACGCGAGGACGAAGCGGAAGACGCGGCCGGTCGCGTAGGCGCGGTGCGAGAAGTAGCGGTGGTAGCCCGCGCAGACCGCGAACATGCGCAGCCAGTAGAGCGCCGCGGCGATCGCCAGGGACTGCCAGGTGACGCCCGTCCAGACCGCGGCGAGGCAGGCGAGATGGACCAGGACGAACGGGATCGCGGAGGGATAGACGATGTCGTCGTGGGCGCCGTCGCCGGCGGTCTCGGTGGACAAGCGGGCGGATCCTCGTCAAGAGAAAGCCCCGCTCCCGGTGGACCGGAAGCGGGGCTCGGAGGTCAGGGCCGTGCCGGCACGGCGATCGTCAGTACGGCACGGCCGTTGCGCCGCGGCTCAGGCGGCGCGCAGGTTCTCGGCCGAGGCCTTGCCCGTGCGGCGGTCGGCGACCACCTCGTAGGCGACCTTCTGGCCCTCGTTCAGGCTGCTCATGCCGGCGCGCTCGACCGCGCTGATATGAACGAAGACGTCCTTGCTGCCGTCATCGGGCTGGATGAAGCCATAGCCCTTCTGGCTGTTGAACCACTTCACAGTTCCCTTGTTCATGGGAGCTTGTCCTTCAGGTACGTGTAGATCGGAGCCGCGCCGGAGCGCGGCGGTTGTCTCGAGATTTGCGGAGAAGGTCGTCAGTCGGCGCGCAGCGCGCGGCGAGGCCAAGTCGTTCGGCCGAATCTCAATGGGCCATAGATGGACCTCCGGGCCGCGGTGCGCAAGGGATGCGTGTCGCGCGCCGGCATTGCCCGTCGCCGTGGCGCCGCGCATGCTCGCCGGCGTGGGCGGCGGGAGAGCGGACATGGGCGGCTGGAGAAGGTGGGTCATCGCGGCGGGCGCCGTCCTGCTGCCGGCCGTCGCGGCCGTCGCGCCGCCCCTCCATGCCGCCGGGCCGGCGCCGACCGTCGCCCCCGAGCGCATGGCGGTCTTCGCCCGCTCCACCATGGTCGCCGCCGCCCATCCCGCCGCCGTCGCCGCCGGCCGGGCGATCCTGCGCGCCGGCGGCAGCGCCGTCGACGCCGCGGTCGCGGTGCAGATGGTGCTGACGCTGGTCGAGCCGCAATCCTCGGGCATCGGCGGCGGCGCCTTCATGCTGCACTGGTCGGCGGCGACGCGGACGGTCACCGCCTTCGACGGGCGCGAGGCGGCGCCCGCCGCGGCGACGCCGGAGCTGTTCCTCGGGCCCGATGGGCGGCCGCTGCCGTTCCCGGTCGCCGTCGTCGGCGGCCTCTCGGTCGGCGTGCCGGGGGCCGTGCGCATGCTGGACTTGGCGCACCGCCGCCACGGGCGGCTGCCCTGGGCGGAGCTGCTGGCGCCCGCGATCGCGCTGGCCGAGGCCGGCGTGCCGATCTCGCCGCGCCTCCACGAGGCGCTCGCCGAGGATCCGGCGCTGCGCGACGACCCCGCGGCGGCGCGGCTCTACTACGGCCCGGGCGGCGCGGCGAAGCCCGCGGGCACGCCGCTCGCCAACCCCGAGCTGGCGGACACGCTGCGCATCCTCGCGCGGGAGGGGGCGGATGCGCTCTACGCCGGACCGATCGCCGCGGACATCGTCGCGGCGGTGCAGGGCGCCCGGCGACCGGGCCGGATGACGACCGACGACCTCGCCGCCTACCGGGCGAAGGAGCGCGAGCCGGTCTGCGCGCCCTACCGCCGCTGGCGGGTCTGCGGCATGGGGCCGCCCTCGTCCGGCGGCATCGCCATCGCCCAGGCGCTGGGCATGCTGGAGCGCTTCGACCTGCCGGCGCTGGGACCGGCCGCGCCCGCCGCCTGGCATCTCGTCGCCGAGGCCAGCCGGCTCGCCTTCGCCGACCGCGACCGCTACGTCGCCGACGGCGACCTCGTGCCGGTGCCGGTCGCGGGACTGCTCGACCGCGCCTACCTCGCCGGCCGTGCGGCGGGCATCCGCCCGGACGCCGCGGCGGGCCGCGTGCCGGCGGGCGACCCGCCGGGGCGGCGCGCCGGCCTGGGCGCCGACGACAGCCGCGAGATCCCGGCGACCTCGCACCTCGTCGTCGTCGACGCCGCCGGCGACGCGGTCAGCATGACGACGTCGATCGAAGGGGCCTTCGGTGCCCATGTGATGGTGCGCGGCTTCCTGCTGAACAACCAGCTCACCGACTTCTCCTTCCGGCCCGAGGTCGAGGGCCGGCCGGTCGCCAACCGCGTCGAGGCGGGCAAGCGGCCGCGCAGCTCGATGTCGCCGACGATCGTGCTCGACGCCGACGGCCGGCTGGCGCTCGCCGCCGGCTCCCCGGGCGGCCCGCGGATCATCGGCTACGTGCTGAAGGCGCTGCTCGGCGTGCTCGACTGGGGCCTCGACCCGCAGCAGGCGATCGACCTGCCGAACCTGCTGAACCGCAATGGCGCGACCGAGATCGAGGCGGCGCCCGCGTCGGCCGCGATCGCCGATGCGCTGCGCGGGCTGGGCCACGCCGTGCAGACGATGACCGGCCCGCCGAGCGGCCTCCAGGCCGTGCAGGTGGTCAAGGGCGGCCTCGTCGGCGGGACCGACCCGCGGCGCGAGGGCGCGGTGCTGGGGGATTGAGGTCGGGTCCGTCCTATGGCGAGGCTCTACCCCCCGGCGATTGGCCGGGCCCCGGAATCGCCGCCGCGATCGCCGCCATCACGTCCTCCCAGCGGGCGGGGTCGCTCTGGCGGAAGAGGCGGGCGCCGGGCAGCCAGGGACTGGCGGCGGCGGCCGGGGGATAGCGCCAGTCGGGCTGGTGGGCGCGCACGGCGACCAGCGGCGGCACGCCGACGGCCAGCGCGGTCGCGACCGTGGCGTTGACGGCGGTCGCCACCCGGTCCATGGCCGCGACCTGCGCGGCGAAGCCGTCGAGGTCGGCCAGGGCGTCGACCTCCGGGTCGCGGTGGATGTGGGCGCCGAAGCGCGCCATGGCGGCGATCCGGTCGCCCTCGGTGTCGCCGTACTGCAGGTCGACGACGAAGAGGTCGCGGCGCAGCAGCAGCGGCCCCCAGGCGTCGATCGGCACCTCGATGCGCTGCCCGTCCGGCTTGCGGCTGCGCCAGGCGATGCCGACGACGGTGCGGCTGCCGGCCAGCCGGCGATAGCGCGCGCGCAGGTCCGCCGTGCGCACGGGATCGGTCACGAGCCGCTCGTCGGGGCGCGTGGCGCTTCCGTCGCGCCGCCAGGCGAGCGCCGGCAGACGGGCGAGCGGCGCCTGGGCGACGATGCCGGGTGCGGTAAGGCGCGGGTCGGGCGGGGTCGCGGCGGCGACGATCGTCGTCCCGGGGAAGCTGCGGGCGAACAGCGGCACCAGGCGCGGCGCGCACTCGATCGCCAGCCGATGGCCGGCGCGCAGCAGGGCGGGCACGAAGGCGCTGGCCCAGATCTCGTCGCCGACGCCCTGGTCGCCCCACAGTGCCACCGTGCCGGCGGCCGGCGCGCCGTCCCAGCGCGGCTGCGGCAGCGGCCGCGGCGGCGTGTGCGGCTGGCGCCAGTACCAGTCGTGCTCGTCCCAGCCCTCGGCGAACCGGCCGAGGCACAGCAGCGCCAGGGCGCGGTTGAAGTGCGCCTCCGGCAGGTCCGGGGCGAGGCGCAGCGCCGTCTCGGTCGCGGCCAGCGCGCCGGCATTGTCGCCTTGCAGGCGCCGGGCGCTGCCGAGATTGATCCAGGCCGGTACCAGCCCGGGATCGCGGGCGATGGCGCGCCGCGCCGCCGCCTCGGCGTCGGCGAAGCGCTCGGCCCGGAACAGTGCCACGGCATAGGTCGCCTGCAGGGCCGCGTCGTCGGTGGCCGCGGCGGCGACCGGCTCCAGCACCGCCAACGCGCGGTCGACCGCGTTCATGCGCAGCAGCAGCCCGCCCAGCAGGTTCGCGGTCGGACGGTGTCCCGGACGCAGGCGCAGGCCGGCGGCATAGGCGGCGGCCGCCCCGGGAAGGTCGCCGAGCTCGGCGCGGACCGCGGCCAGGAGGCCATGGCCGTCGGGATCGCCCGGCTCGGCCGCAACCAGCGGCACGAGTGCCGCCGCCGCCGCCCGGAAGTCGCGCGCGTCGAGCGCGCGGCGGGCGTCCTGGCGCAGCCGTGCGGCGCGTCGGCGCGGGTCGGCTTCGTCTGTCCGGGTCATGCGCGGCGGACCTTGGCAATCTCCGTGCGGCGATGCAAGCCGTGGCGATTGCCCATCCCCGCGACACGGGCCAGGATGCGTGCGAGCCTCCTCGAACGCCTCGGCGGTCCTCCGCGTGCCTTCCTCTCCAGCGAGCCCGTCGACCGCCGCCGCCAACGCGCGCAATCCCTGGGTCGTGGTGGGGGCGGCGACGGCGGTGCAGGCGCTGGCCTCGGCGACGACGCTGGCCGTGCCGACCATCGCGCCGCGCATCGCCGAGCTGCTCGGCACCTCGCCCTCGCTGATCGGCTGGCAGACGACGCTGATCTATTCCGGCGGCGTGGCGACCTCGGTCCTGGGCGGCGTCATGGTCCGCCGCCTCGGCGCCGCGCGGACCAGCCAGGCGGCGCTCGCCCTGGCGGCGCTGGGCGGCGCGCTGGTCATCGGCGGCACGCTGTGGACGATCGCCCTCGGCTCCATCGTCATGGGCCTCGGCTACGGCCTGACCAATCCCGCCGCCTCGCATCTGCTGATGCGCTTCGCCCGCGGGCCGCGCCTCAATCTCGTCTTCTCGATCAAGCAGACCGGTGTGCCGTGGGGCGGCATCCTGGCGGGGCTGATGGTGCCCTCGGTGGCGCTGGCGTTCGGCTGGCGCTGGGCGATCGCCGCCGTCGCGGCCGGCGCGCTGGCGATGCTCGCCGCGCTCGCGCTGGTGCGCCGCCACTGGGACGACGATCGCGACCCCGCGGTGACGCTGCGCCAGAACCCGTTCGCCGCCGTCGCCCTGGTATGGCGCACGCCGGCGCTGCGCTACCTCTCCTTCGCGTCGATGTCGCTGTCGCTGTCGCAGATGTGCATCCTCGCCTTCATGACGACGCTGCTCGTCGCCGAGGCGGGCTTCGGCCTGGTCGAGGCGGGCTTCGTCGTGGCCATCATGCAGGCGGCGGGCGTGCTCGGCCGCATCGGCTGGGGCCTGGTCGCCGACCGCATCGGCGACGGCTGCCTCACCCTCTTCGTGCTGGCGCTGCTGGTCGTCGCCGCCTGCCTCGCCACCGTCGCCATGAGCCCGGCCTGGCCGATCGTCGCGGTCTACGTGCTGGGCGCCACGTTCGGCGCGACCGCCGTCGGCTGGAACGGCGTCTACATGGCCGAGGTCGCCCGCCAGGCGCCCCCCGACCGCATCGGCACGGCGACCGGCGGCTCGATGATGCTGACCTTCTCGGGCATCATCTTCGGCCCGGCATCGTTCGGCACCATCAGCGCCGCCACCGGCAGCTATGCCCGGACCTTCGGCATCGTCGCCGTCATCGCCGGGCTCGGGGCGGTCAGCCTGCTCGCCGCGCGGCGCGCAGCTCGCCGGCCCATCGCCACCTGATATGCCCAAATCTTCGCCAAATATCGGTCAAGAACTGGGCAAGTCTTTCGCTTGACGCGAATTTGTGCGCTCGGCCATCGTGATCGGGGAGGAAGCGATGGTTCAGGCCTTCGACGAGATGGGGGACGGCGCCGGCAGCCGGGCGCCCTACGCGGCCATCCGCGAGTGGCTGGCGTCGACTCCGCCGGAGGTCTTCGCCCGCAAGCGCCGCGAGGCCGAGATGCTGTTCCGCCGCATCGGCATCACCTTCGCCGTCTACGGCGAGGGCGGCGACCCCGAGCGGCTGATCCCCTTCGACATCATCCCCAGGGTGCTCGACGCCGGCGAGTGGCAGTTCCTGGCGCGCGGGCTGGAGCAGCGCGCCAGGGCGCTCAACGCCTTCATCCGCGACGTCTACCACGCCGGCGAGATCATCAAGGCCGGCCGCATCCCGTCCGAGCTGGTGCTGCGCAACGAGAGCTTCCTCCCGGCGATGAAGGGCTTCGCCCCGGCCGGCGGCGTCTACACCCATGTCGCCGGCATCGACGTGGTGCGCGTCGCCGAGAACGAGTTCTACGTGCTGGAGGACAACTGCCGGACGCCCTCGGGCGTCTCCTACATGCTGGAGGGGCGCGAGGTGATGATGCGCCTCTTCCCCGACCTGTTCGCCCGCTACCGCGTGCGTCCGGTCTCGCGCTACCCGGAGGCGCTGCTGGAGACCCTGCGCTCGGTCGCGCCGCCCGCCTGCAAGGGCGAGCCGACGGCGGTGCTGCTGACCCCCGGCCCCTACAACAGCGCCTACTACGAGCATTCCTTCCTCGCCGACGAGATGGGGGTCGAGCTGGTGGAGGGGCCCGACCTCTTCGTCGAGGACGAGATCGTCTTCATGCGCACGACCCAGGGGCCGCGGCGCGTCGACGTCGTCTACCGCCGCATCGACGACGCGTTCCTCGACCCGACCGTGTTCCGTCCGGAGTCGGTGCTGGGCGTGCCGGGCCTGATGCGTGCCTACCGCGCCGGCACCGTCACCCTGGCGAACGCGGTCGGCGCCGGCATCGCCGACGACAAGGCGGTCTACATCCATGTGCCGGAGATGGTGCGCTTCTACCTGGGCGAGGAGCCGATCCTGAAGAACGTGCCGACCTGGTCGTGCGCGCGCCACGACGAGCGCGCCTACGTGCTGGAGCATCTCGACGAGCTGGTGGTGAAGGACGTGCACGGGTCGGGCGGCTACGGGATGCTGGTCGGGCCGCACGCCACCACCTCGGAGCGCAGCCAGTTCGCCGCCAAGATCGCCGCCGCGCCCGACCGCTACATCGCCCAGCCGACCCTGGCGCTCTCGACCTGCCCGACCTTCGTCGAGGAGGGGGTGGCGCCGCGCCATGTCGACCTGCGCCCCTATGTGCTGGTCGGCGCCGACCGCGTGCGCATCGTGCCGGGCGGCCTGACGCGGGTGGCGCTGCGCGACGGCTCGCTGGTGGTCAACTCCAGCCAGGGAGGCGGCACCAAGGACACCTGGGTGCTGGAGGGCTGAGGCGATGCTGAGCCGCACCGCCGACAACCTCTTCTGGCTCGCCCGCTACATGGAGCGGGCGGAGAGCATGGCCCGCATCCTGGAGGCCGGCTACCGTCTCGCCGCCATGGGCAGCGAGGCGGGCGGCGGCGGCACGGAGTGGCACTCCACGATCATCGCGGCGGGATGCGAGCAGGGCTTCTACGAGAAGCACCGCACCGCCAGCGCCGAGGCGGCGATCGACTACCTGGCGCGCGATCCCGACAACCCCTCCTCGATCCTCTCCTGCGTGCAGATCGCCCGGCGCAACGGGCGGGCGGTACGCACGGCGCTCACCGCCGACATGTGGGACGCCGTCAACGGCACCTGGCTGCAGGCGCGCGGCTTCGGCGCGCAGGACTTCACGCCCGACGGCGTGCGCCGCGTGCTCGACTGGGTGAAGGAGCGCTCGCTGCTGTTCACCGGCTGCGTCGGCTCCACCATGATGCGCAACGACGCCTACTGGTTCACCCGGCTCGGCACCTTCGTCGAGCGCGCCGACAACACCGCGCGCATCCTCGACGTGAAGTACAACGTGCTGCTGCCGACCAGCGAGACGGTGGGCGGCGGCCTCGACTACGTGCAGTGGACGGCGGTGCTGCGCGCCGTCTCGGCCGCGCGCGCCTACCACTGGATCTACAAGCGCGAGGTGAAGCCCTGGCTGGTCGCCGAGCTGCTGATCCTGAAGCCGGAGATGCCGCGCTCGCTCGCCGCCTGCTTCATCGAGATCACCCGCGCGCTGGAGCTGCTGGCCGCCGCCTACGGACGCCAGGGCGAGGCCGACCGCGTCGCCGGCCAGATCCACGCGCGCCTGCGCTTCACCCGCATCGACGACATCTTCCAGATGGGCCTGCACGAGTTCCTGACCGAGTTCATCGACAGCAACATCCGCCTGGGCGCCGAGATCTCGAAGCAGTACCTGACGTGAGCGCCGCACGGGCCGCGTGCCGGTCGCCACATCGGCCACCGCCCGGCGCCCGCGATGTGACATGATGGGCCATCCCCCGGAGCGTGCGCCCCAGATCGACGGACCCGAGCGATGACCTACTGCGTCGGCCTCCTCCTCCAGGAGGGGCTGGTGATGCTCGCCGACACCCGGACCAATGCCGGCGTCGACAACATCTCGACCTTCCGCAAGCTGCATCTCTTCGAGGTGCCGGACGACCGGACGATCTGCCTCGCCACCGCCGGCAACCTCGCCGTGACGCAGGCGGTGGTGACCCTGCTGTCCGAGGGCTTCGAGAGCGAGGTGAGCGGCACGACCGAGAGCCTCTACACCGTGCCCAGCATGTTCCGGGCGGCCCAGCTCACCGGCGAGGCGATCCGCAAGGTCTGGCACCTCGACGGCGAGGCGCTGCGCCAGCAGAGCATCGGCTTCGAGGTCTCGATCCTGCTGGACGGCCAGGTCCGCGGCCGCAAGCTGCGGCTCTTCATCGTCTACTCCGCCGGCAACTTCATCGAGGCGACGGAGGACACGCCCTTCCTGCAGGTCGGCGAGCACAAGTACGGCAAGCCGATCCTCGACCGCGCTGCGCGCCACGACACCGGCCTCGCCGACGGGGTGAAGCTGGCCCTGATCTCGATGGATTCGACGCTCCGCTCCAACCTGTCCGTCGGCCTGCCGATGGACCTGCTGGTCTATCGCCGCGACGCGCCGGCGGCCGAGATCAGGCGGCGCATCGGCGAGGACGATCCGTACTTCCGGATGATCCGCACGCAGTGGTCGACGGCGCTCCGCGAAGCCTACCGCGCGATCCCGCTGCCGGACTGGGCGCCGTCGTGAGGGCGGCGCCCCGCCCCCGGGGAGAGGGGCGGGGCGTTCCGTGCGGCGTCAGAATCGGACCGCCGTCGTCAGCAGGATGGTGCGGCCCGGTGCGACGAAGGCGAAGCCGCCGCTGGTGTGGGCGGAATCGTAGTAGGTCTTGTCGAAGAGGTTGTTGGCGTTGAGGCGCAGGGTGACGTTCTCCGTCACGTCGTAGCTCGCCATGGCGTCGAAGCGCCAGTAGCCGGGAAGCTCGCGCGTGTTGGCGTCGTTCGCCCAGCGCTTGCTCGTGTAGAAGGCGCCGGCGCCGATGTTGAAGTCCCTGAGGAAGCGGTAGGTCGTCCACAGGCTGAAGCTGTGCGGCGCGACGTTGGCCATCTCGTTGCCGTCGTTGGCGGCCGCCGGGCCGTCGTCGACGATCTCGCTCCTGAGGAAGGTATAGCCGCCGAAGACCTTCCATTCCGGCGTGATGCTGCCGGTGACGCCGAACTCGACGCCGTCGACGCGGCGCTTGCCGTCGAGCACGGTCAGGCCGCCGAGGTCGTTGACGCGCGCGTTCGTCTTCTCGGAACGGAACGCCGCGGCGGTCAGGGCCAGGCGGTCGTTCAGCAGGTTCCACTTCGTGCCGATCTCGTAGTTGACGTTCTCCTCGGGGTCGAGATTGGCGGTACCGGTGCTGACCGAGAGCCCTTCCGCCGACGGGTTCGACGAGGTGCCGTAGGACGCGTAGATGCTGCCGTAGGGAACCGGCTTGTAGACCGCGGCGACCTGCCAGTTGAACATCGTGTTCTCGGCGCTGGCGGTCGGGCCCTTGGCGTCGAAGTGATCGACCCGGACGCCGCCCGAGATCTCGAACTGGGGGCCGATCTTGATCGTGTCGAAGACGAACGCCGAGACGGTGTTGGCGGTGGTCTTGCTCGACGTGGTGCTGCGGTAGGCGCCGAGATAGGGGTCGTTCGGGTTGGGATTGTAGACGTCGGCCGCCGGCGCGTTGGTGAACGCCTGCTGGATGGTCTGGCCGTAGAGGCCGGTCGAGGCGTCGTTGAAGTCGCGGCCGGTCGTCTTGGACTTCTCGCGCACCAGCTCGACGCCGGCGACGACGGTGTGCTTCAGGCCGCCGGTCGCGAAGTCGTAGGTGATGTCGGTCTGGTTCGCGATGATCTCGTTCTCGCTGTCGCGCTGCCGGACGTTGCGCCGCACCTTGGTGTAGTCCGTCCCGTCGGGGAAGGCCGGCACGGTGACGACATAGTCGTTGGTCGACCGGCTGTATTGCACCCGGC
>JADZBA010000362.1 GCA_020852355.1 Alphaproteobacteria bacterium
CGCGTCCCGTCGCCGCACGCGACAGCCGTTCTCCAGCGCCGCCGCTTCGCGTAGAAGCGTGCAGCCACACGCCATCGGCAGCCACGGCGAGATGACCCGGAACCATCGTACCATCCTCGTCACCGGCGGCGCCGGCTTCGTCGGATCGCACCTCTCGCTGTCGCTCAGGCGCGACCTGCCGGACGCGACCGTCATCGCCTTCGACAATCTGCGCCGGCGCGGCAGCGAGCTGGCCCTCGCCCGCCTCGCCGCCGGCGGAGTGCGCTTCGTCCACGGCGATGTCCGCGCCGCGGCCGACCTCGCCGAGGCCGGTGCGTTCGACCTGCTGGTCGACTGCTCGGCCGAGCCGTCGGTCCATGCCGGGTACGAGGGCGGTGCGGAGTACCTCGTCGACACCAACCTGATGGGCACGGCGCGATGCCTGGAGGCCGCCCGCCGGCACGGGGCCGACGTGCTCTTCCTCTCGACCAGCCGCGTCTATCCGATCGCCGGCCTGCGGTCCCTGCCGCTCGATCCGGCCGGCGACCGCCTCGACCTGGCGCCGACGGCCACCGGGCCGGGCTGGTCCCATGCCGGCGTCGCCACCGGCTTCCCGCTCGACGGGCCGCGCTCGCTCTACGGGGCGACCAAGCTGGCCAGCGAGCTGCTGGTCCACGAGTATGGGGCGATGTACGGGCTGCGGACGCTGGTCGACCGCTGCGGCGTCCTCACCGGGCCCTGGCAGATGGGCAAGGTCGACCAGGGCTTCTTCGTCCTGTGGGCCGCCCGCCACCTCTACGGCGGCGCCCTCGCCTATCGCGGCTTCGGCGGCGACGGCCTGCAGGTGCGCGACGTGCTGCACGTCGCCGACCTGCATGCGCTGGTGCTGCGGCAGCTCGCCGCGCTCGACCGGCACGCCGGATGCACGTTCAACGTGGGCGGCGGCCGGGGGTGCAGCATCTCCCTGCGAGAATTGACAGGGGCGTGCGCACGCCTTACAGGCAGAACGCTCGAGATCGGCCGAATCGCCGACACGGCCGCGGCGGACGTGCCCTGGTATGTGACCGACAACACCGCGGTCGGCTCGGCCTTCGACTGGGCTCCGGCCCGCTCGGTGGAGGACACGCTCGAGGAGATCTGTCGCTGGCTGTACGACCATAGAACCCTTCTCGAACCCATTCTCGGAACCAGGGGCGGACACCTCTAGCAGGGGACGGGCGCAGGAAAGCGAGGCGTGATGGCCGTCGCCATCGTGACCGGATCGGCCGGGCTCATCGGAGCCGCAGCCGTCCGGCAGTTCTCCCGGCAAGGCGTCGATGTCGTCGGCGTCGACAACGACCTTCGGCGCTATTTCTTCGGCGAATCCGCGAGCACCGCCTGGAACCGGCAGGCGCTGGAGCGCGAGGTTCCGGGCTACCGTCACGTCGTCGCGGACATTCGCGACGAGGCGGCGATGAACGACCTCTTCCGTCGCTACGGAAGAGACGTCGTGGCCGTGATCCATGCCGCCGCACAGCCGTCCCACGACTGGGCGGCGCGCGAGCCGATCACCGATTTCTCGGTCAACGCCACCGGCACCCTGGTGCTGCTGGAGGCGACGCGCCGGCACGCCCCGGAAGCCGCCTTCGCTTTCCTCAGCACCAACAAGGTCTATGGCGACACGCCCAACCACCTGCCGCTGGTCGAGCACGCAACGCGCTTCGAGCTCGACGCGGCGCATCCCTTCGCCCGCCACGGCATCGACGAGACGATGTCGATCGACGGTACCCTGCACAGCCTGTTCGGGGTCTCGAAGGCGGCCGCCGACCTGCTGGTCCAGGAGTACGGCCGCTATTTCGGCCTGCGCACCGCCTGCTTTCGCGGCGGCTGCCTGACCGGCGCCGACCACAGCGGGGCGGAGCTGCACGGGTTTCTCGCCTACCTGATGCAGTGCGCGCTCACCGACCGGCCCTATACGGTGTTCGGCCACAAGGCCAAGCAGGTGCGCGACAACATTCATGCTGCCGACCTTGCGTCGGCGCTGTGGGCGTTCGTCGGGCAGCCGCGATCGGGGGTCGTCTACAACATGGGCGGCGGCCGCCACTCCAACTGCTCGATGCTGGAGGCGATCGCCGGCTGCGAACGGCGCACCGGACGGCCGATGAAATGGTCCTACAAGGACGACGCGCGCGTCGGGGACCACATCTGGTGGATCAGCGACACCCGCAAGTTCCAGGCCGACTACCCCGGCTGGCGCTACGAGTACGACCTGGAGCGCATCCTCGACGAGATGCACGAGGGGCTGGCGCGGCGCCTGCGCGACACGACCCATGCCGCTTGAGGTCCGCTCCCTGGCGGAATGGGAGGCCGCGGGGGTCCCCGGGATGCTGTCCGTCGTCATCCCCGCGCACAACGAGGAAGGCCAGATCGCCGAGACGGTGACGGGGCTCGCCGCGGCGCTGTCGGCCGCGGGGATCGTCCACGAGATCCTGGTGGTCAACGACAACAGCCGCGACCGCACCGAGGCGATCCTCCAGGGGCTGATGGCGACGCTGCCGGGCCTGCGCTACGTCAACAATCCCGCGCCCAACGGCTTCGGCCTGGCAGTGCGCACGGGGCTGGCGGAGTTCCGCGGCGACGCGGTGGCGATCGTCATGGCCGACGGCTCGGATTCGCCCGAGGACCTGGTACGATTCCACCGCACGCTGGAGGAGGGCTACGACTGCGTCTTCGGCACGCGCTTCGCCCGCGGCGGTCATGCGTCGGACTATCCCTGGCCGAAGCTGGTGCTGAACCGCTTCGGCAACCGCGTGATCCAGGGCCTGTTCCTGATCCGCTACAACGACGTCACCAACGCGTTCAAGCTGTATCGCCGCTCGGTCATCGCCGGGCTCCAGCCGCTGCTCGCCTACCATTTCAACCTGACCGTCGAGCTGCCGCTGAAGGCCATCGTCCGCGGCTACCGCTACGCGGTGGTGCCCAACGGCTGGGTGAACCGCAAGGAAGGCCTGTCGAAGTTCCGCGTCCGCGAGATGGGTTCGCGCTACCTCTTCATCATCCTCTACTGCCTGCTGGAGAAGTGGCTGTCGCGCCAGGACTACCGCGACCGCCAGGACCTGCGCGAGACGCAGCTCCAGGTGTGGCATCGATGAGGCGCACCGACGTCCGGGTCCAGTTCGCCTGGTACCTCGTGGTCGGCGGCGGCGCCTTCGCGGTCGAACTCGCGTCGTTCGTCGGGCTGCTCGCGGCCGGCCTGGCGCCGATCCCGGCGTCGATCGCCAGCTTCGTGCTGGCGACGGCGGCCAACTACCTGCTCTCCAACCTGCTGGCGTTCGAGCGCTCGGCGATGGCGCGCACGACCGAGATCGTGCGCTTCGTCCTGGTCGCGGGGATCGGGCTCGGCCTCAACACCGGCTTCGTCTGGCTGTTCCTCCTGGCCGGCTTGCCGGCGGTCGCGGCGAAGGTGATCGCGGTGGCACCGGTGCTCGCCTGGAACTTCCTCGGACGCCGGCTCTTCGTGTTCTCGCGTGCCGTCCCGGCGGCGACATGGGACATTACCAGCCGCCTCGTCACGTCCCGTCGGCCCGTTCCGCTCGGCGACGCCGAAGCCGATCCCGCGCCGCGCTGAGGCGTCGATGACCACCTCCCGGGCGGTCGTCTGGGCGGCGATCCTCGTCGCCGTCGCCGCGCGCGTGCTCTTCGACTGGACCGCTCCCCTCCTCGACCAGCATGCCTTCCGCCAGACGCAGACGGCGCTGACCGTCTATTGGTACCTGCAGCAGGGGATCGACCTGCTGCGCCCGCCGCTGCCGCTGTTCGGCACCGCCCAGCCGGCGATCCCCTTCGAGTTCCCGCTCTACCAGGCGATCGTCGCGGTCATGCTCGACGCCGTCGGGGCACGTTCCCTCGAAGCGCTGGCCGCGGGCTGCCGGCTCGTGGCGTTCGCCTTCCACCTGCTCGCCGCATGGCCGCTGCACCGCCTCGCCCGGCGGCACTTCTCGACCACGGTCGCCGACGGCGCCGTCCTGCTGTGGGTCGTGCTGCCCTACGCCGTGTTCTGGTCGACCACGGCGATGATCGAGCCGACGGCGGTGGCGCTGACCCTGATCCATGTCGACCTGACCGACCGCAGCGCGCGCGCCAGCGGCCGGCGGGCCGGCGCCCTGATGATCGCGGCCGCGGCCGCCGGCAGCCTGGCGGCGCTCGTGAAGGTCACCACGTTCGCCGTCTTCCTGCCGGCGGCCGGCCTCTTCTACGCCCTGGGCCGCCGGCTCTGGAACGTCCGGAACTGGGGCGTGCGCGACATCGCCGCCCTGCTCGTGCTGGCGGCGGCACCGACCGCCGCCGCGCTCGCCTGGACCCATTGGGCCGATCTGGTCAAGGCGCAGAACCTCGTCGGCGGCCTGGGCCTGACGTCCGGTGAGCTCGCGGCCTGGAACTTCGGGAGCCTCGCCCAGCGCCTGTCCTATCCGGCGTGGCGCACCGTCGCGGCCACCATCGGCATCACCATGCTGACCCTGCCGGCCGCGCTCGCGTTCCTGATCGGCGCGGTGCGCTGCCTCAGCGATCCGACGCGCGCGGCCTGGCTGCTGCCGGTGGCGCTCGGCCCCGTCGTCTTCTTCAACCTCTATCTCGTCCACGACTACTACGCCTACGCGGCGCTCGCCCCGGCCTGCGTCGTCGCCGTCTACGGCGCGATGACCGTGGCGACGGCGCTTGGCGGCCCGCAATGGCTGGGGGCGGTCGCCGCGGTCGGCCTCGCCCTCGCCACCTGGGTCGATGCGGACCTGCGCTGGAAGCCGATCGCCTACCTCGCCCGCGGCGAGGCGCCGGTCTACCTCTTCCAGCGCGTCATGCCCTGGGCGCCCCTGCCGCCCGAGGCGCGGCGGGTCCTGGAGATCGCGCGGATCATCCGCGAAGGGGGGTATCCGCCCGGCCCGATCGTGGTCACCGGGAACGATTGGACGGCCGATATCGCGCTCTACGCCGAGCGGCCCGCCTTCATGATCGGCAAGGACCCCGACCACTGGGTCGGCGGCTGCAGCGAGCGCAACTGGCGGGAGATCCGCCAGGCGCGGCCGGTGCTGTTCATCAAGCTGCGGCCGAGCCGCAACGAGTGCCTGGAGGCGGTACCGATCCATGCCTGCGCGGTGGCCGACACCGCGCGCTACTGGATCGGGACCTGCATGGCCGGATCATGACGTGCGGCGGGGCCGGCGTCCGGGACGCCGGCCCCGCCGTCGCCGCGAGGGCGAACGTCGCTCAGCGGCCAGCGGCCACGTTCGCGCCGGACTTGCCCTCGTCGAGGTCGGCACCGAACTTGCCCTCGTCGAGGTTCTGGCCGTACTTGCCTTCGTCGGTCGAGGCGCCGTGCTTGCCCTCGTCGAGGTTCTGCCCGTACTTGCCCTCGTCCATCGCCGCACCGTACTTGCCGGCGTCGAGCGACAGCGGCGAGGCGACGACGGCACCCGAGAAGGCGACGGCGAACAGGGCGGCGTAGAACGCGATCTTCGTCATTGGAGGCTCCTTGGGACGGGTGCGCCGGGACCGCATGGCCCGCGCTTCTGGCGCGATAGTCGCCGCACCCCTGCCGCCGGTTCGACGCGTTCGCGGCGAAATCTTCACCCCCGGCCCTCCGGTACCATCCGCGTGATCCGCGCCGGCTGCTGCTCGGCGAAATAGAGGTTGCCGGCCGGGTCGCCCCACATGCCGTGCGCCCCGTTCCAGACCGGGCGGCAACGGCCGACGAAGCGGCCGTCGTCGTGCCAGCAGACGAGCGCCGGCACGTGGTCCGTCGCATAGATGCGCCCCGACGCGTCGCCGAAGATGTCCATCGGCCGGTAGACACCGTCCCAGGCGGCGAGGAACCCGCCGTCGCCCGTGAAGACCTGGATGCGATCGTTCTCGCGGTCGCCCACCAGGACGCGCCCGTCGGCGGTCACCCAGATGCCGTGGGGCGTGGTGAACGCGCCCGGCCCGTGTCCCGGCCGGCCCCAACTGTCCAGATGGGTCCCGTCGGCGGCGAAGCGATGGACCATCGTGTTGCCGTAGCCGTCCGAGACGTAGAGGTCGCCGTCGGGCGCCACGGCGATGTCGGTCGGGTGGTTGAACGGGGCGCCCTGGCGCGGCCGATGGCGCTCGCCGATGCGGAACAGCTCGCGGCCCGCCGTGTCGCAGGCGATCACCTGATGGCCGTCGCGGTCGACCAGGAGGACCCGGTCATCGGGCGTGATGCAGATGCCGTGCGCGTCGGCGACGAGGCCGCCGCCCCAGGCGCCGCGGAACGAGCCGTCGGGCTCGAACACCAGCACCGGAACCGCCGCGCGCCGGAACAGGTAGACCGCACCGCTCGAATCGGCGGCGATCTGGCTGGGCAGCCCCAGCTCCATGCCTGCGGGCAGTCGGCCCCAGGGGCGCTCGATGCGGTAGCGCCGGTCGCCCAGCACGACCGACAAGGGCTCGTCCGTCATCCTTCGCCTCCCCGACCGGCAGGGCGCCGGCGACGGTCACGTTGCGCAGCACCGGCAATGATGGCAAGAGCGCCGGCATGGGCTTGCCGCCGCGCATACTCCACGTCGTGCCGCACCTGCGCGCGGGCGGCGCCGCCGGCTCGCTCGCCGCCACGGCGCGGCTGATGCGGGCCGGCGGATTCGCCGCCGAGCATCGCGTCCTGCCGCTGGAGCCGATCGTCTCGCCGCTGGCGCGCCTCGACATGGCGCGCGTCGGCGCCGCCATCCTCCCCGCCGGCACTGCGGTCGCCGATGCCGTGGCCGCCGCCGACCTACTGCTCCTCCACTTCTGGAACACGCCGCATTCGCTCGCCTTCCTCGAGCGGATACCCGAGCGCGTCCCGCTCGTGGCGTGGATCAAGGTCGCCGCCGTCGGCCCGCCGCAAACCTTGCCGGCCGCCCTCGCGGAGCGTGCGGACCGGTTGATCCTGACCACGGCCGCGACCCTCTCCCATCCCCCGCTCGTCGGACGGCCGGACATCGCGGCCCGGACCACGGTGATACGCGGCATTGTCGACCCGAGTCGTCTGAAGGACCTGGAGCGCCGGCCGCACGACGGCTTCGTCGTCGCCTATGTAGGGACGGTCGGGCCGGGCAAGATCCATCCCCGCTTCGTCGCGCTGTCGCTTGCGGCCGGGATCGCCGACGCGCGGTTCGTGGTCTGCGGCTCGGGTGGCGGCGAAGACGCGCTGTCGCGCGCCGCGGCGGCGGCCGGCGCCGCGTCCCGCTTCGACGTCCGCGGCTACGTCGCCGACATCGGGCCGGTGCTCGCCGTCGCCGACGTGTTCGGCTACCCGCTGGCCCCCGACACCTACTCCAGCAGCGACCGCAGCCTGCAGGAGGCGATGCATGCCGGCATCCCGCCGGTGATCCTGCGCCATGGCGGCATCGTCGACATGGTCCGCCACGAGGAGACCGGGCTCGTCGTCGACGAGGATCGCTACGGCGCCGCTCTCGCCCATCTCCGTGGCGACCCGGCCGAGAGGGCGCGCCTCGGGGCGAACGCGGCGCGCCACGCCCGCGTCGAGTTCGACGCCGAGAGCGCGGCACGCCGGGTGGTGGCCGTTCTCGGGGAGGCGCTCGCCGTCCAGGGCGGTTCGCGGCGGCCGCGCGCGATCGCTCCGGGACCTTTCCCGGCGGCGCGCCGCTTCGCCGACGCCCTGGGGCCATGGGGTTTGCCATTTCGCGCCAGCCTGCGCGGCGGGTCCAAGGCGATCGCCGCCGACGCCGCGATCGCCCGGACGCCCGCCGCCGCCGCCCGCGTGGAAGGCGGGCTGTTCCATCACCGCAACGCCGCGCCGGACGATGCGATGCTGCGCTTCTGGACCGGGCTGGTCCTGCTCGCCGAGGGCGCGGCCGGCACGGCCCGGCGAGAGTTCGATGCCGCGGTGGCGGAGATGCCCGGCCCGTGGCGGGCCGAGGCATGGCTCGCCCGCGCCTGCCGGCGGGCCGGAGACAGGGACGCCGGCGACGCGCATCGGCGGCGCGCCATGGCCGCGGCCCCCGACGCGGCGGCGGCGGCCTGGATCGCGGCGACGGCGTCCCCCGATTGACATCCCGTCGTCCGGCGTTCTGCTATCCTCGCGGCATCGAACCAGGTCGAGCCCGTCATGATCGCCGACACTGAGTACCTTCACATTAACCGGGCGAAGATCGCCCACGACGTGATCGACGGCGAAGTCGTGCTCGTCAACGTCGTGAACGGCTTCTATTTCAGCCTGCGCGGCAGCGCCGCGTCGCTGTGGGCGGCCATCGAGGAGGGTCGGTCCTTCGGCGACCTGTGCGAATGGGCCAGCGCGCACTATGCGGTCGACCCGCGGGTGGTGGCCGACGCCGCATCGAGCTTCGTGACGGCGCTCGTGGCCGACGAGATCGTCATCCCGTCCGCCGACCCGCCGCCCGCCGACGGCGAGCGCCGCGCGGTCCCCGAAGCGGCAGGGACCCCCTTCGCCACGCCCGTGATCGAGCGCTTCACCGAGATGATGGACCTGCTGACCCTCGATCCGATCCACGAGGTCGACGATCTCGGCTGGCCGCATCGCGGGGTGAGCCTGGAGTGACTGGGGGCGCGCCGCAGGTCAGCGTCGTCATCCCGGTTCACGATGCGGGTGCGCTTCTCGCGGACGCGCTGGCGAGCGTCGCCCGCCAGGGCATGCCCGAGCTGGAAGTCCTCGTGATCGACGATGGGTCGCACGACGCGCCGGAACGGTGGGTCGAGTCATCCCGGCTGCCCGTTCGCCTGATCCGCCAGGAGAACGGCGGCCCGTCGGCGGCGCGCAACGTCGGCATCGCGGCGTGCCGCGGCCGCTACGTCGCCTTCCTCGACGCCGACGACATCTGGCCGCGGCGGGCGCTGGCGGGTCTCCGGGCGCGCATCGACGCCGACGGCGGTGCGGACGTCGTGCAGGGACACGTCCGCCGGTTCCGGGCGGCCGGCGCGCACGAGGTCGCTTGGCCGTTCACCATCGTCGGCCCGCCCAGGCTCGGCTTCAACGTCGGCAGCGCGCTGTTCCGACGGGAGGTGTTCAACCGGATCGGCCCGTTCGACGAGACGATGCGGACCGGCGAGGACGTCGACATCTGGGTCAAGGTGAGGGAAGCCGGGCTGCGTCACGCCGTCCTGGCCGATACGACCCTGCTCTACCGCCGCGGCAACGGCGGGATCATCGAGCGGCTGGCGCCGCCCGACCGCAGCGCCGAGCACCTGCGGCGCTGGGCGACGATCCTGCACGGCAGCCTCGCACGACGTCGCCGCGCCGGGGCACCCTGACATGACCCTGCTCGTCTCAGCGGTGGTGTGCGTGCGCAACGGCGCGCTGCGCCTCCCGCGGGCGCTCGCCAGCATCGCGGCCCAGCAGCATCGCGCCGAAGAGATCGTCCTGGTCGACGGCGACTCGACCGACGCGACACGGGAGATCGCCACCGCGTGGCCGACCGTCCGGGTGATCCGCCAGGAAGGCAGCGGGCTGGCCGACGCGCGCAACCGCGGCGTCGCGGCCGCCCACGGCGACGTCATCGCGTTCCTCGACCACGACGATGCCTGGACCGCCGACAAGCTGGCGGTGCAGATGGCGCTGCTGCAGCGGTTGCCCCCACCGGCCTATTCCGTCGCCCATCTGCGCTTCGTCGGCGACGCCGGCGAGGCCATCACCGGTGCACGTGCCGCGCCGCGCCTGGGACGGACGCCGGGAACGCTGGTCGCCCACCGCGCGGCTTTCGACCGTGTCGGCCCGTTCGACGGCAGCTTCGGGATGGGATGCGACATGGACTGGTTCGCGCGTGCCGCGACCGCCGGCCTGCCCTGTGCCGTCGCGCCCGGGACGCTGCTGCTCAAGACGCTGCGGTCCGACGCGCTGTCCGCCGATACGGCGGGCAACCGGGCCGCGGCCTTCGCGGTCATCGGCGCCCGGCTGCGCGCCCGCAGGAGGCCGCCGCCTTCCGGCTAGGAGATCGTGCGATGCTGCGATCAACCGGGTGGACCGTCATTTGCATCGTCCGTAAGCTCGCTCGCGTCGCTGAACACGACAGTCCGGAGGTTTCCATGCACGCCATGCTCGCCCGGCTTCGCCACGTCGGCGCCGCCGCCACCGTCGCCGTCGCGGCGATCCTCGCCATCGACGCGGCCGCAGCGCAGAGCCTTCCGCCGCTGCCCGACGCAATCAAGAAGCAGGGGATGCTGCGCGCCGGAGTGAAGTGCGACTATCCGCCCGACGGCTTCATGGACCAGTCCGGCAAGCCGGTCGGCGTCGAGGTGAGCCTGTCGCGCCAGGTCGCGGCCTACGCCTTCGGCAGCCCCGACAAGATCGAGCTCACCTGCGTCACCACCGCCAACCGCATCCCGACGCTGGTCGGCGGCAAGGTCGACGTGGTGATCGCCACCATCGGCATCACCGACGAGCGCGCCAAGGTTGTCGACTTCTCCGACCGCTATGCCTGGGGCGGCAGCGACGTGCTGGTCGTCGCGGACAGCCCCCTCAAGGGCCTCGACGCGCTGAAGGGCAAGACCGTCATCGCCATCAAGGGAGCCTGGCAGATCGGCTGGTTCGAGAAGAACCTGCCGGAGGTCAACCTGCTGAAGCTCGACACCGTGTCCGACGGCCTGCAGGCACTCCTCCAGGGCCGCGGCGTCGGCTACGCGCACGACCTCGCCGTCCTGCAGGGGATCGCCGCCAAGAACCAGCGGGTGAAGCTGCTGGGCGAGCTCTACCAGCTCGGCTATCGCGGCGCCGCGGTGCGCAAGGGCGAATCCGAATGGCTGGCCTACGTCAACGCCGCCATCGCCCGCGCGAAGAAGGAAGGCCTCGTGGCGCAGTGGATCCGGCAGTACGACCAGCCCGATCTCGTCGCCGCGACGATCGACTCCTGGGACATCACCAAGGTCCCGCCCAACGCCCGCTGACCCGGACGGCGGGATAACCGGGGCGAATGGCCTACCAGTTCGACTTCGCCTACATCATCGCCAACGGCCCCGCGCTGCTGCAGGGCCTGGCGATGACCGTCCTGGTGAGCGTGCTGTCGATCGCCCTCTCGGTGATCGTCGGCGTGGTCGGGGCGGCGGTGCGCGTGTTCCGCGTGCCGGTGCTGTCCCAGGCCTTCGCCTTCTACGTCGACTTCATCCGCAACACGCCGCTGCTGGCCCAGATCTTCTTCATCTTCTACGGCCTGCCGTCGATCGGCATGGGCCTGTCGATCTTCTGGTCGGGCGTGGTGGCGCTGACCGCCTGGGGCGGCGCCTACAACGTCGAGAACATGCGCGGCGGCTTCCTCGCCGTCTCCAAGGGCATGCGCGAGGCGGCCCTCTCGCTCGGGCTGCGGCCGCTCCTCTACCTCTGGCTCGTCGCCATCCCGCTCGGGCTGCGGGTCGCCATTCCCGCGATGCTCAACACCTCGGTCTCGGTGCTGAAGAACTCTTCCTACCTCCAGGCCATCGGCTTCGGCGAGCTGACCTTCGTCGCCATGGAACGGGTGGCGATGGACTTCCGCACGCTGGAGATGTTCGCGTCCATCGGCCTGCTCTATCTCGGCCTCGTGCTGCTGCTCTCGTTCCTCGCGCGCCGGCTGGAGCATCGGCTCCAGAGTCCGTTCCGCACGGCGTGACGGGGGACGCCGTGCAGCTTCTTCTCGACAACGCGCATGTCTTCCTGGGCGGCATCATCCAGACCTTCCAGCTCGCGGTGGCGACGCTCGCCTGCGCCACCGTGGTCGCGGTGCTGATCGGGGTCACCAGCGTGCTGCCGTTCGCCTGGGCCCGGCTCGTCGCCCTCTGCTACGTCGAGATCTTCCGCGACATCCCGCTGCTCGTGACGATGCTCTTCGTCTATTTCGGCGCCCCCCTGCTCGGCGTGCCGCTGTCGCCCTACTGGGCGGCGCTGATCAGCCTGACCCTGTGGGGCGGCGCGAACGGCGCCGAGATCGTGCGCGGCGGCATCAACGCGGTGCCGCGCCACCAGACGGTCAGCGCCGTGGCGCTCGGCCTGAAGCGCTGGGAGATCTTCCGCTACATCGTCCTGCCGCAAGCCCTGCTGCCGATCGTGCCGCCCTTCACCGGCCTGTTCTCCAACCTGGTACAGGCGACCACGCTGGCGTCGCTGGTCGGCGTCACCGAGTTCTTCCGCATCGGCAACATCATCGTCGAGCGCACGACGATCCAGGAAGGCCACAGCCCGGCGTTCCTGGTCTACGGCTTCGTGCTGCTGACCTACTTCGTCATCTGCTCGCTGCTGACCGGCCTCTCGCGGCGACTGGAGCGCAGCCTGCAGAATCGCGGCGGCCGCGTCGTCCGGGTCGCGGTGAAGCCGACCGAGAGCGTCTGAACCGCCACCGCGGGGAAACCATGTCGTCGAAAGTCAGCGGCCTCCTCGCCGAGGCCACCGCTCCCTCCCTGCAGGAGAACCTGGTCGGCCCGTCGCTGCGGCGCGAGTTCCCGGCGGTCCTGCCGATCATGACCGCCATCAACGAGGCGCACATCCTGATGCTGCGCGAGTGCGGCATCATCGACGCGGAGACCGCCGCCGGCCTCGCCCGCGCCGTCGTGCGGATCGCCGACGAGGGACCGGATTCGGTGCCGCTCGACGCAGCGCGCGAGGACACCTACTTCAACTACGAGGCGCGGATCATCGAGCTGTCGGGGGCGGACATCGGCGGCCGCTCGCACATCGCCCGCAGCCGCAACGACCTCAAGGCGGCCCAGGACCGGCTGCGCGCCCGCGCCCTGGCGCTGCGGGTGCTCGACGGGCTGGTCGTCCTGCGCGCCACGCTGCTGCGGCGCGCTGCGCTGCACGCCGCGGTGGTGATGCCGGGATACACCCATCTCCAGCCGGCGCAGCCGATCACCTTCGGCTGGTACCTGCTGGGCATCGCGCACGCGCTGGAGCGTGACCATCGCCGGCTGGCCGAGTGCTTCGCGCGCATCGACGTCAACCCGCTCGGCACCGGGGCGATCGCCGGCACCTCGTTTCCCGTCGACCGGGCGCTGACCGCGCGCCTGCTGGGCTTCGCCGCGGTGTCGGGCCACGCCCAGGACGCCGTCGCCTCGCGCGACTTCCTGGTCGAGCTGATCGGCGACTGCGCCATGCTGGCGAACACATGGGGCCGGATGGCCCAGGACTTCTTCGTCATGTCGAGCTACGAGTTCGGGACGCTCCGCTTCCCCGACAGCGTCGCCGGCACCTCCAGCATGATGCCGCAGAAGAAGAACCTCGTGGTGCTGGAGAGCCTGAAGGGACGTGCGGCCACCATCCTCGGCGCGCACGTCGCGGCCTTCGTCGGCGTCAAGGGGACCAACTTCACCAACGTCGTCGACGGCTGCCGCGACGCCTTCCGCTGGGCGTGGGACGCGCTCGACGACACCATCCGCGGCCTCGCCATCGCCGACACCGTCGTCGACGCCGCCGAGCCGGTGCCCGAGCGCATGCTGGCGCTGGCGCGCACCAACTTCTCCACGGCGACCGATCTCGCCGACGGGCTGGTGCGCGAGGCCGGCCTGCCGTTCCGCGAGGCGCATCACCTCGTGGGCGCCATCGTGCGCACCGCCATGGACCGCGGCCTGACCGCCGACCGGATCGATGCGGCACTCGTCGCCGAGGAATCGCGGCGCATGCTCGGCCGTGCGATCCATCTCGATGCCGACGTCATCGCCCGCATCGTCGACCCGGTCGCCGTCGCCGAGGAGCGGCGCGGCACCGGCGGACCGTCGCGCGCCGACATCGCGGCGATGCAGGCCGAGCTGGGCGCGCGGCTGGCCGCCGACGGCGCCGAGATCGCCGCCCACCGCGCCCGCATCGCGGCCGCCGACGCCGAGCGCCACAGCCGCTTCCGCGCGCTGGCCGGACTCTGACCGGCGCGCCATGGCCGAGGACCCCCTCATCCGCGTCCGCGGGCTCGTGAAGTCCTTCCAGGGCGTGCGCGCGCTCGATGGCGTCGACTTCGAGGTCGCCCGCGGCGAGGTGGTGGTGGTCATCGGCCAGTCCGGATCGGGCAAGAGCACCCTGATCCGCTGCCTCAACGGCCTGGTCGAGCCCGACGACGGCGAGATCCTCGTCGGCGGGACGGCCGTCGACACCCATTCGCAGCGCGAATGGCGGCTGCTGCGCCAACGCATCGGCATGGTCTTTCAGGACTATTCGCTGTTCCCGCACCTGACGGTCCTGCGCAACATCACGCTGGCGCCCATCCGCACCGGGCGGGCATCGCCGGCCGAAGCGGAGGCGCTGGCCCGCGAGCTGCTGGCCCGCGTGCTGCTCCCGGAGAAGGCGGACGCCTATCCGGGCGAGCTGTCGGGCGGCCAGCAGCAGCGCGTCGCGATCGCGCGCGCGCTCGCGATGCGGCCGGAGGTCATGCTCTTCGACGAGCCGACGTCGGCGCTCGACCCCGAGACGATCCAGGAGGTGCTCGACCTCATGCGCAGCCTCGCCCGCGACGGCATGACGATGGTGATCGTCAGCCACGAGATGGGCTTCGCCCGCGAGGTCGCCGACCGGGTCGTCTTCATCGACCGTGGGCGCGTCGTGGAGACCGGCCCGCCGGTCGCGATCTTCCGCGACGCGCGGGAGGAGCGCACCCGCGCATTCCTCGCCAAGATCCTCTAGCCCCAGGGCACGGGAGGCCGCCATGGCCATGACCGACGACATCTTCGCCCCCGATTTCGTGGAACGTCCCTATTGGTGGGACGCCGCCCCGCCGGAGGAGGCCCGGGACGCGCCCCTGCCCGAGGAGACCGATGTCGCCATCGTCGGCAGCGGCTATTGCGGCCTGTCGGCCGCGCTGGAGCTGGCGCGCAGCGGCCTGCGCGCGACCGTGCTCGAGGCCGGCCCGCTCGGCTTCGGCGCCAGCACGCGTTCGGGCGGCATGGTCTCGAGCGGCCAGAAGCTGGTGATCACCGGCGCGTTCACGGCCTTCCGGCCCGACGAGACCCAGCAGGTGTTCGAGGAATCGAAGGGCTCGTTCGCCTTCATCCAGGAGCTGATCCGGCGGGAAGGGCTGGATGCGGACTACCAGCACTGCGGCCGCTTCTTCGGCGCCTGGGCGGCCGGCGACTTCGCGACGCTGGAGCGCAATGCCGGGCTGCTGCGCCGTCATACCCAGGTGGACGCGACCACCCTGCCGCGGGCGCAGCAGCGGCGCGAGATCGGCTCCGACCTCTATCACGGCGGCATGGTCGTCACCGACTACGGCGCCGTCCATCCCGCGAAGTACAACCAAGCGCTGCGCGGCGCCGCGCGGCGCGCCGGAGCGGCCCTGCACTCCCATGCCGCGGTCACCGGCATCATGCGCGAAGGCGACGGCTACCGGGTGGCGACGGCGCGCGGGCCGGTCAAGGCGCGCGAGGTGCTGGTCGCGACCAACGGCTACACCGACAGGGCGGTGCCCTACCTGAGGCGCCGCGTCGTGCCGGTCGCCAGCTATATCGTCGCGACCGAGCCGCTGCCGGCGGCGACCATGGACGAGATCCTGCCGCATCGGCGGATGATGTCGGACACGCGCCGCGAGCTCAGCTATTTCCGGCCCTCGCCCGACGGCACGCGGCTACTCTACGGCGCCCGCACCAGCCCGTTCGACAAGGACCCCAGGGCGATGGCGCGCGGCATCCATGCCCGCATCGTCCAGGTCTATCCGCAGCTCGCCTCGGTGAAGCTCAGCCATGCCTGGACCGGCTACGTCGCCATGACGTTCGACCATGTGCCGCACATGGGCACCCATGAGGGCGTGCACTACGCCATGGGCTGCAACGGCAACGGCGTCGCGATGGCGACGTATCTCGGATGGCAGACGGCGCTGAAGATCCTCGGCCGCCAGAACCGCCCGTCGATCTTCGACGGACGCCCGTTCCCGGCGCGCGCCTACTACGGCGGCTGGCCCTGGATGGTGCCGCTGGTCAGCGCCTGGTACCATCTGCGCGACGCCGCTGCGCGCCCTTCGACGATCCTCGGCAGGGCGTGACGGGCTACGAAGCCGGCGAGACCGCCACCCCGTCCTCGAGCCAGCGCTGACGCTTGCGGTAGATCGTCGACGGGCTGATGTCGAGCAGCTCGGCCGCGCGCGGAATGTTGCCGCCGCACAGCGCGATCGCCCGCTCGATCGTCTCGCGCTCGATGTCCGCCAGCGGCCGGATGTCGCCGACTTCGGCGGCGTGCACCGTGGTGGCGGCGGCGGCGGCCGGCGCCGCTGCGCTGCTTGCCACGGTGGTCAGGGGCGCCGGCAGCATGGATGCCGTCACCGTCTCGCCGTCGTTGAGGACGACGGCGTTGCGGATGGCGTTCTGGAGCTGGCGCACGTTGCCCGGCCAATCGTAGTTGAGGAGCGCCGCCTCGGCATCCGGCGCGAAGCCGCGGAAATGACGTCCCTCCTCCTCGGCAAAGCGCGACAGGAAGTAGTTGGCCAGCAGCAGCACGTCCTCGCCGCGCTCACGCAGCGGCGGCATGTGAACCGGCACGACGTGCAGGCGGTAGAAGAGGTCCTCGCGCAGCCGTCCCGCCCGCACCTCCACGAAGGGGTCGCGGTTGGTGGCGCAGATGAAGCGCAGGTCGGCCGTCTCCTCGTGGTTGCCGCCGACGCGCACGAAGCTCGAAGTCTGCAGGAAGCGCAGCAGCTTGCTCTGCAGCGACAGGTCCATCTCGCACAGCTCGTCGAGGAACAGCGTGCCGCCGTTGGCCCGGCTGGCGGCGCCGTCGCGATCGACGGTGGCGCCGGTGAAGGCACCCTTCACATGACCGAAGATCTCGCTCTCGATCAGCTCGCGCGAGATCGCCGCGCAGTTGAGGGCGACATAGGGGCCGCCGCGGCGCGGGCTGAGCTGGTGGATCGCCGCCGCGCACAGCTCCTTGCCGGTGCCGCTCTCACCGGTGACGAACACGGTCGCGCGGCTCGGTGCGGCGCTCTCGATGATGCGGTAGACCTGCTGCATCGGCAGGGACGATCCGATGAGGCAGCCGAGACCCGTACGATCGAACGTCTCGCGGTAGGTCTCGACCATCGTCAGCAGCTTCTGATGGGCGAGCGCGTTGCGCAGGGTCACCTTGAGACGATCGGGGTCGAACGGCTTCATCAGGAAGTCGTAGGCCCCGTGCCGCATCGCCTCCACGGCGACGTTGATCGAGCCGTGGGCGGTCACCACGATCACCGAGCAGCCGTACTTGTTCGTCGTGACCTCCTTCAGGATCTCCATTCCCGGCATGTCGGGAAGGTTGAGATCGAGCAGGACCGCGGCCGGCGCGTGACCACGAATCGCCGCGATCCCCTCGCCACCGGTCGCGACGGTCACGACACGGATCGGCTCTCGCCGGAGATACTCGACATAGAGTGCCGCCAGGGACGGTGTGTCTTCGATGAGAAGAACGAGCGGACGGGCATCGGACATCGACGGGCGGAAGTTCCTTCAGGTGGAATGAGGCCCTCGCACGATCCAACTTATGCCGCCCGCGGCATTTGTTCCAGGTCCCACGCTCGGCTTCGCGGGTCCCGTCGGTAGTACCGCCCGTAGCCGGAAGGCCGTCTGCGAGTCGCGCGGACAAAGCGCCGGCGCGTCTCCGCCAGATGCCGAGATATACATCTTTATTTGTATAATTGTTTAATATTTGCAATCCGCGCGTCGGCCGCTATTGCATCGAACTGCGACCGCGGTCGCGCAGCGGGGGACGGCTCCGCGCGCAATTGTTGAAGAGATTGGGTGATCCGTTGGAGCTGGGTCAGATCATCATGGCCAAGGTCGTGCTCGGCACGCTCGCCGGCGTGATCGGACTGGGCTTCTTCGCCGCCGGGCGCTCGCTGTCCGCCATGCTGGTCGGTCTCTCGCTGCTGCTGCTGAGCGCGGTCGTCCTGTTCGAATCGTCACGCTGATCGCCGCCGGCCGAGCCTAGGCCGCACGCGCGAAGCGGGCGATCGAGAGGCCGTCGACCGGCAGGTTGGTGCTGCCGCGGGTGGCGAGATCGGCGACGACGCTGCCGACGATCGGGCCGAGCTGGAAGCCGTGCCCGGAGTAGCCGAAGCTGTGGATCAGGCCGGGCGCCACGCGCGACCAGCCGATGATGGGAATCTGGTCGGACGTCTCCGCCTCGATGCCGCACCAGCTGCGCACCAGGCGCACGCCGCGCATCGCGGGGAAGAGAGCCGTCGCCGCCTCGGCGCTGCGCGCGAGGTTGCGGAAGTCGATCCGCGTCGTCTCCGCGAGACGGTCGGCCTTTCCCTGCTGGCCGCCGCCGATCACGACCGTGCCCTGGTCGGTCTGCTTGAAGGAGAGCTTGCGGCCGACCGATCCGATCACCGGATCGAGGAAGCGCGGCACGCGCTCCGTCACCATCATCATCGACGCGCGCACGCGAAGGTCGACGGCCTCGCCGACCATGGCGGCGACGTCCGCCGCCCAGGCGCCGGCCGCGTTCACGACGACGGGCGCGCGGTAGCGGCCCTGCTGCCCGACCACCGTCCATGCGTCCCCGCCGCGCACCAGCGCGACCAGCCCCTCGCCCTCCCGGATATCGACGCCGAGCGCCGCCGCCCGGCGACCGAAAGCCGCCGTGGTGCGGTAGGGATCGGCAGCACCGTCGTCGCGCACGATCAGGGCGCCGACGCAGTGCGGCGCGATCGCCGGCACCAGCCGGCGCAGCTCCGCACGGTCGATCACCTCCTCGTGGGTGAAGCCGAGGCCGCGCACCATGGCGGCCCGGGCCGCCATCTTCGCCAGCTCCGCCTCGGTCTCGGCGACGCGGACCTGGCCCGCGGCATGGAAGCCGCAATCGTCGCCGACGAGATCGGCGATGCCGCGCCACAGCTCCAGGCCCGCCAGGGAGAGGCCGATCTCGGCCGGATGCCGGCCCATCGTGCGCACGCCGCCGGCGTTGATGCCCGAGGAGTGCCGGCCGATATGGCGGCGCTCCAGCAGCACGACGCGCCGGCCGCGGCGGGCGAGATGCAGGGCTGCCGAGCAGCCGTGCAGCCCGCCTCCGACGACGACGACGTCGGCCTCGACGGTCATCCCGCCGGCGTCACCGTCGCCAGCTCGCCGATCGTCAGCGGCTTCAGCGGCGGACGGATGCGGAAGAACCCGACCTCGCCGGGTGTCTTGCCGGTCGCCTCGGCGATCACCTCGGTCACCGTCAGCCCGCACAGCCGGCCCTGGCACGGGCCCATGCCGGAGCGGATGAAGGCCTTGGTCTGATTGGGGCCGACCGCGCCGATCGCGACCGCGTCGCGCACCTTCTTCGCGGTGATCGCCTCGCAACGGCAGACCACGACGTCGTCGGCCGGCGACAGCAGGTCGCGCCGCGGGGCGAACAGCGTATCGAGGAAGGCTCGGATCGGCAGGTGGCGGCCGAGCTCGCGCCGCAGCGGCTGCGCGCGGCGGTCGCGCTCCTCGGCCGTGATCCGGCCGACGCCGGCGGCGGTCGCCAGTGCGGCGAGGCGCCCGCGCACCTCGGCCGCCCGTGCCCCCTCGATCCCGCCGCAGTCGCCGGCGACCATGATCGGCCCGATATCGGTATGCCCCCAGGCGTCGAGGTGCGGCCGGAAGCAGCGCTGGCGGTCGTCCCAGTCGTGGGCGCAGCCGACGGCCATGGTGACATGGGCGTTGGGCACCACGCCTTCGTGCAGCAGCAGCAGATCGCAGGGCGCTTCCTTCCACTGGCCGCCGACGCGCCAGCGCACGCGCTCGACCTTGCCGTCGCCGGTCGCCGCGACGGCGTCCGCCGCCTCGACGGGAATGCCCGACCCCTTGAGGTGTGCGCGCAGCGCGAGGCCCTTCCTCACGTAGGGAAAATTGCGCAGCGCCCCGCCGAGATGGGCGGCGGCCGTCCAGCGGTTGCCGGGCGGCGTCGTATCGATGTAGCCGGCGATGCGGCCGCCGGCCGCGGCGACCTGGGCGAGATAGAGCAGCGGCAGCGGCCCGCTACCCGCGACCCAGGTATCGCCCGCCGGCACGATGCCCGAGGCCTTGAGCATGACCTGCGCGGCACCGACGCCCATGACTCCGGGCAGCGTCCAACCGGGGATCGGCACCGGGCGTTCCATGGCGCCGACCGCGATCAGGACGCGCTTGCCGACGAACGAGGTGGTGCTCTCGCCGTCGCTCGCCAGCACCTCGCCTTCCTGCTCGACCTGCCAGACCTGCAGGCCCGGGCGGTAGACGGCGCCGCTCGCCCGGAAGGCGGCGACGACGCCGGCGCCATGGCGGTAGTCCTCGCCCAGCGCGTCGCCCGCGACGCCGCGCGCGGCCCGCTCGACGGCCCGGTAGATCTGGCCGCCCGGTTCCGGCTGCTCGTCGATGACGACCGCGGACAGGCCGAGGCCCGCCGCCTCGGTCGCCGCGGCGAGCCCGGCCGGGCCGGCGCCGACGACGACGAGATCGAAGCTCTCAGACATGGGCGTCGGCTCCCGCCGGCTGGAGCGCCCGGGGCCCGACCTGGCGGTCGATCCGCATGCCCTCGCGCACGGTGACGAGGCAGGCCTGGCGCGACGGCACCCCGTCGATCACCATCAGGCATTCATGGCAGACGCCCATCATGCAGAAGGGCGCGCGCGGCTCGCCGGTGACCGGCGAGGTGCGGGTATGGCCAATTCCGGCCAGCAGGGCCGCCGCCGCCGCGGTGTCGTTCGGCCCGACCTCGCAGGGTCGGCCTTCGACGATCACGGTGACGACGCCGCCGGCAGGGTCAGGCAGCTTTCTGAGCATGGAACCGCCTCGGGTGGAAGGAAGCGAGCCGCTCGGGCAGGCGCGGGGCGAGAAAGGCCTCGGCCAGGTCCTCGGCATGGACGGCGGCGAGCGTGTTGCCGGAGTGGCAGAAGGCGACGTAGGCGCCGGGATGGTCGTCGGATTCCATGTAGACGGGGAACCCGTCGGGCGACAGCACGCGCAGGCCGAGCCAGGTGCGCACCATCTTCAGACGCGCCAGGTCCGGCATGATGCGGATCGCGCGCTGGGCCAGCTCGACGGCGTTGGCGGTGGTCGCCCGCGTCGTGTACTCGGACGTGTCCTCGAAGGTCGCGCCGATGAGCATGCCGCCCTCGCTCATCTGGCGGATGCCGCCGGCGGCGACGTCGAGGATCGGCGCCACCCGCTCGGTGATCAGCAGCTGGCCGCGCTCGGGGATGACCGGCGCGTCGAGGCCGAGGGCGCCGGCCAGCGCCGGCGAGCCGTGGCCCGCCGCCAGCACGATCTTGCCGGCCCGCAGCGTCCCGACCGGCGTGTCGACGGCGAAGCCGCCGCCCTCGGCGCGTGCCGCGCGCGCCGGGGCATCGGGCCGGTAGTCGGCGCCCAGGCGCTTCAGCGCAGCGTGCAGCGACTGCAGCAGGCGCAGCGGGTTCGAGACGCCGTCATGCGGGCAGAACGAGCCACCGACCAGCTCCTTGCCGAGGCGGACGCCGGGGAACAGCTCCTGCATCTGCCGGCGGTCGATCATCTCGGTCTCGTAGACCCATGGCTCGACCTGGTTGTGCATGCGCATGATGGTGGTGCGCCGCTGCTCGAACTCCTCGTCGCCGAGGCAGAAGATCACGCCGCCGCGCTGGACGTGCTCGGGATCGACGCCCGAGGTCTGCCGCAGCTCCTGGGCGAATGGCCCCCAGAGATCCGCCGAGCGCCGCGTCCAGCGGCCGTAGTCGGGCATGCCGTCGCCCTTCGACTGCAGCCACACGAGACCGAAATTGACCCGCGACGCGCGGATCGCCGTGTCGCCCTCGTCGAGCACGGCGACACGCGCGCCGCGCTTGGCCAGCCCATAGCCGATGGCGGATCCGACGACCCCGCCGCCGACGACGATGAAGTCGTAGCTCGTGTCAGCCATGCTCGCCTCCTCGCATCATCGTCGCCCTCCGGTCACGCCGCCTGCATCGTCTCGAACCGCCTGGGGTGGAACACGGCCAGCCGGTCCGGCAACCGAGGCTCCAGGAGGGCCGGCGCCAGCTCCTCGGCGTGGACCGCCGCCAGGGTATTCCCGGAATGGCAGAATGTGGCATAGGCGCCGGGATGGCTCTCGGATTCCTGGTAGACCGGGAAGCCGTCGGGCGCCAGCACGCGCAATCCCGCCCAGGAGCGCACGATCCGGATGTCGACGAGGTCGGGCAGGATGCGGAGCGCGCGCTTGGCCAGGGTGATGGCGGACGCCGTGGTCGTGCGCGTGTCGAGGCTCGACACCTTCTCGCGCGTCGAACCGATCATGATCGTGCCGTCGGCGGTCTGGCGCAGGCCGCCCGCCGGAAACGGCAGGATGCGCTCCATGCGCTCGGTGACCAGGAGCTGGCCGCGCTCCGGCCGGATCGGAGCCTGCAGGCCGAGCTGGGCCGCGAGCGCCGGGATGCCATGGCCGGCCGCGACCACCACCTTGGCGGCGCGGAAGGTGCCGGCGGGCGTCTGGGCGGCGAAGCCGGCGCCGTCGCGGCCGATGCTCCGGACCGGCGCGTCGGGTCGGTAGGCGACGCCGACCCGCTTCATGCCGGCATGCATGGCCTGCAGCGTGCGAAGCGGGTTCGAGATGCCGTCGTGCGGGCACCAGGAGGCGCCGACCACGTCGCGGCCGAGCCGCGCCTTCGGCATCAGCGACTGGAGATGGCGGCGATCGATCATCTCCGTCTCGTAGACCCAGGGCTCGACCTGGTTGTGCATGCGGCGGATCGTCCTGGCGCGCTCCTCCAACTCCTCTTCGCCCAGGCAGAGGGTGACGCCGCCGTTCTGCTCCAGCTCGGTGGCGACGCCGGTGAGCTCGCGCAGCTCGGCGTCGAAGGCCGGCCACAGGTCGACCGAGCGGCGCGACCAGCGGCCGTAGTCCGGCATGCCGTCGCCCTTGGACTGCAGCCACACCAGGCCCAGGTTGACGCGCGCCGCGCGGACCGCCGTGTCCCCCTCGTCCAGGACCACGACGCGCGCGCCGCGCTTGCCGAGGCCGTAGGCGATGGCGGCACCGACCATGCCGCCTCCGACCACGATGAAATCCCGGGCTTCCTCGGCCATGGCCGCCTTCCCTTCCTAGAGCGCGCGGATCTCCGCCACGCGCCGGCAGCGGACGAAATGATCGGGCGCCACCTCTTCCAGCGCCGGCACGCCGCCCTCGCGGCAGATCGCCGTCGCGTGCGGGCAGCGCGTATTGAACGGGCAACCGGGCGGCGGCGCCAGTGCGCTCGGCACGTCGCCCTGCAGGATGATGCGTGCCCGCCGCACCTTCGGATCCGGCACCGGCGAGGCGGCGAGCAGCGCCTCGGTATAGGGATGCAGCGGCCGGTCGTAGAGCGTGCGGGCCTCCGCGATCTCGACGACGTGGCCGAGATACATGACGGCCACCCGGTCGCTGATGTGCTCGACCACCGACAGGTCGTGGGCGATGAAGATGTAGGTGAGGCCGAACTTGTCCTGGAGGTCGAGGAGCAGGTTGACGACCTGCGCCTGGATCGACACGTCGAGCGCCGACACCGGCTCGTCGCAGACGATCAGCTTCGGCTTCAGCGCCAGCGCGCGGGCGATGCCGATGCGTTGGCGCTGCCCGCCCGAGAACTCGTGCGGGTGCCGGTCGAAATGCTCCGGCCGCAGCCCGACGAGGCCGAGCAGCTCGAGCGCCCACTCCCGGCGTTCCGCGCCGCTGCCGAGGCCGTGGATGCGGTACGGCTCGGTCAGGGTCTGGCCGACCGTGCGCCGCGGGTTCAGCGAGGAATAGGGATCCTGGAAGATCACCTGCATCTCGCGCCGCAGCGAGCGCATCTCCTCGGCGCCCAGGCGCGTCACGTCGCGGCCCTCGAACAGGATCGCCCCCGCGGTCGCCTCCTCCAGTCGGACAATGGTCCGGCCGAGCGTCGTCTTGCCGCAACCGGATTCGCCGACCAGGCCCAGGGTCTCGCCGGTGCGCACCGCGAGGTCCACGCCGTCCACCGCCTTCACCTGCCCGACCACCTGGCGCAGCAGCCCGCCCATGACCGGATAGTGCTTCTTCAGGCCCTTCAGCTCGAGCAGCGGGGCGGCGTTCATCTCACGCTCCCATCGGGGTCGGGAGGTGCAGCCAGCAGCGGACCTTGTGGCCCGGGGCCTTGCCTTCGGGAACGGCGAGCGGCGGCTCCACCCGGCGGCAGACGTCCATGACCTCCGAGCAGCGGTCGGCGAAGCGGCAGCCCCGCCAATCGGCCCGCAGGTTCGGGACCGACCCCGGGATGGTGTGCAGCCGGGCACGCCGGGGCTGGCGCCGGTCGGGCCGCGGGATGGAGCCGAGCAGCCCGCGCGTGTAGGGATGCAGCGGCTCCTCGAACAGCGGCTCGACGTCCGCCTCCTCGACGACCACCCCGGCGTACATGACGCAGACCCGCTGCGCCATCTCGGCGACCACGCCCATGTTGTGGGTGATCAGCACGATCGCCGTGCCGACCTCCTCCTTGAGGCGGTTCATCAGGTCGAGGATCTGCGCCTGGATGGTGACGTCGAGGGCCGTTGTCGGCTCGTCGGCGAGCATCAGGCGCGGCCGGCAGGCGAGCGCGATCGCGATCATGACGCGCTGGCGCATCCCGCCGGAGAGCTGGTGCGGATAGGCGTGCGCCCGGCGCTCGGGCGACGGGATCCCGACGGTGCGCAGCATGTCGACGGCCTGCTGCTCGGCCTCGCGACGCGAGATCCGACGATGTTGCAGGATGACCTCGGCGACCTGGTAGCCGATCTCGAAGACCGGGTTCAGGCTGCTCATCGGCTCCTGGAATATCATCGAGACGACGTTGCCGCGGATGGCACGCAGCCGCGCCTCCGGCAGGCCCGCGAGGTCGCCCTCGCCGGCCAGCGCGATGCGGCCTTCCACGATGCGGCCGGCGGGTTCCGGCAGCAGCCCCATGATCGCCAGCGCAGTCATGCTTTTGCCGCAGCCCGACTCGCCGACGATGCACAGGGTCTCGCGCTCGGCCAGGGAGAAGGAGACGCCGTCGACGGCGCGCACGACCCCGGCCGGCGTGAAGAGATGCGCCTTCAGCCCTTCGACCGAGAGCAGCGCGCCGCCGTCCACCGTCGGGGCGGCCGTCACGTGCATCCGCGGATCGCGGCGACGGCGCGGTCGAGATCGGCGGACGCCGCCGCGATCCGCTCCTTCTCCGCGCCGAGCCAGACGCGCATCGAGGTGAAGTCGCCGTCGGCCTCGCGCAGCATCCGGTCGACCTCTCCGGGTGCCACCGACCCCGTGGTGACGCGCGTCGCGACGAACCGGTCGGCGTCGAGCGCGTCGCGCACCTCCCCGTCGGTCAGGCCGAGCGGCCGCCCGACCGTGTCGAGCGCCGCGCAGTCCAGTCCCGCGCCCGTCGCCTGCCCCGGCACCACTCCCGCCTCCAGGCACAGGCGCACCATGCGGCCGACGACGTGATGGCTCTGGCGGTAGGAGAGCCCGCGGTCGCGCACCAGCACGTCCGCGAGATTGCTCGCCGTCGCCCAGTTCTCCGACGCGAGCGCGCGCATCCGCGGCTCGTGGACGATCAGCGTCGCGACGACGGCGGCCGCCAGTTCCAGCATGTTGGCGGTCGTGTCGAAGGCGCGGTCGATCATCGACAGCTCACGGATCGCCTGGTCGCCGGTGCCTTCTCCGCGGAACGTGGCGAAGGCCTCGGCCAGCCACTGCGTCGCCCCGCCCGACGCCTTCTTGATCGTCTCCAGCGCGGCCGGATTCTTCTTCTGCGGGAAGATGCTGCTGGTACCGCAGAAGGCGTCGTCGCATTCGACCAGGCCGAACTCGTGGCTCGACCAGAGATGGAGATCCGTCGCGAGGTCGTTGAGGTCCGCCATCACGTAGGACAGCGACGCCACCGCCTCCGCCGCGTAGTAGGCCTCGCGGCCGAGCTTGCTGTTCTCGACCAACCCGAAGAAGCCGAGCAGCGCCGTGGTCCGCGCCCGGTTCAGCGGCCAGGAGGTGCCCGACAGCCCGACCGTGCCCAGCGGATTGAGGTTGAGGCGTTGGTAGCACTCGGTGATGCGGTCGAAGTCCTCGCGGAACTTCACGAAGAAGCTGTGCAGGTAGTGGCCGAACACCCAGGGCTGGGCGTGCTGCAGGTGCGTGTACCCCGGCATCAGCGTCCGGCGGTGGCGCTGCGCCTTTTCCAGCACCGCCGATTCCAGGCGCAGGAGCCCCTCGACGGCGTCGAGCAGCCGGCGCCGCTTGTAGAGGCGGCGCACCGTCGCCCCCTGGTCGATGCGGCTGCGGCCGGTATGCATGCGCCCGCCGATGTCCTCGCCCAGCCGTTCGGCGAGACGCGCCTCGACCTGCAGCAGGAAGCTGCCGCGCGTCTCGTCGACGGCGAGCCCTTCGAGCCCGCCCGCATCGATCTCCGCCAGCACGCCGAGGATCGCCTTCCCATGCTCGCGGGAGAGGATGCCCTGCTCGACCAGCATCACCGTGTGCGCCCGGTCGACGGCCATGAACTCCTTGAAGTGCCGGGACTCGCGCGCCAGCCCGGGCGCCTGGGACAGGCGCGTGAAGACGGCCGCCGGCGGCCGCGACAGGCGCGCCTCGGTCAGGCGGAACTCGGCGCCGGACTCCTCGCCCACGGCGCTCACGCCGCGGCCGCCGCGGCGGCGAGCCGGCGGTCGGCCTCCTCCAGCGCCGCGAGGCGGCGTGCCAGCAGCGCCTCCTGCTCCGCCAGGCCGGCGCGCAGCCGGCCGATCGCCTCGCGCACGGCCGACGGCGCCGGCCCGCCGGGCACCTTGCGCTGCTCGACGTTGAAGGCCGGATCGAGAGCGGCCCTGAGCTCGGCGTCGGTCAGCGCCAGGCGCTTGCCGGCGACCCGTTCCGCCACCTCGTCCACGAGGGCCGCCGTGATCTCGTGGCTGCCGGCGAGCCGCCGCTCCGCCGCCTCGCGAGCCAGCGCGCCGACCACCTCGTGCGCGGTGCGGAAGCTGAGGCCGCGATGGCGGACCATGGTGTCGGCCAGCTCCGTCAAGGTGCAGTAGTTGCGGCGCGCATCGTCGAGCAGGTTGTCGGCACGGAAGCGCAGGCCGCGGACGACGGCGTCGGCGAGCGCCAGGGTCGCCTCCATCTGGCTCGCCGCCTCCTTGAACAGTGCGACGCTCTCGTTGCCGACCTCGCGGCCGTGGGTGAACGGCGTCGTCTTCTGCGCCGAGAGCGAGGACACCAGTGCCCCGATCTGGTGGGCGGCCTTGGCCTTCAGGTGCTCGATCGGGCTGGGGTTCTTCTTCTGCGGCATGATCGAGCTGGTGCCGGCGATCGCGTCGTC
>JADZBA010000363.1 GCA_020852355.1 Alphaproteobacteria bacterium
AAGGCGCAGATCGAACGGGCGGTCGCCGCCGCCGCGGCGCGCCAGGAGGCGGATGCCGCGGCCCGCGAGCGGATCGAGCGCGCCGAGGCGCGGGCGGAGCGGCTGGAGGCCGATGTCGGGGCCGTCGAAGGCGCGGTCTCCGCCGCGCTGCGGCAGGCGCTGGAGGCGGTCGGCCAGCGCCTCGACGGCATCGAGAAGGAGCTGGCGGCCGTCGGGCGGCGCACCGACGCCGCGGCGGCCGCAGGCGCGGCATCGCAGCAGATGCTGGAACGCCAGGCCGAACGGGCGGCGGGTCTCGAGAAGGAGCTGGCGGCGGTCCGGCAGCGCGCGGCGGACGCCGATGCGGCAGTGCGCCAGGTGGTCGAGGGGCTGGCCGAACGGGTCGCGCGGCTCGAGCGCGACGGCGCCGAGCGGGCGGGCCTCGTCGCCGGTGCCACGCAGGAGCTCGCCGACCGCGCCGGCAAGCTGGAGAAGGACGTCGGGTCGCTGGCGCAGCAGCATGCGGCCACGGCCGGTGTCGCGGGCGCGCTTGGCGACCGGCTGCGGCAGCTCGGCGCCGGATTCGACGAGCGCACGGGCCGGCTCGAACGGGATGTCGCGTCGCTGGCGCAACAGCAGATGGCGACGGCCGGCGCGGCGGGCGCGCTCGGGGAGCGGTTGCGCCAGGTGGGCGAGGGCTTCTCCGACCGCACCGTCAGGCTGGAGAAGGAGGTGGCGGCGCTGACGCAGCAGCACACCGCGACAGCAGCGGAGATCCAGCTCGAACGGCTGCTCGCGGCGGCGATCCACCTCGCGGCGACGGTCCAGGAGCCGCGCCCGTTCGGCCGCGAGCTCGCGTATGTCCGGCAGCTCGCGGAAGGGATACCCGGGCTGGCGCCGCCGATCGGGGAGCTGCAGGCCTATGCCGCGCGCGGCGCGCCGACCGTGGCCGATCTGCGCGTCGCCTTCCGCACGCTCGCGCCGGCGATCATCGCCAGCGCGCCGGAGGGCGGGGACGGCTGGTTCGGGACGGCGGCGCGTTGGGCGACCGACGCGGCGGCCCGCTTCGGCGTGGTCGAGCCGCGGCCGCCTTCTCCGACCCGCGTGGCGGTCGGTGCGGTCGATGCCCATCTGATGCGCGGGCAGCTTCCCCAGGCGGTCGCGGCGCTCGTTCCGGTCGACGGCCTCGGCGTCGGCCCGGCGGCGACGTGGCTGCTGCTGGCGCGCTCGCGCCTCGCGGTGGATCAGGCTTCGACCGAGCTCGTCAATCGCGCGATGGCGCTGTCGCTGACCCGCTGACCCGTTCGGCGCCGCACGTGGGCGCTATTTGATCTGAGTGTGCAGGACTCCCGCCAGACGCGTGTGGGCGCCGGAGTAGCTGATTCCTACAGTGAAGACGACGGCGACCATGATCAGCATGCCGGTGAGCACCGCGCTGACGCTGCTCAGGTCGACGATCCCCAGCTCCCAGAACAGCCAGCCCGCGGCGGCGCACACGACGGCCACCAGGCCGATGCCGAGGGCGCCCATCATCCGCCAGGTGGTGACGGCGAGGACCACGTAGATGCTGAACAGCACCAGGCCGACGAAGACCTTGAGGGCGAGCAGCTCTTCGCCGCGATAGAGCCAGTGGTAGTAAGAGACGCCGGTGGGGTTGTAGGCCGCCAGCACGAAGAACAGGCTGAACAGGAAGCGGATGAGGACGCTCGAATAGTCGAAGCGCGCGCCCGACATCGCCATGCCGGCGTTCCCCTATCGCCTCAGCGGCCGCCGCCGGCGGCGGCCGCGACGAGCTGCTCGAGCGCACGGGTCGCGTCGGCTCGGGCCCGGGCCTGTTCGATCCAGGGCCGCATCGCCTCGGCGGCGGGACCCGTGAGCCCGGACAGCACGGCGAGGGCGCCGTCGAGGTCGTCGGCTTCCAGGCGTTGGGCCGCGGCGCGCACCGCGGTCGCCGCCGACGGCATCGTCAGGTCGAGGACGAAGCGGCCGCTGCCGAGCGGCGCGGTGGCGCTGATCCAGGTGACGAGCTGGGAGACGATGGGCACGTCGTCGGTCGACGCCTCGGCCATCAGCGTGCGCATGGCGTAGTCGTCGAAGCGGGCCCGGATCTGGCGAAGCGTCGGGATGCCGGTAGCCGCGTGCGGCGTCAGCACCGCGACGGCGGCCATCGGCCCTGCGCGGCCGGCCGCCAGGCCGGCGACGGCGGCGAGCTCGAGGGCGAACGGCGTCGGCCGCGCGAGGGCGGGCCGCAACTGGGCGATCGCGCCGATCAGTGCCAGCCGCCGCAGCTCGTCGATGCGCTGATCGGCGGCGCGGAACTCCTGCTCCAGCCCGGCCAGGCGTGCCGGCAGCGGATCGGTGCGCTCCGTCAGGGCAGCACCCAGGCGCGCGAGCTCCTGCTCGGCGCTCGCGATGCGGACGGCGAGGCGATCGCCGCTCATCAGCGGTCCCCAGATCGGCGATGTCGCGGCGACGATCAGCGCGACGGCGGCGGTGCCGAGGGCCCAGCCGGCGAGGCCGGCGCCGCGCGAGGGCGGCACGGTGCCCGGAGGTTCCGATCGCAGCGCTGGCTCGGTCATCTTCCCCTCCTGCGAACGGCGATCGAACGGCTCGCCGGTGGCACTCTACCATTGCCGGCGCGACTCGGCGACCGGACAGTCCGGCAGCGACGGCGGGTGCGCGAGGACCGCCCGTCGGGGTAGTATCGCGGCCATGGCCGTCCGCCGCCTGCGCCATCCATCGTTCGCACGGCCCGCACGATGAACGGGATCGTCGCCCAGATCGGGGCGTGGTTCGTCGCCGTCATCGTGCCGATGATGGCCACCACCCTGGTCGCGGAGGCCGTCGACGCGATCAAGCCGCGCGACTACCACGCCATACCGGCGCTGCGCCGTGCCGCGCTGCTGGCGGGCCTGCTGCTGGCGATCGTGGTGCTGTGGGCGGGACCGCCGGTGTCGATCTATGCGATCGACCGGATCTTCTCCGTGGACAGCCCGTGGAACCTCGACTTCAGCGCCATGGTCGAGGAGCGGTTCGGCCCGTACCTCCGGCTCCTGCCGGACATCTACCTGCGCTCCTACGATTCGCCGTTGTGGATCCGGGCCACCGTCGCCGCGCACGGCATCCTGCTGCTGCTCGCCCTGCTGCTGCCCTTCCGCCTGTGGGGCGGGGTGGACGCCATCCGCGCGGCCGCATGCGACGCGCTGATCGCCGTCGCCGCGACCATCCTGCCGCTCTATGCGGTGTGCGCGGTCTACTGGCTGATGAACGAGCTCAGCATCTGGGTGGTGGCCGTCATCGGCATCCTGTTCCAGCGCTACCGCCAGCAGCGCTACCACTACGCCGCCGGCCGGGGATAGCCGGCCGCCGGCGCCTCAGGCTTCCTTGATCGACCGATACCAGCGGCGGGTCCGCAGCATGCCGCTGCGCTTGGGCTTCATGTCGTGGCTCTGCATGATCGCCTTGACGCGCCTACGCACCTCGCCCTCGCTCAGCGCTCCGTCGGACTGGATCCGGTAGAAGGCGGCCGCCTGCTCGAACTCGCCCTTGCGGATCTTGTTCTTCCGCTTGGCGGCGAAGTTCTTGAGGATGGCGGTGGCCGCTCCGTCGACGTCGCGCTCCAGGGTGACCGACATCTCGTCCGCGACACCACGCACGATGTTGCGGCTGTCGGCGAGCGACAGGTTGTGCCGGTTGAGGCCCTCCTCGAGCAGCTTGATCTCCTGCTCGCGGGTGATGAACTTTGTCTTCTGGGCATGCAGCCTCACCAGGTCGGCGAAGCGCTGCTTTCCCGATTCCGGAGACGACGCCACGGTTCCGTCCATTCTGCCCCCTGAGATTCCGTGGCCGACGCGGCCCGCCGCGCCGGCCACGATCACGATCCACGGTCGTGGCTGGCTCGATCGTGCCGAAAGCCTATATGAACGCCGAAAAGCTGTCGATATCCTCGCATCCCGACGGCGTGTGCATGACGCGGGAGCGCGCGGCGCAATGAGGTGATCGGTGACCCTGGGCAGCACGACCGGACCGGCGCCCGGAATCCGAAGCCGACTGCGGGCCTGGTGGCGACGCCGGCCCCGCCCGCAGGCCCGTCCGGAGGAGCTGCCGCTGCTCCAGGCCCACGGCTGGGGCGGGCTGGTGGCGCTCTATCCCGACCGGATCAGCATTCGCCGGATCGGCTTCCTGCACGTCGTCATGGACATCCTGCCGCTGCACATCCCGCGGGTGGACAGCGTCATCTTCCTCGACACCGTGACGGCGATCGAGGTGGTGCGGCCGCTGCTGCTGATCGAGGTGGTGCGGTTCACCTATGCCGGCGGCCCGCAGGAGACCGCCGGCGGCTATTGGAGCGCGGCGTTCGCCGACAATGCCGTGATGATGAACCTGCTCGACAACCGCAAGTTCTACCGGCTGATCGAGGCGGCGAACGTCCTGCGGCGCAGCCGGGCCGTGCCCGGCGGAGAGGTCGTGCGCCGCTGACCCTCGCTTCGGCCACCCCCTCGGCGCCCGGACCGAACCGGATCCTCCGCCGCGGCGACCCACCGGAAGGCGGCGCGATGGCCCGCCTGCGAATCGAAGGTGGCGACGATGCAGCGGATCCGGCCGATCTCGGGCGCCTGGCTCGCCTGCTACGCCGAGCTGCTTCTGGCGCTCGACGCGACCGACCGGCGGCTGCGCTTCGGCGCGCCGGCCACGGACGCGGCCGTGCGTGCCCATGTCGCGGCGCTGACGGCGCGCGGCGCGATGGTCCTCGCCATGTTCCGTGACGGCGCCCTGGCCGGGGCAGTGGAGCTGGCGCCCGACGGTACGGCGGTCGAGCTGGCGATCGTGGTGGCGCCGCCGGCGCGCCGGCGCGGCATCGCCTGGCGGCTCCTGCGGGCCGCCCTCGCCGTCGCCCGGGGCAGCGAGGCGCGCGTCCAGATTCTCGCGGAGAACCGTGCGATGCGGCGCCTCGCCGTGCGCGGCGGGTTCGTGCTGCGGCCGTCCGGCGCCGAGATGCTGGGCGTCCGCCCCTTGGAGCGCCGCATCGGAGGCAATAGTCTCGCTGCGGCGTGAGGCGACCCGGCCTGCGGGGCACGAGGGCGACCCCGCAGGGAGGACGCGGCCGATGGGCAAGCATGTCGACTACTACTTCTCGCTCAACTCGCCCTGGGCCTATCTCGGCTCGGCGCGCTTCGCCGCCCTGGTCGCCCGTCACGGCGCGACCGTCTCGGTCAAGCCGGTCGACTACAGCCGCATCTTCCCGCAGTCGGGCGGCCTGCCCCTGCCCAAGCGCGCGCCGCAGCGCCAGGCCTATCGCCTGATGGAGCTGCAGCGCTGGCGCGACTGGCTGAAGGTGCCGCTGGTCCTGCACCCCAAGGCCTTCCCGTCGCCCGAGACGCCGCGGGTCCAGATGGTGCTGGCGGCGCGCAGCGCCGGCGGCGACGGCGATGCCATGCGCCTGGCGCACGCCCTGATGGCCGCGCTCTGGGCCGACGATCTCGACGTCAACGATGTCGTCGTCCTCGACAGGGTGGCAGCGGCGGCGGGGTTCGACGGGGCGAAGCTGCGCGCGGCCGGCGCCGACCCCGCCATCGCCGGCGGCTACGACGTGGACACCGAGGCGGCGATGGCCCGCGGCGTGTTCGGCGCGCCGACCTACATCGTCGACGGCGAGATCTTCTGGGGCCAGGACCGGCTCGATTTTCTCGACCGCAAGCTCGCCGCCTGATCCGCCGCGGTCAGCGGCCGGCGATGGTCCTCGCGAGGTAGTCGTCCATCTTGGCGGCGTCGGGGAACTCCGGCGTCGTGTCCGGCACGCCGAGATAGTAGATGGTGAGCACCGCGTCGCCGGCGCGCAGCGCGTCGTCGTCGGCGGCGAAATGCAGCTCCAGGCTCGGCAGGTCGGCGAGCACGCGCCGCGGGATCGTCACGTCGACGCCGCCGCCGACCGCCTGGGGGGTGGCCAGGGTCCGCCGCGCGCCGCCGAACGGGTCGACGCCGTCGACCTGGAGATGCCAGCCCCGTCCGGCGCGGTCCGCGACGCGGATCACCACGGCGGTCTCGGCCTCGTCGCGATGGCGCAGCACCGCCCAGGCGAGCGCCACCACCGGCGAGGCGTAGTGCGCATCGGCGCCGTGGATGCGCTCGGCCGCGACGGCGGGCGCCGCGGCGAGGGCCGCCAGCAGGCCGAGCCACAGGCGGCGGATCATGATGCGGTCTCCGGCAGGATCTGCAGGCCACGCGTCGGCAGTTGTACGGCAACCCGGCAGCCGGGCGGGAAGGTGCCGCCCTCCGGCGGATCGAAGATGACCGCCTGCAGCCGCCCGCCGGCGGTCTCCAGCTCGTACTCGACCTTCTCGCCGAGATAGGTCCGGCCGCGCACGGTGGCCGCCAGCGCGCCGGGGCGCTCGGCGGCCAGCGTCACTGCCTCCGGCCGGACTACCAGCCGCACTGCCATCCCCTGGCCGAGGCCGTCGCCCGGTGCCTCCAGGAGCAGCCGGGCGCCGGCGACGGAAACGCCGACGGCGCCGGGTGCGACGCTCTCGACGGTGGCGGCAAGCAGGTTCGAGCGGCCGATGAACTCCGCCACGAAAGTCGAGGCGGGGCGGCGGTAGAGGGTCTCGGCATCGCCGAGCTGGACGATCTCGCCCCGGCTCATGACCGCGATGCGGTCGGAAATGGCCATCGCCTCCTCCTGGTCGTGGGTGACGTAGACCGCGGTGATGCCCAGGCGCTTCTGCAGCTCGCGGATCTCGCTGCGCATCTGCACCCGGAGCTTGGCGTCGAGGTTGGAGAGCGGCTCGTCGAACAGCAGCACGCGCGGCCGGATGACGATGGCGCGGGCCAGCGCCACACGCTGCTGCTCGCCGCCCGATAGCTGGCTGGGAAGCTGGCGCTCGTAGCCGGCGAGGCCGACCAGATCGAGCACCGCGCCGACGCGCCGCGCGATCCCGGCCGCGGCCTCCTTGCGTACCCGCAGGCCGTAGGCGACGTTCTCGAAGATCGAGAGGTGCGGGAAGAGCGCGTAGCTCTGGAAGACGAAACCGATGTCGCGGTCGCTCGCCATGACCCGCGTCACGTCGCGCTCGCCGATCAGGATGCGCCCCGCGCTCGGCTCCTGGAACCCGGCGATCATGCGCAGGGTCGTGGTCTTGCCGCAGCCCGACGGGCCGAGCAGCGTCAGCAGCTCGCCCGGCGCGATGGCCAGCGTGACGTCGCGGGCGGCGTAGACCAGCCCCTTCACCCGGTGGCGGAACTGCGCGGAGACGCCTTCCAGGCGGATGCCTACGGGTGCGCCCGCGTCCGCTGCCATGTCAGCCTCCTCCCATGCCGGCGACCGGCATCTCCTGACCGGCACGCAGGCGGCGCAGCAGGGCATTGACCAGCCCTGTCACGACCATGACGACGACGATGACGAAGACCGAGAAGGCCGCGGCCGGGCCCAGCGCCAGCTCGGTCATGTTCTCCAGGATGCGCACGGTGATCAGGGTCCAGTCGATCGAGACCAGGAAGATCGTGGCGCTGATCGCCGTCATCGAGCGGATGAAGACGACGCCCAGGCCGGCGAAGAAGGCCGGCAGGATCAGCGGCATGACGATGCGCCGGAATGTGGTCCCACCCTTTGCGCCGAGGCTTTCGGATGCCTCTTCCAGGCTGCGGTCGATCTGGTGGAGCTGGGCGATGGTGGCGCGGATCCCGGTCGGGCTGTAGCGGAAGACGTAGCAGGCGACGATGATCAGCGCCGTCCCGGTGAGGGCGACCGGCGGGTCGTTGAAGGCGATGAGGTAGGCGATGCCGACGATGGTGCCGGGCAGCGCGTAGTTGATCATCGCGGCGAGCTCGAGGAGCTGGCGCCCGGCGAAGCGGCCGCGCGCCACGATGTAGCCGACCAGCACGCCGTAGAGGCCGCCCAGCGGCATGCCCAGGAGCGCGATGACCAGCGTGTCGCCGATCGCCTTGCGGCCCTCGGTGAAGATGACCCGGTAGTGGTCGAGGGTGAATGCGTGGTTGGCGCCGAACGCCGCCACCACCGAGGCCCAGATCAGCAGCGCGTAGAGATAGAGGATGAAGGCGGCGACGAGGAGGCAGAGCGCGACGAGCACGGCGCGCGCCGCCGGCGACACCCCCTTCGCCGTCCCCTCCGGCCCGGCCTTGCCGGTCACCGTCACGTACTGCCGGCGTCCGACCCAGTAGCGTTGCAGCAGAAAGACGGCGACCGCCGGCACCAGCAAGGCGAAGGACAGGACCGCGCCGCCCTGCAGGTCGAAGAGGCCCGTGATCTGGAGGTAGGCCTCGGTCGGCAGCACCGGGAACCGGTTGCCCGCGAGGATCAGCGGCGTTGCGAAGTCGGCGAGCGAGGCCGCGAAGAGGAGAAGGAAGGCGTTGGCCAAGCCCGGCACGGCCAGCGGCAGGGTGACGGTGCGGAAGAGATGCCGGCGCGAGCCGCCGAGGCTCATCGCCATCTCGTCCAGCGTGTTCCCCATCGCCGACAGCACCGGGCGCAGCGTCAGGTAGGCGATCGGGAAGTAGGTCAGCGTCTCCGCCGCGAGCGTCCCGCTCAGCCCGTAGATCGTCACGCCCTTCAGGCCGAGGAGGTCGTGGGTGATGAGGCCGCGCGGGCCGAACGAGAAGATCAGCGAGATCGAGGTGGTGAAGGGCGGCGAGATCAGCGGCAGCAGGGTGGCGACGTCGAGGAAGCGCGCCCAGGCCACGGTCAGGCCCGCGCGGGCCGCCGTGAAGGCGAAGAGAAAGCCGAGCGCGGTGCCGGTCACCCCGACCAGCGTCGCGAGCAGCAGGCTGTTGGCGAAGGCGGCACGATGGCCGGGCTGCCCCAGCACCTCCAGCAGCAGCCCGATGCCGAGCTGGCCATCGGCGAGGAAGACGCGGGCGAGCAGCGCCACCAGCGGGTAGAGAACGAAGAAGGCGAGCAGGGCCGCGACGACGGCGGCCGCGATCGCCAGCGCCGGATCGCGGACCGTCCTTCGCGCGGCCGCGGGCACGGCCTCGTCCTAGGGCAGCACCTCCGCGATCCAGCGGGCGACGAACTTCTTGCGGTTGTCCTGGGCGTAGGCATCGTCGATCGGGAAGATCTTCGCGTCCTTCAGGACCGCGGCCAGCGACGGCTCGGTCTTCACGTCGGGATGGGCGGGGACGAAGTTGATCTTGTGCTTGGCGAACAGCGACTGCATCGCCGGGCTGGTCGCCCAGTCGATCAGCTTGCGCCCAGCGTCGGGGTTCTTGGCGCCCTTCAGCAGCGCGATGCCCTCCGCGGCCGTGCCGATGCCTTCCCTGGGGAAGCTGATCTCGACGTCGTAGCCCTTGGCCTTGGTGTCGAGCGCGTCGACGATGAAGAAGATTCCGCCCGCCGCCTGGCCGAGACCGACCGGCAGCGTGCCGCCGCCGCCGCTCTTGGTGTAGAGCTGCACGTTCTGGCGCAGCTTCTTCATGTAGGCGAAGCCCTTCTCCTCGTCGCGGCCGTTCACCTCCATGACCGAGAAGATGCGCGTGACCGCGGTCCCGGAGGTCCGCGCGTCGGCCATCTGCAGCATGTTGCGGTAGGCGGGGTTCAGCAGGTCGTCCCACGACGCCGGCGCCTTCAGCCCGTGCTCCTTGAGGAACTTGGCGTTGGTCATGAAGACCAGCGGATCGTCGGCGATCGCCACCCACTGGCCGTTCGCCTCGCGGAAGCGCGCGGGCAGGGCGGCGAAGGAGGGCGGCTTGTAGGGCTCGAAGACGCCTTCCTTGACGCCCGCCGCGAAGGTCTCGACCGGGCCGCCGAAGAGCACGTCGACGCGCGGGTTGTTCTTCTCCGCGATCACCCGGGCCAGCGCCTCGCCCGAGGAGAAGCGCAGGAAGTTGACCTTGATGCCGCTCGCCGCCTCGAACTCCTGCAGCATCGGCCGGGCCCAGTTCTCGGGCCAGATCGAATAGGCGTTGAGCGTCTGGGCGTCCGCGGCGGCCGCGCCGGCGACGCTCAGCGCCAGGACGGCGGCGATGCGGCGGATGGCGCCGGTGGCGAGCGTGTCGTTCATGGTCTCCTCCCGAGGATGCCTGGGGCAGCCTGCGACGTTACGATTTTATGACAACAGTGTTGCGGCTCGCAGCCCTCGTGTCGAGAGGCCCGGCGCGATCGGCGTGACGCGGGCGTTGACAGGATCGCGCCCGGCGAAGACGGTGCGCGCCATGACGCGACGTGCCGCTGCGGCGCCGGCCCTAGCACCGGGGGACGAGCCGGCCGCTCCCTTCTGGAAGACCAAGCGCCTCGGCGAGATGACCGATGCCGAGTGGGAATCGCTGTGCGACGGCTGCGGCCGCTGCTGCCTGCTCAAGTTCCACGACCCGGCGTCCGGCCGCTACGACTTCACCGACGTCGCCTGCAAGCTGCTCGACACCGAGAGCTGCCGCTGCAAGCGCTACGCGCGGCGCAAGACCATCGTGAAGGACTGCATCAAGCTGACGCCGCGCAACGTCCGCCGGCTGCGCTGGATCCCGCCGACCTGCGCCTACCGCCTGGTGGCGGAGAGTCGCGACCTCTACTGGTGGCATCCCCTGGTCTCGGGCGACCCGGCGACGGTGCACGAGGCGGGCATCTCGGTGCGCGGCCGCGTCGTCTCCGAGCGCGACGTGCCCGAGGACGCCGCCCAGGACCGCATCGTCACCTGGCCGGCGGAGCGGCCGTGACGACGGTCGAGACCGCCCGCCTGACGCTGCGCCCCTTCACCCTCGACGACATCCCGGCCTACGCGCAGGTGCGCGACGAGGCGTCGGTGCGCCACTGGCTGCGCTCGACGCCGGGGGAGCCGGCCGCGCTCATCGCCGAGCGCACCATCCGCCATTTCGTGGACGAATGGGAGAAACGGGGCTATGGGCCGTGGGCGGTGATCGACCGCGCCGACGGCAGCCTGCTGGGACACCACGGCCTGCGCCGGATGCCGGAGTTCGACGGCGAGACGGAGGTGCTCTACAGCCTCGCCGAGCGTGCGCGCGGCCGCGGCCTCGCCGTGGAGGCCGGCCGCGCGGCGCTCGCCTGGGGCTTCGGGACGCTCGGCCTCGACCGCATCATGGCGATCGCGCTGCCGGACAACCGCGCCTCGCGCGGCGTCATGGAACGGCTCGGGCTGACCTGGCGCCGCGACGCCGTCTTCAAGACGTTCGACGTCGTCTACTACGCACTCGACCGGGCGGACTGGCGTCCCGCCTGAGCCGCTTGCCGGCACGGGACGGCGGCCCTACCTTCGCGCCACCCGACGATCCCTGGAGCCAGCCCATGTCCGCCGCAGCCGCCGTGCGCCGCAGCCCGCCCAGCGAGGCGCTGCTCGATCGCCTGCGCCAGATCCTGGGCGACCGGCTGTCGACCGCGCTGGCGGTGCGCGAGCAGCATGGGCGCGACGAATCCTACCACGTCACGGCACCGCCCGACGCCGTCGCCTTCGCGCGCTCGACCGAGGAGGTGGCGGAGGTCGTCAAGGCGTGCGCCGCGGCCGGCGTGCCCGTCATCCCGTTCGGCACGGGCACCTCGCTGGAAGGGCACGTCGCCGCCCTCCACGGCGGCGTCTGCCTCGATGTCGGCCTGATGAAGGACGTGCTGCGCGTGTCGCCCGAGGACCTGGACTGCACGGTGCAGGCCGGCGTCACCCGCAAGCAGCTCAACGAGCATCTGCGCGACACCGGCCTCTTCTTCCCGATCGACCCCGGCGCCGACGCCTCGATCGGCGGCATGACCGCGACCCGCGCGTCGGGCACCAATGCCGTGCGCTACGGCACGATGCGCGAGAACGTCCTGGGCCTGACGGTGGTGCTGGCCGACGGCCGGGTCATCCGCACCGGCGGCCGCGCCCGCAAGTCGGCCGCGGGCTACGACCTGACGCGGCTCTTCGTCGGCTCCGAGGGAACCCTCGGCGTCATCACCGAGATCACGCTGAAGCTCTACGGCGTGCCCGAGGCGATGGCGGCCGCGGTCTGCTCGTTCCCGACGCTGGCGGGCGCCGTCGACACGGTGATCCAGACCATCCAGGCCGGCATCCCCGTGGCCCGCATCGAGCTGCTGGACGAGGTCCAGATCGACGCGATCAACCGCTATTCCAAGCTCGACTTCCCGTTGCAGCCGACGCTCTTCTTCGAGTTCCACGGGACCGAGGCCGGCGTCGCCGAGCAATCGGAGATGGCCAAGGAGATCGCTGCGGCCGAGGGCGGCACCGGCTTCGTCTGGGCGACGAAGCCCGAGGAGCGCTCGAAGCTCTGGGCCGCGCGGCACAGCGCCTACTACGCGGCGATGGCGCTCCGGCCGGGGGCGAAGGGCTGGGCGACCGACGTCTGCGTGCCGATCTCGCGGCTCGCCGACTGCATCCTCGAGACCAAGAAGGACATCGTCGAGAGCCGCCTGCTGGCGCCGATCGTCGGCCATGTCGGCGACGGCAACTTCCACCTCGCCTTCATCATCGACCCCGACGACAAGGACGAGATGGCGCGCGCCCAGGCGCTCAACGACCGCATGGTCCACCGCGCGCTGGCCATGGGCGGCACCTGCACCGGCGAGC
>JADZBA010000364.1 GCA_020852355.1 Alphaproteobacteria bacterium
CCATCACGCGCAGCTCGCCGAAGCCGCCGGCTTCAAGGCGTTCGGCATCTCCGGCTCGAACACCTCGACCCACCTGCTCGGCCTGCCCGACGCCGGCATGCTGACCCTGACCGAGCTGGCGGAGAACACGCGGCGCATCTGCCAGGCCGTGTCGATCCCGGTCACCGTCGACTGCGACACCGGCTTCGGCAACGCGATCAACGTCTGCCGCACGGTCGACGAGATCATCCGCGCGGGCGCCGCCGCGCTGTTCATGGAGGACCAAGTCGCACCCAAGCGCTGCGGCTTCGTCAAGGGCAAGGAGATCATCCCGATCGAGGAGGCGGTGGGCAAGTACCGGGCGGCCTGCGACGTCCGTGACCAGATGGATCCCGACTTCATCATCATGGCGCGCACCGACGCGCGCGGCGCGGTCGGCGGCGGCATGGACGAGGTGCTGAAGCGCGGCAAGGCCTATCTCGATGCCGGCGTCGACGTGCTCTACGTCGAGGCGCTGCAGTCGCGCGAGGAGGTGAAGGCGGTCCGCGAGGCATTCCCGGACGCGATGCTGAAGATCACGCCCTACGCCATCAACCCGCCCCTCTCCACCCAGGAGATCCGCGACTTCGGCGTCTGCACCTCGGGCGTCCACGTCACCAAGATCGGCGCCATCGCGATGTTCGACTTCCTGGTCGACTACGCCAGGCGCGGCGACGACGCCTACAACGAGTTCGCGACGCGCAACAAGAACCACCCGCTGGGCGGCTTCGGCGTCTTCGACCTCACGGGCTTCCCCAAGATCAGCGAACTGGAGAAGAAGTACCTCAGCGCCGATACCCTGGCGCGCTACGAGAACTCGATCGGCGTCTACGATCCGCGCGTCGGCCATGCGCCCAAGCGGGCCGACGCCGCCGAGTAGGTCTTCGCGCGGCAACCATTCTGCGTTAGCACTTCCGCCAAGAGCCGCGAGCCGACGGCCGGAACTGGGAGGAGAGGACGATGGCAGACGACAACGGTATCGGTACGCCGATCGACCGCCGCAGCCTGCTGATGCTGATGGCTGCGACCGCGGCGGGCGCCGCGTTCCCCGGCATCGGCGGCGAGGCCGCTGCGGCCGAACCGGCGATCGCGGTGGAGAACGAGAAGTACCGGCGCTTCTACGACGGGGTGTCCGGCTACTACATGAAGGATCCGGGCTGGGTCGCGGAGACGACGGCGCGGCTGACCTGGCCCAAGGCGGGCGAGGTGGTGCCGGAGATCGGGGTGCTCGTGCAGAGCAACGAGCCGAGCCGCATCGACGCCTTCCGGAAGTGGTCGGCCGACGCGGTGCAGCTCGGCCTGAAGTACAACGTGCAGCAGGTGTCGGAGGCGCGCTGGCTCGACCTGATCCAGGCCCACCGGCACGGCGACATCGAGGTCCACCCCGCGATCCTCAGGCCCGAGCGGGTCGATCCCGCGGAGTGGCTGGTGTCGCGCGCCTACGGGCCCGACCGCCGCAACTACGGCGAATGGGTCAATGAGCAGTATGACGCGCTGATCGACGCGCAGACCAAGGAGAGCGACCCGGCGAAGCGGCTGGAGATCGTGCGCGCCGCCCAGAAGGTGCTGGCCGAGGACCTCTACATCACGCAGTTCGGCTGGGGCCCGTCGATCATCGAGGCGTATAACGCCGAGGCGTGGGACGGCGTCACCCAGACGCGCGGCTTCGGCATCGCCTCCTTCAACGGCTTCCACAGCTTCCTGAAGATGCAGCCCAAGACCGCGCGCAAGAGCGTGAAGGTCGGGATGACGGCGCTGCTGGAGACCACCAACCTGATGGCGGCCGGCAACAACATGCGCTCGATCGGCCGCATGATCTACGACCGGCTGGCCTACTTCGACGAGAACCTGAACATCGTGCCGTGGGCGGCGGAATCCTGGAGCCGTCTCGACGACCGTACCTGGGACATCAAGCTGCGGCCGGGAATGAAGTTCCACGACGGCAAGCCGGTGACCGTCAAGGACCTGAAGTTCACCTTCGACTTCATGCAGAAGTGGGAGCGCGGCATCTTCTGGACCGCCAACCGCTTCCTCGACTCGACCGAGATCGTCGACGAGGCGAACGGCGTCCTGCGCGCACGCTTCAAGCAGCCGTACGGCCAGTTCGAGAGCTACTTCATGCAGCTCAACGTGATCCTGCCGCAGCACATCTGGCAGAACATCATGCAGGAGCAGGGGGTGGGCGACAATCCGCGCCAGCTCCGCATCGACCGGCCGATCGGCAGCGGCCCCTTCCGCTTCGGTCGCCACCGCAAGGACACCGAGCTGCAGCTCATCGCCAGCAAGGACCATTTCTCCAAGCCGTCCGTCGACGAGATCTGGGTCGTCGTCATCCCGACGCTGGACGGCCTGCTCGGCCGGCTGGAGAGCCAGGAGATCGACTTCATCGAGTCCAGTGACACGACGCTTCGCCCGAGCCAGGCCAAGCAGGCCGAGAAGTCGAGGCACATCAAGCTCGTCACCACGCCGGACGTGAACTGGCTGCACGGCGTCTGCCGCGTCTCGTGCCTGCCGTGGCGCGACTTCGAGTTCCGCCGCGCGTGGCACCATTCCATCGACCGCGACTTCCTGGTCAACGTCGCCTGGGAGGGTGCGGGCCGGATTCCGAAGTCGAACACCTTCCTCGTCGACGGCAACCCGTGGAACAACCCGGATCTGCCGCCGCTGCCGGAGTTCGACCTGAAGAAGGCACGCGAGATCCTCAAGGCCGCCGGCTACTCCTGGCGCGCCGACGGCCGCCTCGTCTACCCGGCGCCGACCGACGCGGCCTTCCGCGAACGCGTCACCCGGGTCAGCAAGCCCGGCTATACCTGGGGCGGCCTCAAGATGCTGGGCTGAAGCCGGGGGGCGGCGGGATGACCGGCTTCCGACGCTACGTGGTGCGGCGCCTGCTGCTCCTCGCCTTCGTCGTGTGGTGCATCCTCAGCATCATGTTCGTGCTGTTCCAGCTTCTGCCGGGCGATCCGACGGCGATCTTCGTCGACGACAACTTCTCGCCCGAGATGATCGACCGGCAGAAGCAGCTCTGGGGCCTCAACGACCCGCTGTGGGTGCAGTACCTGCGCTACGTCGGCAACATGCTGACCTTCGACTTCGGCAACTCGTTCTTCCAGATCGAGCCGGTCGCCCACATCATGGCCGACAAGGTGCAGAACACCTGCCTGATGATCGTGCCGGCGCTGATCGTCAGCGTGGTGCTGGGCACGCTCATCGGCGCCGTCGCCGGGTGGCGCCGCGGCAGCGCCTTCGAGCAGGCGACCGTGGCGACGTCGCTGTTCCTGCACTCCGTGCCGTCGTTCTTCGTCGGCATCCTCGCGCTGATGATCTTCGCCTACCAGCTCCGCTGGCTGCCGTCGGGGGGCATGGTCGGCCTCGGCGGCCCGGAAGGGCTGTGGGAGATGATCGCGTCGCGCGACTACTGGGTGCACCTGCTGCTGCCGGGGCTGGTGCTGGTCAGCCGCGAGATCACCGGCCCGATCCTGCTGCTCCGCTCGTCGATGCTCGAGGTGAAGGGCAGCGACTTCCTCGACATCCTGCGCGCCAAGGGGCTGTCGGAGCACCGCATCATCACCCACGCGACGCGCAATGCGCTGCTGCCTCTGGTCACCTACGTCGCGGTCATGACCGGGCTGCTGTTCCAGGGCCAGGTGCTGCTGGAGATCATCTTCGCCTGGCCCGGCATCGGCCGCGAGCTGGTGCAGGCGCTGAACGACCTCGACTATCCCGTCGCCCAGGCCGCGCTCTACGTCATGGCGCTGGTGACGCTGCTGCTCAACCTGGTCGCGGATCTCCTCTACGGCGTGATCGATCCGCGCGTCACCTACGACTGATCCCGGAAGCGCCCATGGCCGACGTCAAGGCTCCCGTCCGACCCGCCCTCGCCGGACCGCTGCGCGAGGCGGCGGTCGCCGTCGCGCGCCACGCCTCGGGCCTGCGGGTCATCCTGCGCCACCGCACCGCGACGGTCGGCCTCGCGATCATCGTGCTGTTCATCGCCGCCGCGGTCCTGGCGCCCCTGCTCGCACCCTACGGGCCGTTCGAGGTCGTCTACGGTCCCGACCGCGGCGTCGTCCGGCTCTCCCCGCCCGGTGCGGCGAACTGGCTCGGCACCACCAATCAGGGCATGGACGTGCTGAGCCAGCTCCTCTGGGGCGCGCGCGTGGCGCTGGCGGTCGGCCTCCTGTCGGCGCTGGGCAGCGTGCTGCTCGGCACCCTCATCGGGCTGGTCTCGGGATATTTCGGCGGCTGGATCGACGAGGTGCTGATGCGGCTGACGGACGTCGCCTACGGGGTGCCGTTCCTGCCCTTCGCCATGGTGGTGACGTCGATCGCCAAGCCCAGCCTGGCGCTCGTCATCCTGCTGGTGATCTTCTTCCTGTGGCGCACCACGGCGCGGGTCATCCGCTCGCAGGTGCTGTCGCTGAAGACGCGGCCCTTCGTCTGGGCGGCGCGGGCGGCCGGCGCCGGGCACGGCAAGATCCTCTTCCTGCACATCGCGCCCAACGTCCTGCCGCTCAGCTTCCTCTACATCGCGATCGGCGTGCAGACCGGCGTCATGCTGGAGGCGGCGCTCTCCTTCCTCGGCTTCGGCGACCCGCACGTGCAGAGCTGGGGCATCATGCTCAACGCCGCCTTCCAGGCCGGCGCCATGCGCAGCGCCTGGTGGTGGGTGCTGCCGCCGGGGCTGGCCCTCTCGGCCTTCGTCATGTCGATCTTCATGCTGACGCGCGCCTACGAGGAGATCCTGAACCCGCGCCTGAAGGCGATCTGACAATGGCGGGGGTGCTCGACGTCGCCGACCTGGAGATCACCTACCGCACGGCGCGCGGCGCGGCCAAGGCGGTGGCGGGCGTGTCGTTCCGCATCGCGACGGGCGAGTATCTCGGCCTGGTCGGCGAGTCCGGCTGCGGCAAGTCGACCATCGCCAAGGCGATCCTCGGCATCCTGCCGGCGAACGGCAGGGTGACCGGCGGCCGCATCGACTTCGAGGGCACCGACCTCGTGCGGGTGGCCCCGGCCGAGCTGCGCCGGCTGCGCTGGAGCCGGCTCGCCCTGGTGCCGCAGAGCGCCATGAACGGCTTCGACCCGGTCTACACGATCGCGCAGCAGATGGACGAGGCGATCCGCGCCCATGCGGCGCTCCCGGCCGAGGCGCGCGAGGCGCGCCTGCGCGAGCTGTTCGCCATGGTCGGGCTCGACGCCAGCCGGCTCGCCGACTTCCCGCACCAGTTCTCGGGCGGCATGCGCCAGCGCGCGATGATCGCCATGGCGATGGTGCTCGACCCGACGCTGGTGGTCGCCGACGAGCCGACCACCGGCCTCGACGTCATCGTCCAGGACCAGATCCTGGCGCGCATCAAGGAGATCCACGACCGGCTCGGCAAGACCATGCTGCTCATCACCCACGACATGGCGGTGGTGGCGGAGAACTGCGACCGGATCGTGGTGATGTATGCGGGCAAGGTGATGGAGCACGGCGGCGAGGCGGTGTTCCAGGCTCCCTGGCACCCCTACACGCTCGGCCTGTGCAACGCCTTCCCCGACATCGACGACGGCGACCGCGAGCTGATCTCGATCGCCGGCGCGCCGCCCGACCTGGTCGATCCGCCCGCCGGCTGCCGCTTCGCCGCGCGCTGCCCGTTCGCCACCGCGCGCTGCCGCGAGGCGGAGCCGCCGCTCGTCGAGGTGGCGCCCGGCCATGTCGCCGCCTGCCACCATCTCGACCGCGTCGACGCGATGCGCGAGCGCGCCCGCGATCCCGCCACCTGGCTCGCCGCGGCGGCGGCCGTGCGCTGACCCTTCGACGGCGCCGTGTTGCGTCGTCCGATGCGGGTCGTATAAGGGACGTTCGTCCGCAGGGGTACGGCCGGGGAGGAATGCGATGGCACAGGCATCGGGCGGCCCGATCACCGTGATGGGCAGCGTCACGGGCGCGCTCGCCCATGTCAGCGTGACCGTCACCGACGTGGAGCGGGCGCGCGCGTTCTACGGCGGCGTGCTCGGGCTGCCCGAGGTCGACCGGCCGGACTTCGGATTTCCCGGGATCTGGTACGATCTCGGCCGTGGGCTGCAGCTCCACATCATCGTCAACGAGGGCCTCTCCCGTCCGGCGGCGGAGCGCGACGGGTTCGACGTGCGCTACCCGCATTTCGCGATCGGTGTGGAGAGCGCGGATGCGGCGGCGGCGGCGCTGCGCACGCGCGGCGTCCGCATGGACGAGCTGCTGAACTCGGTCACCGGCCTGCGCCAGCTCTTCGTCAAGGACCCCGACGGGAACATGGTGGAGCTGATCGGCCCCGGCGGTCGGCCGTAGGCGGATCGGCGTCCGCCGCCCGCCGGGTTGATCGACATCAACGCCGCCGCCCGCGCGAGGGCCATCGTAGCGGCCTGACGTTTCGGCCGCACGGCCGAGACCATCGCATGCGGGAGCCGTTCGCCATGCCCAGGATGAAAGCC
>JADZBA010000365.1 GCA_020852355.1 Alphaproteobacteria bacterium
GCACGAGCCCGCGCGCGGTCAGGGCGCCCGCGGGGCCGATGCTGTCCTCGGCCACCACGGCCATCGCGGCGGCCACCGCCGCGGGTCTCGGCGTCCTGCCGCCATTGCCCGACCACAGCAAGCCGAATGTCAGATACACCGTCCGCGAAGCCGGATAGGCGCCCGAGGACAGCGCAGCGAAGGTCGGGCGCTCGCCCTCGATCGGCACCACCGCCACCGCCTCGCCGGCCTGCAGCAGCTCGCCATAAGAGAGGACCGCCACGGCGCCGTCGCCGGCGGCCGCCAGCCAGGCGACCGGGTCGACGTCGTCACTGCGGCGGATGGCGCGGCCGTCGCCGCGCAGGACCGTGCATCGCTCCATCCGCTCGGCCGGGTCGAAGGTCCGCCGGCGCGCCGGACCCGCGAGGCAGCCCGGCTCCAGCACCGTCTCGGAGAAGACCCGCCACAACGGCGTGCCGGCGGCGGGCAGGAGCAGGCGGATGTCGGCATCGGGCAGGTCGCGCGCGAGGTCGCGCCACCGTCGCGCCGGGTTCGCCCGCGTGGTGCCGGCGGCGACCGCGCGGAAGACCTGACGCCGGTCGAGCGCCGGCGTCGCGCCGCCGCGCCGGGTCACCAGGATGGCCGCCTCGCGGCCGACCGCGAGCCTCGCGTGCTCGACCCTGGGGGAATTCAGGCAGGAGGCGCGACGGACGCGCCATCCCGCCGTCGCCGTCAACCCGATCCAGGCACCGGCCGCCGCGCCGTCCCGGCACGCCGCCTCCGGAATCTCCGCGCCCGGCACGACGATCCAGGGGCGATCGGCCATCCCGGGCAGGGTCGTCGAGCCTACGAGGGCGGCCATCGCCGGGTCGAGCAGCAGGGCGGGACTGCGCTGGGCCGCGCTCGCCGGCGCCGGCGCCAGGGCCAGGAGGGCGACCAGCGCGCCACCACGGAAGAGCCGCCGGCGCGCACGGCCGGCGGCGGCTATCGGATCGGTCACTTGGTCCCCACCAGCCGCTTCGTCGTCCGCGTCAGGAGCAGATCGACACTGTGGTCGGTGGCGATCCGCAGCCGGGCGGACGCCAGCCAGCCCGACGCGATGGCGCCGGCGACGCCGTCGACGCCGTCGAACGCGGCCGCCGCCGCGACCACCTGGCCGCGGTCGAGCGCCCGCTGGGCCTGGGCGACCGCCACGCGCAACGGATTCTCGGGCGGCGCATCGGCGAAGCCGAGGAAGGCCAGCGCATGCTGCGTCTGCGCCACGCTCCACCCGATCACGGTGCCGTCCGTCCGGCTCGCCTGTTCGAGCACCAGCGGGCTCAGCCGCGCAAACGCCTCGCGCAGGTCCACCGCGGTCGGCACGCCGCGCTCGGCCCCGACCACCAGGACGGCCATCGCCGGAGCGGTCTCCGGCGTCTCCGCCACGAACTGCCGTACCAGCGACAACTCGGCGCCGAACGGGCCGCCGCCGTCGACCCTGGTCTTGAGCTGCAGGACCGCGATGGCGGCCGGCAGCGTCTCCGGCCCGGCCTCGCCGAGGCGGCGCAGATCGTCCTGGACATGGTCGATGCGGCGGCCGAGCGCCGCGAGGCGGAAGGCGGTGGTGTCCGCTGCCGCCTCGAGCGGCGCAATGCGTGCGGAGACGAGCTCGCCGACCGTCTCGCCGAGGGCCGTGACCCGCTCGCCGAGCGCGGCGGAACCTTCGCCCGGCGCCGGACTGGCGACGGCCGGTGCCGGCGTCGTCGCGCGCCCGGCCGGCGGTGCCGGGCGGAGCTCCGTCGCGATGAACGCGCCGGCCGCCGCACCGGCCACGGCGCCGCCGATCAGGGCGACCGCCAGGGCCGCGATCAGCGAGGGCCGGCGCGCCGGCGGGGCCGCGGCGACGACGATCCGGCCCGGGATCGCGTCGGGCGAGGCCGCCGCCGCATGGGGACCGGGCTTGCGGCCGCCGTCGCCCGCGTCCGGAACCGGCCGCAAGGCGTCGATGGCGTCTGCTGTCGATTTCAGAACTGCCTGCACCGCAACTCCCCGGAACCGCACCTCGCTCCCGGACGGCGGCACCGCGTGGGCGAGGCCGCTCTGGTGGGGCACGAAGACTGCGTTTCTCTGTGGTAGCGATCGCTTGGGACTACCGAGCGAAGCATAGAGCAATCCGCGGGAAAGTTGGTGCGGAAAGTTCGTCCGCCCTTATGATACACGGGGCATTCGGCGTGGTCCCGTGCCGCGGACGGCGTCGGGGGGTGGTTCGCGGCGAGGGGGCTTCTGCGGTGCGGGGACGGGTCCATTCTGTCGGTGTTCGCGGCTGGCTGACGGCGGTCGCGTCGGCGCTGCTGGCGGCGACGGCCTCGCCGGCCGACGCCCTCGAGGTGGGCCAGGAGCTGCGCGGCCATCTCGTGGTCGGCGACAAGCAGGTGCCGCTGCCGCGCGGTACCTGGACCGTCGCCGGCGTGGGAGTCCAGGACTTCGACATGGCGGCGATCGGCGCGTTCGGCGCCATCCGCAACGTCGTGCTGTTCCGGCGCGAGGGGACGCGGGTCGTGGCGATGGCCGAGATCAACGTCAACTCGATACCGGTCAACGACGGCTGGGGCCTGACGAAGAGCTGCGAGCGCGGCATGCAGTTCCTGCTGGTCACCCGCTACAAGTCCGGCTGGGACCTCTCCTGCATGTTCGTCGAGCCGACGGCCGCGTCGCCGGACGTGCCCGGACCCCCGGCATGGGACGCGGCGCGCCGCCTCGCCGCGACCGCGGGCTCGGTGCTGCCCGAGCTCTGGCTGACGGTCGGCTACCGCATGAGCGACCGCCAGGACCTCGTCGACGCCCGCTACCATTTCGATCCGCGCCTGCTGGTGGACGACCCCACGATTGCCGTCGACCGGGCCGACGCCTGGGAGACCGAGGCCGTGCGCGCGTCGCCGGCCAGGCTGGCCGCGGTCGACGCGCTGTCGGTCTGGGCGGTCGGCTTCGACGGCTGGATCGAGCGCGGCGTGCGCAACCAGCTCGGCGGGGAGCGGCCGGAGATGCCCCAGGTCGCCGCCTTCCGCAGCGCGACCGCGGAGATCGATGCCAAGCTGCTGGCGCTGGAGCGGCTGTACCGCTCCGGCGCGATCGACGCCAAGGCCTATGTCCGCCAGCAGCGCCAGGCGCTCGCCGAGGTGCCGACCGTCATCGAGCAGACCGGCGGCCTGCCGCTCTCGATGCAGAAGAACATCTCCTTCCGGGTCTTCGGCTCCTCGGTCGACTATTTCCTGGCCTTCGCCGTCACCCTGAGCAATCCGCTGTCGGGGGCCATCACCGCGACCATCGTGTCCATCCATTCCTTCATCTTCGTGTTCAACGACAACTGGTGGGAGGACTACTGGGCCAGGCGCGCGACACGCGACGCGAAGCGGCTGGTGGACTTCGCCTATATCGGCCGGGGGCGGACATGAGGGGGGCGGTCACGCGCACGATGGTCGGCGGTCTGGTGGCGGCGGTGCTGTCGCTGCCCGGCCCCGCAGCGCACGCGATCGACCCGCCGCCGCGTCCGGGGGCGGTGGTCGAGCGCATCCTCCATGTCGGCGGCAAGCAGGTGCCGCTGCCCGAGGGGCGCTGGATCGTCGCCGGCAGCGCCGCGGTGCCCTACGAGGGCGGCGCGCGGATCGGGGCCTATGGCGCGATCCGCAACGTCGTGCTGTTCCATCTCCGGGGAAGGGCGGTCGATGCCGCGATCGAGCTGAACACCAACGAGCTGCCGGTCACCGACGGCTGGGGCATCGCCGAGGACTGCTCGCGCACCGACCTCGCGCTGGCGGCAGTGCGCTACAAGGCCGGCTGGGACGGCTCGTGCTTCTTCGTCACCCACACGCTGACCCAGGCGCGCCGGATGCCGGCGGCCTGGGAGGAGGCCGCCGCATTCGCGCGCCGCGAAGGGCTGGTCCTGTCGCCGGAGTGGCTGACGGTCGGCATGCGCGTCGCCAACCGACGCGACGTGGTGGACGCGCGCTACCACTTCTCCACCATCACGCGCGGCTTCGAGCCCGCCCTCGGTACGGCGTGGGCGGGCAGCCCGTGGGCGGCCGCCCGCATCGAGCGCGAGCCCGACCGGCTCGCCTTCGCCCGGGATCTCACCGAATGGGGCATGACCTTCAGCGGCTTCGTCGAATCCGGGATCAAGCGCCGCCTCGATCCCGAGGCGACGCTGCCGATGCCGGCGACGACGGCGGTGCGGGACACGCGCAGCGTCGTGGAGCGGCGGCTGGCGGCGCTGGCGGACCTGCAACGTGCCGGCGTCATCGGCCGGGAGCAGTACGACCAGCAGGTCGCCCGTCTAGTGGAGCGCGGCCTCGACCCCGGGTCGGAGGTCGTCGACCCGGCGACGGTGGCGCTGTACAAGACCCTGTCCTACCGGCCGATGGTTTCGCTGGCCAACGTGTTCATCGACTACTACTGGATCGGCGCACCCTTCGCGGCGGGCGTGCTCGTCCTGCTCCAGGTGACGGTGAACACCACCAAGTATTATTTCCATGAGCTGGCGTGGGAGAGCATCGCCGGCGGCGGGACGCGGCGCGACAGCGCGCGCACCATCGACTTCGACTATTTCGGCACGAACAGCTGACCGATCGGCGGGCGGCATGGTCCCGCCGGGACACGCGAAGGGGTCCCGACGATGTTGAGCCTGTCGTCCCTCATTCTGCCGGCGCTCGTGGCCCTCGGCGTGCTGACGGGCATCGCCGTGGTCGACACGCAGACCGTGTTCCTGCGCACGATCACCATCCCGGGCTCGATGTCCGGCATGGGCTACACCTCGGCCGTGGTGGAATCGCGCATCGCCGAGAACCTGCAGCGCATGGAGCGCGAGGCGCGCACCCGGCCCGAGACCCGGCGGCTCGCGCTCGAATCGGAGGAAAGGCCGCTCGAGCTGATCGCCGACTACCTGAACCTCACGACCTTCGTGCGGGCGATGCAGAACACCAGCGGCCTCATCGAGTTCTCGGTCCAGGCCAACATCGTCGAGGACGGCGACCACTATCTGATGCGGCTGTCGATCGTGCATCGCGGCGGCAGCGCGGCGACGCAGTCCGTGCGCAAGCCCAGGGCCGACGTCGAGGGGCTGCTGCGCGACACGGCCCTCATGATCCTGCTCGTGGTCGACCCTCAGGTCGTCTGCGCCGGCATCCTGCGCCGATACCTCGAGTCCGCCGTCGGCGCCGTCGACGACGTCGTCGACTGCATCGAGCGGACGCTGACGATCGCCCGGCCCAACGATCGCATCTGGCTCCACAATCTCGCCGGCGTCGCGCAGTTCCTGAAGCGCGACCATGCCGGGGCGGCCGAGCAGTTCGGGCGGGCGCTGCGCCTCGATCCGGACTTTTCCCCGGCCCTGCTGAATCTCGGGATCATGTTCGCCCTCGACGGCCGCCACGAGGAGGCGATCAAGTTCTACAGGGACGTGTTCCCCAACCCGACCATCGGCGAATCGCCGCAGACCTATGCCGCCGCCTACATGGAATGGGGGAACAGCCTGATCGCGCTCGGCCGCGGCGGCGAGGCCGAGGAGAAGTTCGCCGCGGCTGTCCGCGCCGATCCACAGTTCGCGGCGACCTATTTCCGCTGGGCGGAGACGCTGCCGCCGGGCGACCGGGCCGAGGAGCTGCGGCAGCTCGGCCGGATGGCCGTGCGCCAGAACGCGCAGATCTACACCGAGAACCTGGTGGGCGTCGTCCGCGCCTCCCAGGGCCGGGTCGCCGCGGCCAGCCCCTGAGCACCCCGTCCGCGCGTCTTCCGGCGCGCGGATCCGCTTGACCGCAGGCGCGGCCGTCGGCATCAGCCTCGATCCGATGAGCCCGAACCCGCTTCCCGCCTCGGGCGCGGTCGACGTCGTGGTGGTCGGCGCCGGCGCCGCCGGCATCGCCGCCGCGCGGCGCCTCGCCGCGGCCGGCCTGTCGCTCGCCGTCGTCGAGGCGCGGGACCGCATCGGCGGCCGCGCCTGGACGGTCGCCGACCGCGGCCCGTACCCGCTCGATCTCGGCTGCGGCTGGCTGCATTCCGCCGACCGCAACCCGCTGGTCGCCGTCGCCGGCGAGCTCGGCCTGGCGATCGACCGCACGCTGCCGCCCTGGGGCAAGCGGTCGACGGGCCTCGCCTTCGCCCCGGGCGAGCAGGAGCGCTGGCGCGCCGACCTCGAGGCGTTCTACGCGCGCCTGCACGCGGCCGCCGACAGCGCCGAGCGCGACCGCCCGGCGGCCGATCTGCTGGAGCCGGGGAACCGCTGGAACCCGCTGATGCATGCGGTCAGCACCTACGTGAACGGCGTCGAGCTCGACCGCCTGTCGCTGCGCGACTATGCGCGCTACGACGACAGCGGGGTGAACTGGCGCGTGCCGCAGGGCTACGGCACCCTGATCGCCGCGGCGGGGGCGGGACTGCCGGTCAGGCTCGGCTGCGCCGCGACGCGCATCGACCATTCCGGGCGGCGCCTCGCGGTCGAGACGACGCTCGGCACGCTGACCGCCGACGCGGTGGTGGTGACGGTGCCGACCAGCCTGCTGGCGGCGGGCGCGATCGATTTCCGGCCGGCGCTGCCCGACAAGCGCCATGCCGCCGCGGTGCTGCCGCTCGGCCTCGCCGACAAGCTGCTGCTGGCGGTCGAGCGGCCCGACGACCTGCCGGCGCAGAACACCCATTCCTACGGCCGGATCGATACCGCGGCGACCGCCGCCTATCATTTCCGGCCGTTCGGCCGGCCCCTCATCGAGGGCTATTTCGGCGGGCGCCTGGCCCGCGCGCTGGAGGCCGGCGGCGAGGCCGCGTTCCTGGCGCACGCCGCCGACGAGCTGGCGGGGCTGCTCGGCAACGACATCCGCCGCCGCATCCGCCCGGTCGTCGCGACCGGCTGGGACCGCGACCCGTGGGCGCGCGGCTCCTACTCCCACGCGCTGCCGGGCCATGCCGACGCCCGCGCGGAGCTGGCGGCGCCGGTGGACGGGCGCATCCTCTTCGCCGGCGAGGCGTGCTCGCCGCACGACTTCTCGACCGCGCACGGCGCCTGGCAGACCGGGGTGGCCGCGGCCGACGCCATCGTCGCCGCCCGAGGTTAGCGTCCCGACGCCGATCGGCCGGAGCGCCGCCGGCGACCACGGCCACCCGCTTGCGGTCAACCCCGCGGCCGTGGCGGAGCGCGGGGCATATCGCCGCCCTGCCGAGTTGGGCCGGGCCGTCGGCGATCGAAGGTCATATAGTCGCCAGTTGCCGCACGCTGCCGGTCGGGAGGACGGCGGACCCCCGCTTCCCGTCGGCGGGCGCGCCACGTCCAAGTCGGAGCATGGCCAATGACCCGTTCGCGCTATCACGAGTTCAATGCTCCGTCGGGGTGGAACGCCATGCTGCCGGCGCGCCGGCCCAGACCCGCCATCACGGGAGCGCACAAGGCCAAGTACGCGATCGTCGGCGCCGGCTACACGGGCGTGGCGGCGGCGCGGCGGCTGATCGAGCTCGACCCGCGCGCGGAGGTCATCCTCGTCGACGCGAGCACGGTCGGCGAGGGCTCGTCGGGACGGAATTCCGGCTTCACGCGGCCCATCGAGCTGCCGATCGAGCTGACCGCGGCCAACGCCGGCAAGGTCGGCAAGGTCGGGCGCTTCAACCAGGAGGGTTTCGCCTATCTGCACGGCATCATCGAGGCGCACGGGATCGATTGCGGCCTGACACGGGCCGGCGTCATCCGCGGTGCGGCGACCGAGCTCGGCGAGGGCCGCCTGCGGGCGTCGCATGCCGTCCTCCAGGAGATGGGGCAGGAGAGCACGCTGCTCCGGCGCGCGGACATGGAGGACCGGGTCGGGACGGCCTACTATCGCTGCGGCCTCTACGTGCCGGAATCCTACCTGCTGCAGCCGGCGGCGCTGATCAGGGGGCTGGCCGACAGCCTGCCGGCGGGGGTGGCGCTCTACGAGCGGTCCCTGGTGCGCAAGCTCGCCCGGCGCGAGAAATGGCATCTCGAGCTCGACGGCGCCTCCGTCCTCGCCGACCACGTGATCCTGGCGACCAACGCCTACATCAAGCAGTTCGGCTATCTCCTCGACCGGCTCGTCGCCACCTACACCTATGCCGCCATCACGGAGCCCATGGGGCCGGCCGACAGTGCGCGGATCGGCTCGATGCCGGCGTGGGGCATCCTGCCGGCGCACCGCATGGGAACGACGTGCCGGCGCGTGGGCCGCGACCGGCTGCTGGTGCGCAGCCTCGCGTCCTACGAGGGGGAGCTGTCCCCGGCCGCGGTGCGCGAGGGCCTGATGAAGAAGTACCTCGCCCGCTGGCCGCACCTCTCCCATGTCGGCCTGGAGCATGTCTGGGGCGGCGCGACGGCCTTCACGATGAACGGGTCACCGTGGTGGGGCCGCCTGGACGACGGCCTGTACGCGTCGGGGGGCTGCAACGGCGCGGGCATCACCAAGGGCACCCTGCTCGGCAAGCGGCTGGCCGAGCTGATCACCGGCCACGGCGACCACGCCGCCCTCGCCGAGGCGTTCGGCCGGGCGAGCTGGATCGCGCCCGAGCCCTTCCGGACGATCGGCTACAAGGTGATCTCCCGCAAGGAGCTGAAGCGGGCGGGGGCCGAGGCCTGACCGCCCGGGCGGACGCCGGCCGCATCTCGGCCCTTCCCGGCGACGATGCCCGGTCGTACGGTCGCAGCCCAGGCGTTCGCCCGTCAGAGAAACGTTCCGAGGAAGCCCATGGACAGAAAGGTCATCGTCACCTGCGCCGTCACCGGCGGCGGCGACACCGTCGGCAAGCATCCGGCGATACCGGTGACGCCCGAGCAGATCGCCACCGCCTGCGTCGAAGCGGCGAAGGCCGGGGCCACGGTCTGCCACATCCATGTCCGCGATCCGTCGTCGGGCAAGCCGTCGATGGACCCGGCCCTCTATCGCGAGGTCGTGGCGCGCATCCGCGACAGCGGCACCGACCTCGTCATCAACCTGACGACCGGGGCCGGCGGCCGCTTCATCCCGGGCGACGTCAAGCCGAGCGATCCGGCGCCGGGCACCAACCTCTCGACCCCGGCCGAGCGCGTGCGGCACGTCGAGGAGCTGCGGCCGGAGATCTGCAGCCTCGACATGGGCACGATGAACTTCGGCCAGCACGTCTTCATGAACACGCCGACCCATCTCGCGGCCATGGCCAAGGCGGTGCAGGCGGCCGGCGTGAAGCCCGAGCTCGAGGTGTTCGACACCGGCCATCTGCGGCTGGCCAACCATTTCGTCGAGAGCGGCCTGATCGAGGGCGACCCGCTCTACCAGATCTGCCTCGGCATCTCCTGGGGGCAGCCGGCGACGCCCGCCGCCATGGCCTACATGCAGAGCCTGCTGCCGGCGAACGCGCAGTGGGCGGCCTTCGGCATCTCGCGCACGCAGTTCCCGATGGTGGCCGAGGCGGTCAACCTCGGCGGCCATGTCCGCGTCGGGCTGGAGGACAACCTCTATCTCTCCCGCGGCGTCTTCGGCAGCAACGCGCAGCTCGTCGAGAAGGCCATCAGGATCATCGACCTGCTGGGCTACGAGACGGCGACGCCGCAGGAAGCCCGACGGATGCTCAAGCTGAGGAACCACGCATGATCGCCGCCGACCTCCGCGGCCGCACGGCCCTCGTCACCGGCGGGGCCTCGGGCATCGGCCTCGCCGCCGTCACCCTCTTCGCCCGCAACGGCGCCAGGGTCGCCCTCAACCATCTGCCCGACGACCCGCGCGGCGGCGAAGCGGTGGCCCGCCTCAAGGCCGACGGGCTCGACGTGATCGCCGCACCGGGCGACGTCGGCGACGCCGCGGCGATCAAGGCGATGGTCGCCCGTGCGGTGGACGGGCTGGGCCGGCTCGACTTCCTGCTGAACAACGCCGGCACGCCGGCGACCACGACGCCGATTCCCTTCGACGATTTCGACGCGCAGACCGACGCGTTCTGGACCACCATCCTCACGGTCAACCTGCTCGGGCCCTTCCGCTGCACCAAGGCGGCGGCGCCGGCGCTGCGCGCGGCCAAGGGCGCGGTGGTCAGCACCGCGTCCATCGCGGGGATCGCCGCCAGCGGCTCGAGCCTGCCCTACGCGGCGGGCAAGGCGGCGCTGATCAACATGACGCGCTCGCTCGCCAAGGCGCTGGCCCCGGCGGTCCGCGTCAACGCGGTCGCCCCGGGCTTCGTCGATTCGCCGTGGACCAAGGCATGGCCGGACGACCGCAAGTCCGAGACGGTGGAGAAGACGCCGCTGAAGCGCGCCTGCGTTCCCGACGACATCGCCGAGGCGATGCTGTTCCTGTGTGCCGGCGGTGCCATGGTCACCGGCCACACCCTGGTGGTCGACGGCGGCCTGACCGCCTGAGCGGCCTGATCGTCTGAGCGGCCTGATCGTCTGACCGGCCCCGGCGGTTTGTCGCCGGGCGGCCGTTGGGTATATAGGGCGCCATCCGATGCTGGGCGTCCCTCGCCGCTCCGTCGCGAGGCGGGCGGCGGGGCGTGGAAGGTGGTGGTGGACAGGCAGCGATGAGCTACGGGTTCGGCGAGGATCGACGGCGGCGGCGGGGCCGGTCGCGGGTGCTGCGCGGCCTGGTCGGGCTGGCGCTCCTGGCGGTGCTGCTGGGGGTCGCCTTCTATTTCGGCGGCGAGCATGCGGCCGGCGAGATCGAGGCGCTGAACGGGCGCATCGTCGAGCTGACGGAGACCAGCGACCGCCTGGCCAAGACCAAGGGCGAGGTCGAGGCCGCCCTGACCCAGGCGCGCACCAGCTACCAGCAGCTCGAGCAGCGCTACGCCCGCGAGGTGCCGAAAGGCCCGGCCGCCGACGTCCACAAGCTGGTCCAGCTCAAGCTGGAGCAGGGGGTGACCGCGGCGCGCATCTCCGCGGTGATCGCGCTGCTCGAGGCCAAGCGGGTGTGCGAGGGCGCGGAGAACCGCCGCTTCTACGTGAAGGTGCCGCTCTATCGCGGCGGCGCGACCGAGGCGACCTTCGGCGGCGGGCTGCTGCGGGTGGGCGCCGAGGGCGAGGCGGCGACCGGGCGCAACGACGCGCCGCAATCCTTCTACGACCCGGACAAGCCGGTGCGCGTGACGATGACCGCGGGCGACGGCGAGCGCCAGGTGCAGGGCGGCCTGCCGATGGAAGAGAGCGTGATCGGCGCCGGCTTCGAATGGCGGGTGCGCCTGGCCAAGGGCGCCCGCGGCTTCATCAATGCGACGGTGGATCGATGCAAGTTTCCGTGACCCGGATCGCGCCGCGCGAGGGCGCCGTGGTCTGGCTGGTGCGCCACGGCGAGACCGAATGGAACGCCGGGCGGCGGCTGCAGGGACAGCAGGATTCGCCGCTGACCGAGCGCGGACGCCGCCAGGCCGTGGCGATCGCCGACCTGCTGGGGCGCTTGCTGCCGCGGGAGGAGCCGATCCGGCTGGTCACCAGTCCGCTCGGCCGCACCCGGGCGACCGCGGCCCCGATCGCCGCCGCGCTCGGTCTGGAGCCCGTCCACGACGCACGGCTGGCGGAGATCGGCCTCGGCGCCTGGGAGGGCATGACCTGGGACGAGATCGACGCGCAGTTCCCGGGCGCGCTGGCCGATGCCGCGCCGCACGAGCGCTATTTCCGCGCCCCGGGCGGGGAGAGCCACGCCGCCATGGCCGAGCGGCTCGGCGGCTGGCTCGCCGACGCCGAGGGGCATACGGTCGCGGTATCGCACGGCATGGCGGGCCGCGTGCTGCGCGGCCTCTATGGCGGCCTCGACCCGATCGAGGCGCTGCGCCTGCCGACGCCGCAGGATGGCGTCTTCCGCCTGGACGGCGGGCGGATGGAGTACGTCGCGGCGGTCGCGGGCTGAGCGGCGCCGGCGCCCCGCCGCGGGGTGGCGGTCGACAGCGGGCGGGATCGGACCGATACTGGCGGCCAGGGATCGTCGCGCGCCGACCTCGCGGGCAAGGGACTGCATCGCGCCGGAGGGCCAGATGAACGATATCCAGGACGTGGTAGCCTTGAAGCCGACCCAGGCGTCGCCGCGTGTGGACGGCTCCGGTTCTGCCGCTGCCGCGCGCGGCGCGACGGCGCCGGTCGCCGATCCGCCGAAGGACGACGTCGCGCCGCCCCGGGCGCCGGTGGTCCTTAGGATGCGGCCCAGCCTCTTCATGGTGCCGCTCCTCATGGGCGGGCTGTCCGGTGCGGTTCTCGGCCTCGCCGCCTTCTTTGTGATCACCGCGCTGAGCCCGCCGCAGGATCCTCGCGTGCCGCCCATCGCCAGGCAGGTCGAGCTGGCCGACCAGCGTGCCGACGTCCACGACCGCACGCTGCGCACCGCCAGGGGCGACCTCGCGCGTCTCTCCGAGGCGAGCACCGGCCTGGAGCGGCGCATCGACCAGCAGGATGCCCGCACGCGGGGCGCGTTCGACGAGATCGAGGCGACCCGCCGCGAGCTGCGCGCGGTCGTGGGCACGCGCTCGCCCATGTTCGGGATCGCGGTCGCTCAGCTCGGCGCGGCGGTCGTGGCCGGCCGGCCGTTCGAGACGGAATGGGCCAACCTGCACGCGCTGACCGCCGACGACCCGGCATTGCGCGCCCTGATCACGCCGCTGAAGGCGTCGGCCGCAACCGGCATCGAGACGCCGGCGCGGCTGCGCGCGTCGCTGGCCCGCGTGGCACGCGAGGGCGACGTGCCGAACGGCGCCCGGCAGGGGGTCCTGTCGCGCGGCGTCATGGGCCTGCAGTCGCTGCTCGCCCTGCCGCTGGTCTTCTCCGCGGCCGAGATCGAGGCCAGCGCGCTGCTCGCCGCGGCCGACCGGCAGCTCGCCATCGGAGACGTGCCGGGCACCGTGGCGATCCTGGCCTATCTGCCGGCGCCCTTCGGCGCCCGCATGGCGCCGTGGATGGACGCCGCCCGCCGGCACGAGACCGCGCACGCCGCGGTCCTGGCGCTGGGCGGCATCGCCCGCGAGCGGCTGCTGACGGCGGCGCGCGCGCCGGCGCGACCATAGGGAACCGCGGCGGCCGCGCGCCGCCGCTTCCCCGGCGTCCGCCGATGCGCGAGGATGCCGCCGTCCCGCCGGAGAGTGACCGATGTCCGACCTGCCGAAGTTCGTCCACATCATGGAAGTGGGCCCGCGCGACGGCCTGCAGATCGAGCCGCGGCTGGTGGCGACCGCGGACAAGATCCGCCTCATCGATGCGCTCGCCGCGGCCGGCGTGACGGAGATCGAGGCGGGCTCCTTCGTCAACCCGCGCGCCGTCCCCCAGATGGCCGACAGCGAGGACGTGTTCCGCGGCATCCCCAGGCGCGAGGGCGTCGACTACCGCGCGCTGTGGCTCAACGCCAAGGGGCTGGAGCGCGCCATCGCCAACGGCGCCGTCGACGTCGAGGGCAAGCTGACGCTGACCGCCAGCGAGACCTTCATCCGCCGCAACACCAACCGCAGCATCGACGACACCTTCGCCGAGATGCCGCAATGGATCGCCCGCTACCGGGCGGCGGGCGTCCCGGTGACGCGGCTCGGCCTGATGGCCGCCTTCGGCTGCAACTTCGAGGGCTACATCCCCGAGGCGTGGGTGCTGGATCTGGTCGCGCGCGCCGTCGCGGTGATGGAGGAGAACGGCTGCCGTCTCCAGGACCTCAACCTCGCCGACACCATGGGCTGGGCGAATCCGGCGCAGGTGAAGCGGCTGGTCGGCGCGGTGCGCGAGCGCTGGCCGGGGCTGACCATCAAGCTGCACCTCCACGACACCCGCGGCCAGGCGGTCGCCAACGCCGTCGCCGCCATGGAGATGGGCGTCGCCCATTTCGACGCCTCGGTCGGCGGCCTCGGCGGCTGCCCGTTCGCCGGCCACAAGGGGGCGGCGGGCAACGTCTGCACCGAAGACCTCGTCTTCTCCTGCACCGAGATGGGCATCGATACCGGCATCGACATCGACGCCATGGTCGAGGCGGCCAGGCTGGCGGAGGACCTCGTCGGCCACGAGCTGCCCGGCAAGGTGATGAAGGGCGGCACCCTGACGCGGTTCAAGGCGGGGTGAGAGAAAGCGAGCGCGCGTCCGCTGTCGCGCGAGCGGATGGCCGTCGGCGCGTCCCTCGACCGCTCCGCTGTGCGGCGCCCCCGGGGGCCTCCTCGCCCCCTCTCCGCCCCGTGGGGGCGGAGAGGGTCGGGGAGAGGTGGGGTGCGCGATGACCCGTCCCACAGAAACCGCACGACGTCTCCGCCGCGATGCGACGGCGGCGGAGCGGCGCCTGTGGCGCGCCTTGCGGGAAGCGAAGCTCGCCGTTCGCTTCCGCCGGCAGCATCCCATCGGCAGGCACATCGCCGACTTCGCGTGTCCCGCCGCCCGTCTCGTCGTCGAGCTGGACGGCGGCCAGCATGCCATGGCGCGATCGGCCGATGCCGATCGAGCGGTGGACCTTTCCACGCACGGCTATCGGGTGCTGCGCTTCTGGAACAACGAGGTGATGGAGGATGTCGGCGGCGTGCTGGCGACGATCATCCGCGCCGTCGCCGCGGCCGGCCCCACCTCACCCTCCCCGCCGCGGCGCGGCGGGTCCCCTCCCTCTCCGCCCTGAAGGGCGGAGAGGGCATGCGTGCGGTTTCATCCCGCCGGCGAGGCCCGGGATCAACCCGTAGCGGCCCCCCGC
>JADZBA010000366.1 GCA_020852355.1 Alphaproteobacteria bacterium
CGCTGACGGCCCGGAGGACCGCGACCATGCCCAAAGTGCTGAGCGAAGACGCGATCCGGCGGTTCCGCGAGGACGGCCACCACCACCCGGTGCGGGTCCTCGACGACGACCAGGTGCGCCGCTTCCGTACCGCCCTCGAGGGCTTCGAGGCGCGCCATCCGACGGAGACCCGGAAGCTGAAGACCAAGGCGCACCTGCTGTGCCCGTGGGTCGACGAGATGATCCGCATCCCGCGCCTCCTCGACGTCTTCGAGGACCTGATCGGGCCGGACATCCTGTGCTGGAGCGCCGCCTTCCGCGTGAAGGAGGCGGACGGCGCGACCTTCGCCGGCTGGCACCAGGACACGGTCTACTCGCCGGTGCGGCCGAACCTGACCTTTGCCGCCCTGGCGCTGTCGGAGTGCGGTGCGCGGCAGGGCTGCCTCAGCGTCATTCCCGGGTCGCACAGGGGCGAGATCCTGCCACATGCGGAATCGTCCGATCCCACCAGCATCCTGGCGCGCGGCCAGTACATCACCTCGGACATCGACACGACGCAGGCGATCGACCTGGAGATCAAGGCCGGCGAGATCGCCCTCTTCGACCACGGCATCATCCACGGTTCGCGCCCGAACCTCGGCCCCGACCGCCGGATCATGATCCTCATCGAGATGATGCCGACCTCTGCCTACCTGGTGCGCGGACAGGAATCGGCGACGCTGGTGCGCGGCCGCGACGCCTACGGCCATTTCGCCGGCGAGCGCCGCCCGACGGCGGAATTCGGGCCCGAGGAGATCGCCGCGTGGCACGCCGCCGTCGGCATGCGCGCCAAGAACATCTTCGCCGACAGCAAGCTCCCGGTGAGCGAGGCCTATGGCGGCGGCAAGGCGACGGCGGCGTGAGGGTGACGGAGCACGGACGTCGCGTGGGTCGCCACCGCAGGGAGCGACCCGCCGTGAACGAAACGACGGGCATCGGTGCACGCATGCCCTCTCCGCCCTTCGGGGCGGAGAGGGAGGGGACCCGCCGCGCAGCGGTGGGGAGGGTGAGGTGGGCGCCCGCCCGATCACACCCGCCGGCGAATCCCCACCTCACCCCGACCCTCTCCGCCCCCACGGGGCGGAGAGGGGGCGATACGGCGCATCCGGCTCTGTCCAGGAAGACTCTGTCGAGGGATGCGCGGGCCGATGGATAAACGAGCACATGGAACGGGAGGACGGGGAATGATGCGCAGGGGAATCGCGGCCGTCATGGCGGCGGCCGCATTGATGCTGGCGGCGGGGACCGCCGGCGCGGTCGAGATCAACTTCCTGACCTGGGGCGGGCACTATCTCGACACCTACAACCCCATGGTGAAGGACTTCGAGAAGAAGACCGGGATCAAGGTCAATCTCGTCGTCCAGGCCGGGGCCAAGGACGGGCTGACCAAGATCACCGCCCAGCGCAACGATCCGCAGGTCGATATCTGGGGCTCGATCCAGAGCACCGCGGAGGCCGCCGCCGCCGCCGGGCTGCTGGCGACGCTGAAGCCGGAGCTGCTGCCCAACCTGAAGGACGTGCCGAAGGGGTTCGTGACGCCGACCTCGGTCACGGTCGTCAACTCCGCCCGCGGCATCATCTACCGCAAGGACCTCGTCCCCTTCGAGATCAAGGACTGGAAGGATCTCTGGGATCCGCGCCTGAAGAACCGGGTCGGCCTCAGCTACGTCATCGACACCGGCTCGACTCTCGTCATGGCCGCCCTGGTCGGCGGCGGCAGCGAAAAGGACATCGAGCCGGGGTTCGCCAAGATGCGCGAGATGAAGCCGAACATCGCGGGTTTCTTCAACACCGACCCGGAATCGGTGAAATTCCTTGAGAATGGCGAGTTCGCGGTCATCGGCTACGCCATCCTCGCCAACTTCTACCTGAAGCTCGGTCCGAACTCGAACCTGCGCTTCGTCATGCCGGACAAGCCCAAGTTCCTGGCCGGCATCCCCTTTACCATCGTCAAGGGCCGTGGCGCCGAGCGCGAGGCCGCCGCGCACAAGTTCCTCGACTACCTGCTGTCGGTCGAGGCGCAGGAGTTCCTGACCGGCCGCTTCGGCCAGATCCCCGCGAACGCCAAGGCGAAGCTGCCGGAGAACCTACGCGGCGCCATCCCCGAGCCGCCGCTGACCAACGTCTACGACGTCGACTGGGGCGTGGTGAACGCGAACTATGCCAAGTGGAAGGAGCGCTGGGACAAGGAGATCCAGTCCCGCTAGGCCGCCGCCGCCCCCTCCTCCGTCACCGCCGGCCATGCGCGCGGGACAGCAGAGCCGCCTGCGCCTCGCCACGCTGATCGCCCCGGGAACGCTGCTCGTCGCGGCGTTCTTCGGCTGCCTCGGCGTGCTGTTCGTGCAGAGCTTCCTGCCGTCGGCCGGGATGGGCCGGCTCGGCGACGGCTTCACGCTGGCGAGCTATGCGGCCTTCCTCGGCGACCCGTTCTACGTCGGGTACCTGCTGCGCTCGATCGCCATCGCCGTCTACACCACGGCGATCGTCCTCGTGCTGGGCTACGTCGTCGCCTACCACATGACGCTGTGCGGGCGGCGGATGCGGCTCGCCATCAGCATCGTGCTGCTGGTGCAGTTCTTCACCTCCTTCGTCATCCGCACCTACGCGGTGATGCTGGTGCTGGGCCGCTTCGGCATCGCCAACCGGACGCTGCAGGCGATCGGCCTGACCGACGAGCCGTTGCGCCTGCTGTTCAACGAGTTCGCGGTCGCGACGGGCATCGTGCTGACGGCCGTGCCCTACATGGTCTTCCCGATCTACGGCAGCCTGATGGCGATCGAGCCCAACCTGCGGGCGGCGGCCGAATCGCTGGGCGCGACGCGGCGGCGCATCTTCTGGGAGGTGGTGTTCCCGCTGAGCCTGCCGGGCGTGGCCGCCGCGGTGGTCATCGTCTTCCTGTTCGCCCTGACCTCCTACATCGCGCCGGGCCTGCTCGGCGGCGGCTACTTCGACATGATCGCCAACCTGATCTACGACAAGGCGGTGAACGCCCAGGACTATCCCTTCGCCGCCGCCGCCGCGGTCGTCTCGGTCGCGACCACGCTGGTCCTCGTCTACCTCATGCAGAAGGGCTTCCGGCTGGCGATCCGGGGCACCGAACGATGAGCGCCGGGGCGGCGGCGAGCGGACGCCGGCATGCCGGCGTCGCCATCGCCAGCCTGCTGGTCGTGCTGGTGCTGTGCTTTCCGCTGATCGTGCTGGTCGGCGTGTCGCTGAACGCCGGGCCGCGGCAGGTCTTCCCGCCCGAAGGGCTGTCGCTGCGCTGGTACCTGAACGTCTTCGACCGCGACGGCTTCCGCAGGGCGCTGCAGTTCAGCCTGGCGCTGGCCACGCTCTCGACCGCGACCGCGCTGGTGGTCGGCGTGCTCGCCGGGATCGCCATCGTGCGCCATCGCTTTCCCGGCCGCGACGTCCTGCTGACGGCGCTGATGTCGCCGCTGGTGGTGCCGCAGGTCGTCGTCGGCATGGCCTTCCTGATGGCGCTCTCGGCCCTGCGCATCCACAGCTCGCTGCTCGGCATGTTCGTGATGCACACGATCCTGGTGATGCCGTACACGGTGCGCCTCGTCGTCTCCAGCCTGACGCGCTTCCGCATCTCGCTCGAGGAGGCGGCGCGCTCGCTCGGCGCCTCGCCCGCCCGCGCCTTCCGGCTGGTGACCCTGCCGATCATCCGCCCGGGCATGTTCGCGGCCGGCGTCTTCGCCTTCGTCAGCTCGTTCGAGAACTTCACCGCGACCCAGTTCCTGGTGTGGGAGCGCACGACGCTGCCGATCGAGATCTACGGCTACGTCCAGACCGAGAACGACCCGACCGCGGCGGCGATCTCGACCATGGTCATCATCGTCACCGCCGTCCTGACGCTGGCGCTCAACCGCTATATCGGCGTCGACGCGTTCGCCAGGCGCTAGGAGACCGGATTGCACGGCATCGAGTTCCGCGACGTCGCCGTCCGCTACGGCAGCAACACCGTCCTGCACGGCCTGTCGCTGGCGATCGCGCCGTCGGAGTTCCTGGCGCTGCTCGGCCCGTCGGGCTGCGGCAAGACGACCATGCTGCGGGTGCTGGCCGGGTTCGTGCCCTACGCGGGCAGCGTGCTGCTGGACGGGCGGCCGATCGACGCCGTCCCGACCCATCGCCGCGGCATCGGCATCGTCTTCCAGGACTACGCGCTGTTCCCGCACCGTACGGTCGCCGAGAACATCGCCTTCGGCCTACGCATGCGCGGCGGCGCCGCCGCGGCGATCGGCCGCCGCGTCGAGGAGATGCTGGAGCTCCTGCGCCTCGGCGGGCTCGGCGCGCGCTACCCCGGCCAGCTCTCGGGCGGGCAGCAGCAGCGCGTGGCGCTGGCCCGCGCCATCGCCATCGACCCGCCGGTCCTGCTGCTCGACGAGCCGCTGAGCTCGCTCGACAAGAAGCTGCGCGAGGAGATGCAGATCGAGTTGCGCCAGCTCCAGAAGCGGGTCGGAATCACCACCGTCTTCGTGACCCACGACCAGGAGGAGGCGCTGGCCATGGCCGACCGCATCGCGGTGATGAACGGCGGCCGCATCCAGCAGATCGGGACGCCGCGCGAGATCTATGCCCGGCCGGCCAACCGCTTCGTCGCCGACTTCATCGGCCGCTCGTCGCTGCACCCGGTCCGCGTCGCCGGCGACGCGGACGGGACTTGGCGCTGCACGCGGGAGGACGGCACGGCGCTGCGCGCGGTCGGCCCGGCGTCGGCATCGCCCGGCGCCGCCTTCTTCCTCTCCGTCCGCCCCGAGAGCATCGCGCTGGCCGCCCCCGACCATGTCGACCCGGCGCTGAACGTGCTGGACGCGGTCGTCGAGGACGTGGTGTTCCAGGGCGGCGTCTCCCATGTCCGCGTGCGCGCCGCAGGCGGCGCCCTCTTCGCCTGCGAGGAGCGGGGACCCGGCGCCGGGCGCGGCCCGGGCGAACGCGTGCGTATCGCCTGGACGCCGGAGGACGGCATCCTCGTCCCGGAGTGAGGGGGGCGGAAACCCTCGATATCACCGCTTTGGTGCGATCGGAACGTCGAAGGAAGGTACGGCAAGTTCTATCGTACGTGCGCACTTCCGGGAGGGTCACCATGCCTGCCACCACCGACGCGATCGTGGCCGCGGCGACGGCCGAATGGGAGCATTGGGGGAAGTCGACCTGGAATCCGGCGACGAAGGCCAAGTTTCGCGGTCACATCGACGACGAGGAGGAATTCGCGCAGTACGTGATCGACACCTACTGCAAGGTCGCCGGCGGCAATCCCACGACGGCGCAGATCGCCAACGACGAATTCGCCTGGTCGGCCGTATGCATCTCGGCGATCATGGCCAAGGCCGGCTTCACGAAGCCGGAGTTCCCCTTCTCGCCCAGCCACTCGACCTACATCCGCCACTTCATCAAGAAGCGGAACGAGGGCGACGCGACCGCCGCCTACTGGGGCTTCCGCCTGCACGAGCCGGAGGCTACCCCGATGGTCGGCGACCTCATCGGCTACGCGCGGGCCGACGGCATCACCTTCCAGAAGGCACAGGCCTTCTTCGACCGCACCAGCCCGTTCACCAGCCACACCGACGTGGTCGTCGCGCGCCGGCCCGGCGAGATCGACGTGATCGGCGGCAACGTGCTGGATTCGGTGACCATGAAGACGCTGCGGCTGGCGCCGGACGGAAGCCTCGCCGACCGCAACTCGCCATGGTTCGTGGTGATGCGCAAGCGCTGACCGTCAGGCTTGCGGGCCGGGCCGCCCGCGATGGCGGCAGCGGCCGGCCGCTTTTCCCCTTGACGCATCGGAGGGCGATGTATATCTCCCTCCCATGCCTAGCCCATCGATGCCTCTGCGCGCCGTCGCCAAGCAAGCCCCGGACCTCACCAGCCGGGCCTACTGGAACGGCACGATCAAGATGAGCCTGTCGAAGTTCTTCATCCTGCGGGTCCTCCACGACCAGCCGATGCACGGCTACGACGTGGCCCGCGCGGTGGAGCGCACGACGAACGGCTGCTGCTCGCCCACCGAGGGCACCATCTACCCGGCGCTCCGCGAGTTCGAGGAGGGCGGCTACGTCACCGTCGCCGCCGCGACCGTGGGCGGCCGCGAGCGGCGCGTCTACACGCTGACCGGCAAGGGGCGCGAGGCGTTCCGCGTCGCCGTCGACGCCTGGATGGAGATCACGGGCTGCCTGCTGGAAACCCGCGAGATGGTCGCAGAGGAATGCTGCGGCCCCGCCGTCGAGAGGAACTCGCCATGAACGAGACGCTACCCGTCGCCGTCATCGGCGCCGGCCCGGTCGGGCTGGCCGCCGCCGCCCATCTCGTGCAGCGCGGCCTCACGCCGCTGGTCCTGGAGGCCGGGCCGGCGGTCGGGCACGCGTTGCGCCAATGGGCGCATGTGC
>JADZBA010000367.1 GCA_020852355.1 Alphaproteobacteria bacterium
ACGCCCAATACGCCCCGAAGGTGCTGGCCAAGCCGCTCGCGCCGGCGGTGCTGGTGGCGACCGACATGGTGGCGCACGAGACCGGCGTCGGCCTGTTCCGGCGCTTTGACATCATGCGCCACTGGGTGCAGGGAGGCGTGCTGACCTTTCCGGTCATCCTCGACCCCGACCAGCTCCACCTCAACGATCGCGGCTACGGCTGCATCGCGAGCGCGCTCGCCGACGCCATCGCCGAGACCGCCCGTCCGCTGACCGACTAGGGCGCTGACCGACTAGGGCGCGCCGGCGCGCGGGTGGGCGGCGAAGCGCCGGCGCTTGGCCGCCAGCGCCGCCGCCAGCTCCGGGCGGGGCACCGCCGTATAGACGATCTCCTCCGCCCCGGCGATCAGCGGCCCACCGGTGCCGAGCCGCGCCAGCCGGGCGGCGCCCAGCGCCGGCCCGACCGCGGCCGAGGAGGGCACGGCGAGCACGCAGCCCGTCGCCGCCGCGACGAGGTCGGCCCACAGCCGGCTGCGCGCGCCGCCCCCGACCAGGCGCAGCGCCCCGACGGCGGCCCCGGTCGACAGGAGCGCGTCGCGGCAGTCGGCGAGCGCCAGCGCCACCCCCTCCATCACCGCCTGCACGAGATGCAGCCGGCCCGTGGCGAACGACAGGCCGGAGAAGGCGGCGGTCAGCGACGGATCGTCGTGGGGCGTGCGCTCACCGGCGAGGTAGGGCGTGAAGACCGGCACCTCCGGCACCGGCAGCCGCGCCGCCTCGACCTCGGCGACCAGCGCGCCGACATCGGCCGCGCCGACCGCGGCGGCGATCCAGGAGAGGGCCCCGGCCGCGCTCAGCACCACCGCCTGCTGGCAATAGAGGCCGGCGACGGCGTGGCGGTGGGTGTGCATGCCGCGATCGTGCGAGGGTACGAAGCGGGCGTTGGCGACGAACAGCACCCCCGAGGTGCCGAGGCTGACATGGCCGGCGCCATCGCGAGCCACGCCCGCGCCGACCGCGCCGCACATGTTGTCGCCGGCGCCGCCGACCACCGGCGCACGCGGCGGGACGCCCCAGCGCCGGGCGAGGCCGGGCAGCAGCGGCGCGCCGGCCTCGGCGCAGTCGACGAGACGCGGCAGGCGGTCGCGTCCGATGCCGCAGGCCGCCATGATCGCCGGGTGCCAGTCGCCGGCCGCGGTGTCCATCAGGAGCGTCGCCGAGGCGTCGGCGCGGTCGCTCGCCGCCTCGCCGGTCAGGCGCAGCCGGACGAAGTCCTTGGGCAGCAGGATCAGCCGCGCGCGGTCGAGCGCCGCCGGCTCGTGGTCGGCCAGCCAGCGGATCTTCGGGGCCGGGAAGCCCGGCATCGGACGGCTGCCGGTGATCGCCGCGAAGCCGGGGACCGCCGCCTCCAGCACCCGCCCCTCGGCGACCGCGCGGCCGTCGTTCCACAGGAGCGCCGGGCGGATCGGCACGCCGTCGCCGTCGACCAGGGCGACGCCCAGCATCTGGCCGGACAGGCCGATGCCCGCGACCTGCGCCATCGCGGCGGGCCGCGCGGCGGCAAGCGCGTCCAGCGTCGCCGCCGTGGCGCCCCACCAGCTCGCGGGATCCTGCTCGGCACGGTCGGCCAGCGGCCGGTCGACCGAGAGCCGCGCCGTCGCCTCGCCCGCGATGCGGTCGGCCTCGTCGACCAGCACGGCCTTCACCCCCGACGTGCCGACGTCGATGCCGAGCCACATGTCAGGCGGCGCCCGCCAGCCACGCGGCGAAGGCGTCGCGCTGCCCGCGGGTCAGGTGCAGCCCGTGCTTGGTGCGCCGATCCAGCACGTCCTCGGCGGTCCGCGCCCATTCCCGGGCGACGAGATGGCGGACCTCGCGCTCGTAGAGCCGGCCGCCGAAATGCCGGCCGAGATCGCCGAGCGAGCGGGCGCCGTCGAGCACGCTTTCGGCACGCGTGCCGTAGAGCCGCGCGTAGTGCCGCGCCAGGGCCGGCGGCAGCCAGGGTCGCGCGGCGGCGAAGCGCGCGTGGAAGGCGTCGAAATCGCCGCCGGGCATGTCGCCGCCCGGCAGCGGCGCCGCGGCCGTCCAGGCCGGTCCCGCCGCCGGGAGGTGCGGTGACAGCATCGCCAACGCGTGCTCGGCCAGCTTGCGGAAGGTGGTGATCTTGCCGCCGAACACCGAGAGCAGCGGCGTGCTCCCCTCCCCGGCGTCGACGTCGAAGACATAGTCGCGCGTCACCGCGCTCGGATCGTCGGCGGCGTCGTCGTAGAGCGGGCGCACGCCGGAGAAGGCATGGACGATGTCGCCGCGATCGAGCTTGGGCACGAAGTAGCGGTTGACGACGGCGATCAGGTAGTCGACCTCCGCCGCATCGATCGCCACCGCCTCCGGCGGCCCCTCGTAGGGAATGTCGGTCGTGCCGATCAGGCAGAGATCGTCCTCGTAGGGATTGACGAAGATGACCCGGCGGTCGTCGTTCTGCAGCAGGTAGGCCTGCGGCCCTTCCCAGAACTTCTGCACGACGATGTGACTGCCCTTCACCAGCCGCAGCGCGCGCCGGGCGCTGGCGCCGGCGACGCGCGAGAGGACGTCGGTGACCCAGGGTCCAGCCGCGTTCACCAGGATCCGGGCCGCCGCCGCGGTCACCGCCCCGCTCCGGCGGTCCGCCAGCGCGACGCGCCACAGCCCCCCTTCGCGCCGTGCGGCGCGGCATTCGGTGCGGGTCATGATCCGCGCGCCGCGCTCGGCGGCGTCGAGCGCGTTGAGGACGACGAGCCGGGCGTCGTCGACCCAGCAGTCGGAATACTCGAAGGCGCGGCGGTAGCGGGCGACGATCGACCGTCCCTCCGGCGCCGCCCGCAGGTCGAGCGTGCGCGTGCCGGGCAGCCGCTCGCGCCCGCCCAGATGATCGTAGAGGAAGAGCCCGAGCCGGACGAGCCAGGCCGGGCGGTGGCCGGGGCTGTGCGGCAGCACGAAGCGCAGCGGCCAGACGATGTGCGGCGCGGCGGCCAGCAGCACCTCGCGCTCGATCAGCGCCTCGCGCACCAGGCGGAACTCGTAATGCTCCAGATAGCGCAGCCCGCCATGGACGAGCTTGCCCGAGCGCGAACTGGTCCCCTCGCCGAGGTCGCCCTTCTCGCACAGCAGCACGGAGAGCCCGCGGCCCGCCGCGTCGCGCGCGATGCCGGCGCCGTTGACTCCGCCGCCGACGACGAGAAGGTCGAACGTCCCCAGGTCGCTCACGCGGCCTCGACGCGGTCCTGCAGCCCGTAGGTGGAGAAGCCCTTGCGCGTCTCCTCGATCGCCGCGTCCGACAGCAGCACGGGGCCGCCGATCAGCAGCGTGTGGTAGTACTGCCGGGCGATCGTCTCCAGCTCGACTGCCAGCCACATCGCCTTGTCCAGGCTGCCGCCGGTCGCGATCATCCCGTGGTTGGCCAGCAGGCATGCGTGGCGCCCCTCCAGCGCCTTCAGCGCATGTTCCGACAGCTCCTTCGTGCCGTAGCGCGCATAGGCCGCGCAGCGCACGTCGTTGCCGCCGAAGGCGGCGATCATGTAGTGGCAGGAGGGGATGCCCTTGCCGGCGATCGCCAGCACGGTGGCGAAGGTCGAATGGGTATGGACGATGCCGCCGACATCGGGCCGCGCCCGCATGATGTCGAGATGGAAGCGCCATTCCGTCGACGGCTTGAGCGGCCCTTCCCAGGAGCCGTACTCGCCCTCCAGCGGCATGCGCGCGATCATCTCCGGCGTCATCGAATCGTAGGGGGTGGCGCTCGGCGTGATCAGCATGTCGCCGCCCCAGCGTGCCGAGATGTTGCCCGAGGTGCCCTGGTTGAGGCCGCCGGCGTTCATCCATCGGCACTTGTCGATGATCGCCTGGCGCAGCGCACGTTCGCTCTTCTTCATTCGCAGCTCCCTCGGGTCATGCCGGTGGGCGGGATGATGCCGGCGTCTCGCCGGCGAGATAGCGGCGCACCTCGTCGGCGATGCGCTCGGCCGCCACCGTCACGGTGCGCAGCGAGGCACCGGCGATGTGCGGCGTCAGCGTGACGTTGGGCAGCTTCAGGAGCGGCCAGTCCGGCGGCGGCGGCTCGACCGCGAAGGTCTCCAGCATCGCCCCGCCCAGCCGGCCCGCAGCCAGCGCATGGTAGAGCGCGTCGTAGTCGACGAGCGGCCCGCGCGCGGTGTTGACGAGGACGGCACCGGGCTTCATGCGGGCGATGGCCGCGGCGTCGATCAGGCCGGTCGTCTCCGCGGTCACCCGGGCATGCAGGGTGACGACGTCGGAAGCGCCCAGCAGGTCGGCCAGCGGCATCATGCGCACCCCGGCGGCGGCGTCCTCGGCGCGCAGGTCGACATGGGGATCTGCGACCACGACGGTGCAGCCGAAGGCGCGCAGCAGGGCGACGACGCGGGTCCCGATCTCGCCGTAGCCGACGACGCCGACCGTCATCTCGCAGAGCTCGCGGCCGGTGACGTCGGCACGGTAGAGGTCGCCGCGCCAGGTGCCCTGGCGCAGCGCCTCGTGGCCGGCGCGGATGAGCCGCGTCTCGGCCAGGATGGCGCCGATGGTGAACTCGGCCACCGCCGAGGCGTTGCGGCCGGGCACGTTGACGACGCGCAGGCCGCGGCGGCCGGCGGCGGCGACGTCGATGTTGACCGGCCCGCCGCGCGACACGGCGACGAGGCGCAGTCGCGGCAGCCGCCCCATCATGGCGTCCGACAGGGGCGCCAGATGCGTGACCATGATCTCCGCGTCGCCGACGAAGTCGACGATCGCGGTCGGCTCGCCGAGATACTCCTTGAGGTTGGCCAGGCCGGCGGTCGCGCAGCCGTGCTCCATCGGCACGTCGGGCCACGGGAGGTCGAGGCAGCGCATGACCTGGCCCGGACCGCAGGCGCGGTCGATCGCCGCGCGGAAGGCGGCCGAGCGCATGAAGCGGTCGCCGACGATGGCGATCGGCCTAGCCATCCGCGCCCCTGCCGCAGGCCGCCAGCGAACGCCACACCGGCGCCATCGCCTCCCGGGCCTGGAGATAGGAAGGAAACAGCCGGGCGTAGCGGGCGGCGAGGCCGGCGTCGGGCGGCTGGGCCGCGCCGAGCAGCGGCCGCACCCATTCGCCTACGCACGCGTCCATGTCGCGATGGACGCCGAGCGCCACGGCGGCGATCATCGCCGCACCGGCAGCGCCCGCCTCCGCGCGCGCGCTGACGCGCACCGGGACGCCCAGCGCCGCGGCGGTGATCGCCCGCAGCGCGCGGCTGCGCGCGGCACCGCCGGAGAGCCGCACCTCCGCGGGAATGCCGCCCATCGCGCCGTAGCAGTCGCGCGCGGCGAATCCGAGTCCCTCGTAGATCCCGCGCACCAGATCACCGTGGCCGTGACGCGCCGACAGGCCGTAGAAGCCCGCCCGCGCCGCGGCGTCGATGAAGGGTCCCCGCTCGCCGCCGTCGGCGATGTAGGGATGGAACAGCAGCGTGCCGGGTGCGGCCGCCTCGACGAGGTCGTCGAGCCCCGCGATCAGGCTCCCGCGGTCGCGCTCGACGCCGGCCGCGCGCAGCACGCCCGCGATGAGATCGAGCATCCAGTCGATGTTGAGCGTCGCCGCCAGGTTCGACTGCATCTGCGCGTAGGCACCGGCCACCGGCAGGGCGATCGTGTAGCCGGTGCGCGCCGGCGTCAGCGACACCGCGCCGGCATCGCGGGCGAGGCGCGCGTGGATGCCGGTCGAGCCCAGCACCGAGCAGCCGGTGCCGCCGTCGCCGTCGTAGAGCCCGGCGCCGAGCAGGGAGCAGGCGATGTCGATATAGCCCAGCACGACCGGCGTCCCCGCCCGCAGGCCGGTGGCCCGGGCCGCCGCCGGGGTCAGCGGATCGTGATGGACGGCGCCGTCGACGATCGGCGGCAGCAGCCGGCGGAGCGGCCCGATGCCGAGCGCATCGATCGCCGCATCGCTGTAGGCGCGCGTACGGAAGTCGCCGAAAGTGAGCGTGCCCTCCGAGGGGTCGGTCGCGCACCGGCCGGTCAGCCGCAGGTAGAGCCAGTCCTTGCAGTGCAGGGCGGCGGCGGCCGCCGCCGGCAGCTCCGGCCGGTGGCGGCGCATCCAGGCGAGCTGCGCGCCTTGCTGGCAGGCCGCGAGGCCGGTGCCGGTCGCGGCGAAGCGGGCCGCGTCGGCGGCGCCCGCCCGGATCTCCTCGACCAGCGGCGCCGCACGGGCGTCGAGCCACAGCCACGCCGCGCCGACGGGATCGCCCGCGCCGTCGACGAGCCAGGTGCCGTCGCCCTGCCCGGTGACGGCCACGACGACCAGCCTGCGCGCGAGATCGGGGACGCGCCCGGCCAGGAGCCGCAGGGTGCGGGCGGCGTCGGCCCAGGTCCGCGCCATGTCCTGCTCCGCCCCGCCGTCCGGCGTGCGGGCGTAGGCGTTGGCGATGGCGGCCGTGCCGACCTGCTCGCCGGCGGTCGTGAAGGCGACCGCCTTGATCACCGAGGTGCCGGCGTCGAGCCCGACCAGCAGGTCGCCGCTCATCGCGGCCGTCCGGCCGTCGTCACTTCCGTGGGCCGGCCGGCCGCCGGCGCTCCGGGCGGGCGGCGAGGCCCGCGGCGGTGCGCTCGTCGGTGATCAGCCCCTGCAGCAGACCGCTCGCCAGCACCGCGCCGACCGCCTCCGTCTTCGCGGTGCCGCCGGCGATCGCGACGATGCGCCGTCCGCGCAGGTCGTCGAGGGAGAGCGTGATCGTCCGGCGGGTGACGTCGTTGTCGACGGGGCTGCCGTCGCGCGCGAAGAAATGGCCGAGGATCTCGCCGCAGGCGCCGGCGCGGCGGACCTCGTCCATCTCCGCGCGCTCGACCATGCCGGTCGCGACCAGGGACGCCTGGCGCTCGACGGAGCCCAGGCCGACCAGGAGCAGCCCCGCCTTGCGCGCCAGATCGAACACCTCGCCCACGCCCTTCTGGGCCATCAGGACGGCGCGGTCATCGACCGTGTTGGCGATGAAGGGAACCGGCATGACGTAGGCCTGCGCGCCGGTACGGTCGGCCAGCCGATGGATGACGTCGTGCGGGTTGGCAGCGAAGCTGCGGGTCAGCCCGCCCAGCAGCGAGACGAAGCGCGTCCGCCCGGCGTTGAGCCGCATCAGGTGCTCGACGCAGGCCGCCAGCGTGCGGCCGTGGCCGACCCCGATCAGGGTCTCCTCGCCGCGCTCCAGCACGGTGCGCAGGAACTGCGCGCCGACCATGCCGAGCGGCTTCAGCGGCAGCGGATCATCGTCGAGGTTGGGCACCACCTGGCAGAAGCCGAGGCCGTAGGTCTCCGACAGCGTCGCCTCGAGCTGGACGCAGCCGGCGATCTCGCCGTCGATGAAGACGCGGATCAGCCCCTCGCGCGTCGCCAGCGCGATCAGGCGGTGCGCCTTCAGCCGGGTGATGCCGAGCCGGTCGGCGACCTCGGACTGGGTCATCCCGCCGGCGAGGTGCATCCAGGCGGCGCGCGTCGCCAGCCCGAGGTCCTGGCCCGCCGCGGGGCCGTTCGCCTTCCTGGACGCCATCGCACTTCCGAAAAAAGGTTCTTTCCCTGAAATAATGTTCGGTGCGCCGCGGGAATGTCAAGCGCCCGCGCATGCTACCGCCGCGCGCATCGTCGCGATGCTGAAACATCTGTATCGCATCTTGCACAATTGTTCGAGGGCGTGATAAGGCTCGCGCAGGGACGACGGGAGCACATGGCCGAAGCGGCGACAGCCCTGGCGCGCGCGGTCCACGGCGCGGCGGTGACGCGGGAGGTGACGCTGGATGCCGGCGCGCTGGCGGCGCTGCCGGCGGTCGCCCGCCGCCACGTGCCCGCCGCGACGCTGCTCGTCGTGGCCGACGACCGCACCTGGGAGGCGGCCGGCCGGCGCGCCGCGGCGCTGCTGGCGGGCGACGGGCGCACGGTCGAGTGGCTGGTGCTGCCCGGCACGCCCCGCCTCAAGCCCGCGACCGACCATGCCGATGCCATCGCCGCGCGCATCGCCGCCGGCGCGGCGCTGCCGGTCGCGGTCGGCTCGGGCGTCGTCAACGACCTCGTCAAGCGCGCCGCCGGAGTGACGGGCGTTCCCTACCTCGTCGTCGCCACCGCCGCCTCGATGGACGGCTATGCCGCCTCGGGTGCGGCGCTGCACGAGGACGGCTTCAAGCGCACCTTTCCCTGCCCGCCGCCGGTGGCCGTCGTCGCCGACATCGACGTCGTCGCGACGGCGCCCGCGCGCATGGCCGCCTGGGGCTATGGCGACCTCGCCGGGAAGATCGTCGCCGGAGCGGACTGGATCGTCGCCGACGCGCTCGAGGAGGAGGCGATCGCGGCCGGCCCCTTCGGGCTGGTGCAGGAAAATCTGCAGGACTGGCTGGCCGCGCCCGAGCGCCTGCGCGGCGGCGCGCGCGACGCGCTGCGCGGCCTGATGGAAGGACTGCTGGTGACGGGGTTCGCCATGCAGGCGCACGGCACGTCGCGGCCGGCGAGCGGCAGCGACCACCAGTTCTCGCATCTCTGGGAAATGGAGGGCCTGTCGGTCGACGGCGAGCCGGTCGCCCACGGCGCCTGCGTCGGGGTCGGCTGCGTCGCCATGCTGGCGCTCTACGAATGGCTGCTGGCGCAGGCGCCGACCGGCGCGGACATCGCGCCCGCCCTGGCCCGCCATCCGACGCCGGAGCGGATCGCGGCCGAGGTCGCCGCCGCCTTCCCCGGCAGCCCGATCGCCGGCGCGGCCGCGATCGAGGCGACCGCCAAGCACCCGACGCCCGAGCGCCTGCGCCGGCGCCTGGAACGCCTCGTCGCGATCTGGCCGACGCTGCGCGCCCGGCTCGCCCCGCGCCTGCCGTCGGCCCGCGAGATGCGCCGCCGGCTCGCGGCGTGCGGCGGCCCCGGCCATCCCGAGGAGATCGGCATCGACCTGGCGACGCTGGCGGCCGACTGCCGCCGCGCCCGCCTGATCCGCCGCCGCTACACCGCGCTCGACCTGCTGGCCGACCTCGGCTGGCTCGACCGGGCGATCGCAGCGACGTTCGCTCCCGGCGTCTCCTGGAGCCGAGGCGAAGCGCTGCGGGCCGGCTGAACCGGCCCGGGCATCCGAGAGCGAGAACCTAGGGAGGACGCAATGGGCATGAACAGACGCACGCTGATGCTGGGCACCCTGCTGGCCGGCCTCGCCGCCGGCGCCGCCGCGCCGGCCGCGGCCCAGCGCGTGGAGATCCAGTGGTGGCACGCCATGGGCGGCGTGCTGGGCGAGCGCGTCGAGGAGCTGGTCAAGGGCTTCAACGACGCGCAGCAGAAATACACCGTCGTCGCCGTCAACAAGGGCAACTACGACGAGGTGATCAACGGCACCATCGCTGCCTACCGTGCCAAGCGGCAGCCGCATCTCGTACAGATCTACGAGCGCGGCTTCATGACCATGCTGCTGTCGGACGCGATCGTGCCGGTGCACGCGCTGATGAAGGAGAAGGGCTACACGGTCGACTGGAACGACTTCATCAAGCCGGTGGCGAGCTTCTACACCTACAAGGGCAATCTCATGACGATGCCCTTCAATTCCTCGACGCCGATCCTGTGGTTCAACAAGGACCAGTTCGCCAAGGCGGGATTCGATAAGCCGGCGGAGACCTGGCAGGAGCTGGAGAAGCAGCTCTACGCGATCAAGGCGAAGGGTGCAGCCGAGTGCGGCACCGCCCTGGCGAACGACTATTTCTGGAGCCTGATCGAGAACTACAGCGCCATCAACGACCAGCCGTTCGCGACCCGCGCCAACGGCTTCGACGGCCTCGACACGGAGTTCGTCTACAACAAGACGAGCGTCGTGCAGCAGGTGACCCGCCTCAAGAAGTGGCTCGACGACGGCGTGCTGCAGCTCGCCGGCACCGGCTTCAGCCCGCAGCAGCTCTTCGCGACGGGCAAGTGCGCGACCTACATCTCGTCCACCGCCGATCACGGCGCGATGGAGCGCAACGCCACGGTGCCGTGGAGCGCCACCTTCCTGCCGCACGAACAGGGCGTGACCGCGCGCAACAGCACCATCGGCGGCGCCACGATCTGGGTGCTGAAGGGCCACAAGCCCGAGGAGTACGACGCGGTGGCCGCCTTCTTCGCCCATCTCGCGAGCCCGAAGGTGCAGGTCTGGTGGCACAAGGTCACCGGCTACGTGCCGCTGACCAACGCCGCCTACAAGGTCGCCAAGGACGAGGGCTACTACGTCCAGAACCCGACCCGCGAGATCGCCGTGCTGCAGCTCTCGCGCGGCACGCCGACGGCGAACTCCATGGGCTTCCGCTTCGGCAACTTCACGCAGACGACCTTCGCGCTGCGCCAGGAGATGGAGGCGGTGATGACCGGCAAGAAGACGCCGCAGCAGGCGCTCGACGATTCGGTCAGGCGCGGCAACGAGATCCTGCGGCAGTTCGAGAAGCTGAACGCCGGCAAGTACTGACGGAGCCGGGCGCCGCGTTCCGGCGGGGCGCGGCGCCCGCACAGGGAAACCGCATCATGGCCGGCGGTCGCCGGGAAACCGGGCTGAAGCGCGCGCATTTCGTCGAGCCGCGCGTGGCGGCGATGTTGCTGCTGCCGCAACTCGCGATCCTGGTGCTGTTCTTCTTCATCCCGTCGATCCGCGCGCTCGCCCAGGCGTTCCTGCTGGCCGACCCGTTCGGCACGGTCGTGCAGTTCGTCTGGTTCGACAATTTCCGCAGCCTGCTGGCGAGCGCCGACTACCGCGATTCGGTGTGGACGACGATCTGGTTCACGCTCGCCCAGAACGCGCTGACCCTCGCCGTCGCCGCCGTGCTCGCGTTCGCCACCGACCGGGTGGTGCGGCTGCGCTCGGCCTACAAGATGATCCTGCTGCTGCCCTATGCGATCGCCCCGGCCATCGCCGGCATCCTCTGGGCTTTCCTCTTCAATCCCGCGGTCGGCCCGCTCGCCCACATGCTGCGCATGGCGGGCATCGCCTGGAACCCGAACCTGGTCGCCGGCGACGCGCTGCTGCTGGTCACGCTGGCCGCCTCGTGGAAGCACATCTGCTACGACTACATCTTCCTCGTAGCGGCACTGCTCGCCATGCCGCAGTCGCTGCTGGAGGCGGCCGCCGTCGACGGCGCCGGCCCGCTGCGCCGCTTCTTCCTGATCGCGCTGCCGATGATCGGCCCGACGGTCTTCTTCCTGGTGGTAATGAACTTCGTCTACGGCTTCTTCGAGACCTTCGCGATCATCGACGCGGTGACGCGCGGCGGCCCGGCCGGGGCGACCAACATCCTGGTCTACAAGGTCTACCAGGACGGCTTCGTGAATCTCGATCTCGGCTCGTCGGCCGCCCAGTCCGTCATCCTCATGATCTCCGCCTTCGCCCTGACCCTGCTGCAGTTCCGCTACGTCGAGCGCAAGGTGAACTACGATGTGTGAGAGCTGACCCGTGGTCGAACGCACGCGCGTCCTCGACGTCGTCTGCCACCTCATCCTGCTGCTGGGCGCCGCACTGGTCTGCCTGCCGATCTACTTCGCCTTGGTCGCCGGGTCGCTGACGATCCAGGAGGTGCAGCAGGTGCCGCTGCCCTGGCTGCCCGGCAGCCAGCTCTTCACCAATGCCGCGGCCGCCTGGACCAAGGGCAACTTCGGCCGCCTGTTCGTCAACTCGGCGATCGTCGCCGTGGGCATCACGGTCGGCAAGATCGCGGTCTCGATGCTGTCGGCCTTCGCCCTCTCCTACTTCCGCTTCCGCTGGCGGATGACGGCCTTCTGGCTGATCTTCGCCTCCCTGATGCTGCCCATCGAGGTGCGCATCGTGCCGACCTTCGAGTCGGTCGCCAACGCCGCCCTGCCGCTGCAGTGGCTGGCCGACCTCGCCGGCATCCGGGTCACGCTGCAGTGGAACATGATCGACACCTATGGCGGGCTGATCCTGCCGCTGATCGCCTCGGCGACGGCGACCTTCCTCTTCCGCCAGTTCTTCCTGACGATCCCCGAGGAGCTGTGCGAGGCCGCGCGCATCGACGGCGCGTCGCCCTGGCGGTTCTTCCGCAGCATCCTGCTGCCGCTCTCCACCTCGAACATGGTGGCGCTCGCCATCATCCTGTTCCTCTACGGCTGGAACCAGTATCTCTGGCCGCTGCTGTTCACCACGGACAAGAACATGGCGACCGCGGTGATCGGCCTGAAGCACCTGATCCCGCGCTCCGACATGGAGCCCGCATGGAACATCGCGATGAACGCCGCCCTCATCACCATGCTGCCGCCGGTCATGGTGGTGCTCGTCCTGCAGCGCTGGCTGGTGAAGGGCCTCGTCGACAGCTCGAAGTGAGGAGACCTCTCGCATGGTGATGATCGTCGGCCATCGCGGCGCGCGGAACCTGTGGCCGGAGAACAGCCTGGCCGGCTTCCGCCGCACCGCCGCGCTGGGCGTGGAAGCGGTGGAGTTCGACGTGCACGGCACGCGCGACGGCGGCATCGTGGTGATCCACGACCCGGCACTGGAGCG
>JADZBA010000368.1 GCA_020852355.1 Alphaproteobacteria bacterium
CGACACCCACCGCGCGCGCCCAGACGAGATCGACGGCGGCGGCCAGCGGTCCATAGGGGAGGATCGCCGGCGCGTCCGGATCGCCGCCGTAGCGGGCGTGCAGCGCGGTTCCGAGGATCACCCGCCCACGATGGTCGATACCGCCGTAGGGCAGGCGCAGCGCGCCGTGGAACGCCTGCTCGGCGCGATAGTCGGGGTGCTCGTTCCATGCCGTGTCGCTGAGCAGCGCCGCGGCGTGGCGCAGCCGTCGCCGGCCGGGGACGTCGTCGGCGAACAGGCCCGCCGTCCAGTCGAAGAGCCGGTCGCCGTCCAGAGTGAAGCGGCTGCCGCGGGCGGCGACGTCGCGGCATGCCTCGATCAGCGGGTCGCGGCGGCGCAGCGCCGGATCGAGCTGCGAGAACAGGTGTCCCTCGCGCAACCCGTAGGCCGAGAACACCACGCGCTCGGGCATCATGTCCTGGATCAGGCGGCCGAGCACGACCGTCGCGTAGGGCACCGCCTCGAGACGCCGTCGCGAGACGCCGGTCATCTTCTCCAGCGCCTTGCGGCCCTGGCCGGCGATCCAACGCAGGAAATACTCTGCCTGCGGCCGGGCGATCGCGTACTGGTGGATGACGTGCAGCGGATAGGACGTCCGCTCCATGTGGATGCGCGCGACCGCGCGCCAGGCGCCGCCGACGAGATAGAGGTCGCGCCCGCGCCGGCGGGCCAGCCAGTCCACCGACCCGACCGCCTTCTCGACGATCGCCCGAGCCTTCTTCGGGTTGTCGCCGGTGGCGTCGGCGAGGCGCAGCGGCCCGAGCGGCAGGGTGACCGCCTCGCCCGTCCGTCCGCCCTCGACGGACACCAGCTCGACGCTGCCGCCGCCGAGGTCGCCCATGACGCCGTCGGCGTCGGGGATCCCGCAGAGCACGCCATCGGCGGACAGCAGCGCCTCCTCGCCGCCGGAGATGACGCGCACGGGCGTGCCGCACTGGCGCTCGACCTGGGCCACGAACGTCGGCCCGTCGATGGCGTCGCGCACCGCCGCGGTCGCCAGCACGTCGAGCTGCACGACGTCCATCAGGCGGGCGAGATGGACGAACCGGCGCAGGTTCTCCAGCCCCTGGATGGTGCCTTCGGGATTGAGCCGGCGGCTGCGCTCCAGGCCGCGGCCGAGGCCGCACAGGACCTTCTCGTTGAAGAGCGCCAGGGGCGCCCGCTTCAGCCCGTCGAAGACGACGAGGCGGATCGAGTTCGAGCCGATGTCGATGACGCCGACGCGACCGCCGGGCGCCGCGCTGCCCGGCGCGCTGGTCGGGTCAGTCACCGTCGAGATCGAGCCGCGGCAGCTGCCCCGCCTGCTTGCGCGCGCTGCCGCGTCCGGACAGGCTCGGATTCGTCATGAAGTAGTCATGGGCGGAGAACCCGTCGGCACCGGTCGATGCGCGGACATACTCGCCATCGACCCCGAGAGTCCAGCTTTGCGCCCGGTCCTTCAGGTTGGCCACCATGATCTGGTCGAGCACCTGACGGTGCACCGTCGGGTTCTCGATCGGCACCAGCGCTTCCAGCCGGTAACCGAGGTTGCGCGGCATCCAGTCCGCCGAGGAGATGAATACCCGGGCGGTGTCGGACGGCATCTTCCGGCCGCCGCCGAAGCAGACGATGCGCGCGTGCTCCAGGAAACGGCCGATGATGCTCTTGACCCGGATGTTGTCGGAAAGCCCCGGGACGCCCGGCCGCAGGCAGCAGATGCCGCGCACCACCAGGTCGATCTGCACCCCTTCCTGGGAAGCGCGGTAGAGGCAGTCGATGATGTCGGGATCGACCAGCGAGTTCATCTTGGCCCAGATCGACCCCGGCCGCCCGGCGCGGACATGCTCGATCTCGCCCTCGATGTGCTGCACCAGGGTCGACCGCAGGGTGATCGGCGCGATCGCCAGCTTCTCCAGCCGCTCCGGCACGGCATAGCCGGTGATGTAGTTGAAGAACTTGGCCGCGTCGTTGCACAGCGCGGGATCGCAGGTGAAGAACGACAGGTCGGTGTAGATCTTCGCCGTGACGGGGTGATAGTTGCCCGTCCCGAAATGCACGTAGCTGCGCAGCCCGCCGGCCTCGCGCCGCGCCACCAGCGACATCTTCGCGTGCGTCTTGAGATCGAGGAAGCCGAAGACGACCTGCACGCCGGCGCGCTCCAGGTCGCGCGCCCAGCGGATGTTCTTCTCCTCGTCGAAGCGCGCCTTGAGCTCGACCAGGGCGGCGACCGACTTGCCGGCCTCCGCCGCTTCGATCAGCGCCCGCACGATCGGGGAATCGTCGCTGGTGCGGTAGAGCGTCTGCTTGATCGCCACCACCGCCGGGTCGCCCGCCGCCTGGCGCAGGAACTGCACCACCACGTCGAAGCTCTCGTAGGGATGGTGGACGATGATGTCCTTCGAGCGGATGGCCGCGAAGCAGTCGCCGCCGAAATCGCGGATGCGCTCGGGGAAGCGCGGGTTGTAGGGCGTGAACTTGAGGTCCGGGCGTTCGTCGACGATGACCTGCTGGACGTCCGCCAGGCCGAGCAGCCCGTCGACCTCGAAGACGTCCTCGCCGACCGCCCCCAGCTCCTCGGTCAGGAAGGTGCGCAGCTCGGGCGGCGTGTCGCTGGTGACCCCCAGGCGGATGACGTGGCCGCGCTTGCGCCGCTTCAGCGCGCTCTCATAGAGGCGGACGAGATCCTCCGCCTCCTCCTCGATCTCGACCTCGCTGTCGCGCAGGATGCGGAAGGCGCCGCGATGCAGCACCTCGAACCCCGGGAACAGCCGGTCGAGGTAGAGGCCGATGAACTGCTCCATGGCGATGAAGCGGACATCGTCGCCGGGCAGCCGGATGAAGCGGCCGAGCTGCTGCGGCAGGAGGATGATCGCCTGCATGGCGCTGCGGTCGCGCCGGCGCTGCAATGCCAGGACGAGACCGATCCCGAGGTTGGGAATGAACGGGAAGGGATGCGCCGGGTCGATCGCCAGGGGCGTCAGCACCGGGAATGTCTCGTCGCGGAAGCGGCCCTCCAGGAAGGCCAGGTCCTCGGGCAGCAGCTCGGCCGGGTCGACGACGAAGATGCCGTGGCCGCGCAGCTCGCGGCGCAGTTCGCGGTAACGCTCCTGCTGGGCCGCCATGAGGCGCAACGCGCGCTGCTGGATGGCGACCAGCTGCTGCGCCGGGGTCATCCCGTCCTGGCTCGGCGTCTGGACGCCGGCCAGCACCTGCCCCTTCAGGCCCGCGACCCGCACCATGTAGAACTCGTCGAGGTTGCTGGCCGAGATCGACATGAAGCGCAGGCGCTCCAGCAGCGGGTGCCGCGGGTTCTCCGCCTCGCCGAGCACGCGTTCGTTGAACGCCAGCCACGACAGCTCGCGATTGATGAAGCGGTCTACCGTCCGTGGCTCGGGCGGCGGTTCCACCACGGGAGCGGGCGAGCGACGCGACGCGCGCGGCCGCGCCGGCGGCCGCGGCTCCTCCTGGTTGGGGAGTTCGGACATCGCAGCCATCCTAGACCGCCATCATGACGGAGTCATGGCGGCCGGTCTTGCGCGGGGCGCGCGCGCATCGATACTGGGGTCCATGGCAGCCCCCGGAACCCGCACCCTCGTCCTGCTGCGCCACGCCAAGTCGAGCTGGAACGACGGGGCGGCCGACGATTTCGACCGCCCGCTCGCCCCGCGCGGGCGAGAGGCGGCGCGGCGCCTGGCGGCCGACCTCTGCGCCCTCGTCCGCCCCGACCTGATCCTCTGCTCGACCGCCCGGCGGACCCGCGAGACGCTGGAGCCGATCCTCGCCGCCTGCAGCCACGACGTCCAGGTGCGCTTCGAACGTTCGCTCTACCTCGCCGACGCGGGCAGCCTGCTGGGCGTCGTGCGCGGCCTGCCGGCGACCGCGGGCACGGCGCTGCTGGTCGGGCACAACCCCGGGATGCACGAGCTGGCTGCCATGCTGGCCGGAGCCGGCGACCCGGAGCTGCGGCGGCGGCTGGAAGGCAAGTTCCCGACCGGGGCCATGGCGATCATCGAGATCGCCGGCCCCTGGTCGAAGGCGGTCGCCGGCGCCGGCCGCCTCGTCGCCTACCGGACGCCGCGCGAGCTGCCGTAGGGGTCTCTACATCGTCCCCGGATAGTGGCCGCCGTCCATCAGCAGGTTGTGGCCGGTGATGTAGCCGGCCTGGACGCTGCACAGGTAGGCGCAGGCGTCGCCGAACTCCTCGGCCGTGCCGAAGCGGCGCGAGGGATTCTGGGCCATGCGCTGGTTCCACACCTCGTCGAAGGTCTTGCCGGACTTCTCGGCGGCGGTGCGCGTGTTGGTGCGCAGCCGGTCGGTGTCGAAGGGACCGGGCAGCAGGTTGTTGACGGTCACCCCGTACTGCGCCACCTCGCGCGCCAGCCCGGCGCAGAAGCCCGTCAGGCCGGAGCGTGCGCCATTGGACAGGCCGAGCACGTCGATCGGCATCTTCACCGCGCCGGAGGTGATGTTCACGACGCGGCCGAAGCGGCGCTGGATCATCTTGTCGATCGTCGCCTTGATCAGCTCGATCGGGGTCAGCATGTTCGCCTTCACCGCGGCGATCCATTCCGCCTCGCCCCATTGACGGAAGTTGCCGGGCGGCGGCCCGCCGGCATTGGTCACCAGGATGTCCGGCGCCGGGCAGGCCGCCAGGGTCCTGGCGCGCCCCTCCGGCGTGGTGATGTCGCAGGCGACGCTGGTCACCGTGACGCCGGTCGCTGCGCGGATTTCGGCCGCCGTCGCCTCCAGCGCCTCCGCCCCGCGGGCGGTGATGGTGACGTCCACCCCCTCGCGCGCCAGCGACATGGCGCAGCCCTTGCCGAGCCCCTTGCTCGCCGCGCACACCAGCGCGGTCTTGCCCTTCAGTCCGAGATCCATCTACCCCTCCTCCGTATCGTCGTCGTTGCGCAGCAGCTCCGGCAGCGCGGCGCGCACCAGCGCCAGCGAAACCCGGCGGCCGGCCGCGAGCGCGTGCATGTCGAGCGCCGCGACGACGCGCTGCGCCGCGGCGAAGGATCGTTCGATCCGCGCGGCGACATATCCGACGACTTCCGGGTCGACCGCAACCCCGCGGTCGGTGAACAGCTTGGCGATGACCGCGGCCAGCAGAGCATCGTCCGGCGCCTCGATCACGGCGAGCGGTGCGGCGACGAGGCGCGAGCGCAGATCGGCGAGCGCCAGCGGCCAGCGTGCCGGCGCCGTGCGCGCCGTCAGCAACAGCCGTCCGTCGCGGCCGGCGACGAGATTGTAGAGATGCAGCAGCGCCGCGTGGTCGACGACCGCGTCGGCGTCGTCGACGACCGCCGCACCGGGCACCGCGCCGGCCAAGGCGGCGACGGCCGCGCTGTCGAGCGCGGCGCCGGCCAGCACCCGTGCCCCGGCACGACGGGCGAACACCCGCGCGAGATGGCTCTTGCCGGCACCTTCCGGTCCGGCGATGACCACTGCGGGATGCGGCCAGGCCGGCCAGCGGTCGAGCCAGTCGACCGCCGAGCGGTTGCTGTCCGCGACCAGGAAGTCCGCGGCATCCAGCGCGGGCCGATGGGCGAGCGGCAGCGGGTATTGCCGGACCGCGCTCACGCCGCGGGCTTGTCCGGCTCGGTCGTGCCCGCCGGCTGCGGTCCCGAATAGAGCTCGCTGACGCGATAGCGCTCCAGCACGTAGCGTACCAGCACCCCGAGGACGGCGGCGGCCGGCACCGCCAGCAGCAGTCCGAGGAAGCCGAACACGGCGCCGCCGGCGAGCAACGCGAAGATGACCCAGACGGGATGCAGGCCGACGCGGTCGCCGACCAGCAGCGGCGTCAGCACGTTGCCCTCGAGCGCCTGGCCGGCGAGGAAGATCGCGACGATGACCGCGACCGAGGTCCAGTCCGGGAACTGGAAGATGGCGACGGCGGTCGACAGCACCAGCCCCGACAGCGATCCGACGTAGGGGACGAAGGAGACGAAGCCGGCGAAGATGCCGATCGCCAAGCCGAACTCCAGCCCGGCTATCGAGAGGGCGACCGCATAGATGACCCCGAGCGACACGCAGACCACCGCCTGTCCGCGCACGAAGCCCGACAGACGGCGGTCGATGCGACGCGCGAGCTGGTCGATCTCGGCCTCGTGGGCGGCCGGCATGTTCGCCTGGACGGTGGCGATGATGTGATGCCAGTCGCGCAGCATGTAGAAGCCGACGACCGGGGTGATGAACACCAGGGAGAGGGCGTTGAACAGTGCGATGCCGCTGCCGAGGATGTTGCCGGCGATCGCGGCGAGCCACGTGGCGAGATTGCCGAGCTGCTTCTCCACGAACGCCTCGAGCCCCGCCGCCTGCTCGGGCTCCAGCCGGTCACGGATGGCATCGCTGAGCTGCAGCACCCGGTTCTTCACGCCGGTCGCGATCTCCGGCAGCCGCTCGACCAGCGAGACCGTCTGCTCGACCAGCAAGGGCACGACGAGGAAGAGCGCCGCCGTGACGACCACGACGAATCCGCCGCCGACCAGGGTGGTGCCGAGCCAGCGCGGCATGCCCATCCCCTGCAGACGATCGACCGTCGGGCTCAACAGGTAGGCGACGAGCAGCCCGACGACGAAGGGCAGCAGGATCTCGCGGACGAGATAGAGCGCGGCGATGAGCGCGACGAGGATGGCGAGCCAGATCCAGCCGGCGCGCGCCCACGTCATCGCGAACCGCCCGCTCCCGCGACGCGGCGGCTCCATTGGTGAATGTAGGCCGCACCCGACAGGATGGTGGTCACCCCCACCAGATAGACGAGCAGCCCGACGGCGCCGTGATCGTCGACCTGCAGGCCGGCGACGCCGAGCACGGCCGCCGCCAGCACGATCTGCATGGCGGTGTTCACCTTGCTGATGGTCAGCGGCTCCATGCGCAGGGCGTCGGTGAACATGTAGAGCAGGATGGCGCCGCCGATGATCAGCAGGTCGCGGAAGACGACCAGGATCACCAGCCAGTCGGGGACCCGGCCGACATGGCCCAGCGTCACGTAGACGCCGACCAGCAGGGCCTTGTCGGCCAGCGGATCGAGATAGCCGCCCAGCTCCGAGCGCTGGTCGAAGCGCCGCGCGAGGAACCCATCCACGGCGTCCGATACGCCGGCCAGCAGGAACAGGATGAACGCCGGCAGCATCGATCCGTCGAGGATCAGCCAGACGACGAGCGGGACCGAAAGCAGCCGCCCGAGGGTGATGATGTTGGCGAGATACAAGGGCGCCCGGATCCGGTCAGCGGGTAAGCGGCGTCTCCGCCGGTCCTTGGTCGAGTCGCACGCCGAGCGGGGCGAGCGCCGCCTGGAGCCGTGTCGGATCGCCGCGATAACGCAAGCGCAGCCGCCCCGTTCCCGCCGCCAGCGCCACGACCTCGACCATCTCCACCCCCGCGGTCTCGGCGAGGCGCCGGCGCAGCGTCGCCCATTCCTCGGCGTTTGCCGCGGGCGCGGTGACGAGCAGCGCGCCGCCCGTCCCGGGCTCGGCCGCCACCGCGGCCGCGGCCCGCCACTGGCGGTCGAACACCGCGCCGGTCGCGCGCACCGCCGCGGCGTAGCTGCCGTCCTGATTGGGATGGGAAGTCCGACCGACGGGGGCGGCACCGTCGGCGCGCAGCATCGTCACCGCGACCGCGACGTTGCCGCCGGCACCCGGCGTCGCACGGACCACGGCGACCTCGTCGGCACCGTAGCGCCGCGCCAGGGCCGCGACGCGGCCGCGGTCGCCGGCCAGCGCCTGCGGCGCGGTGAGGGCACCGACGTCGGCCAGGTCGCCGAGCGGTACCGCGAGCGGCACGGCGCCGCTCTGCGGCCGATCGGCCCAGGCCCGCAGCCACGCGTTGCGGTCGTCGAACAGCACCGGCCCGTCGGGCAGGTCCAGCACCGGCAGGACCAGGACCGGCCTGCCCTCGCGCTCGGCGAAGCGCAGGCCCTGGTCGCGCAGGAACTGCTGCACCGCCTCGGGGCGGAAGCGCACGGTGACGCTGGCGATGTAGCGGGTGGGCAGCACCTTCTCGTCGGCGATCTCGACGTCCTGCACCAGGCCGGCGACCTGGCTGGCCGAGAGGCGCGGCAGCGGCGTCCCGGGCGGCACGACGAGCCGCTCCAGCAGCTTGCGCGCCGCCGCCTGCTGCGCGTCGCCGAGCGCGCGCTCACGTGCCTGGATGGCGGTGGCGGCCGTCACGTCGACGGTGTTGCCGCCGATCGTGTAGAGCGACTGGGCACCCGCCGGAGCCATGGACAGCAGCAGCGCGGCGGTGGCCGCGCGGAGTCGCCAAGCGAGGCGCTGGCGGATCATTGCAATGCCTCTCTGATCCGTTATTGTCGGCACGCGCCGGCCGGCCCGCGCCCACGCGGGTGGGTCGCGTCGGCCGACGTTCTGTACCCCATCTCGGGCGAGGACGCCATCAGCAGCCATACCTATCGCGACGCCGGCGTGGACATCGATGCGGGCAATGCCCTCGTCGAGGCGATCAAGCCGCTCGCGCGCGCGACCGCCCGGCCCGGCGCCGACGCCGGCCTCGGCGGCTTCGGCGCGCTCTTCGACCTGAAGGCGGCGGGCTACCGCGACCCCATCCTCGTCAGCACGACCGACGGCGTCGGGACGAAGCTGAAGATCGCCATCGACACCGGCCGGCTGGAGACGATCGGCATCGATCTGGTGGCGATGTGCGTCAACGACCTCGTCGTCCAGGGCGCCGAGCCGCTGCTGTTCCTCGACTACTTCGCCACCGGGAAGCTCGACGTGGCGCGCGGGCGAGCGATCATCGCCGGCATCGCGGAGGGCTGCCGCATCGCCGGCTGCGCGCTGGTCGGCGGCGAGACGGCGGAGATGCCCGGACTCTACCAGGGCGACGACTTCGACCTCGCCGGCTTCGCCGTCGGCGCGGTCGAGCGCGACGCCGTGCTCGACGGCACCGGCGTCCGGCCGGGCGACGTCGTGCTCGGCCTCCTCTCCTCCGGCGTTCATTCCAACGGCTTCTCGCTGGTCCGCCGCATCGCTGCGGATGCCGGCCTCGGCTGGGACGACCCCGCCCCGTTCGCCGACGGCATCAGCCTCGGCGCCGCCCTGCTGGAGCCGACGCGGATATACGTCCGGCCGGCGCTGGCCGCGGTGCGGTCCGGAGGAGTCAAGGCGCTGGCCCACGTCACCGGCGGCGGGCTCGTGGAGAACGTGCCGCGGGTGCTGCCCCGGGAGGCCGCGGTCGCCGTCGACACGCAGCGCTGGCCGATGCCTGCGGTCTTCGACTGGATCGCCGAGCGCGGCAGGATCGCCGGCGCGGAGATGGCACGCACCTTCAACTGCGGCATCGGCATGGTCGCGGTGGTCGCGGCCGCCGAGGCCGACCGGATCGTCGCCCGGCTCGCCGCCGACGGGATCGGCGCCTACCGCATCGGCGCCGTCGTTCCCCGCGCGCCGGGCGCGCCGGGCTGCGTCGTCGCCGGCATGTCGGAACGATGGCCCGGTTGAAGCTGGGCGTCCTGGTCTCCGGGCGCGGCAGCAACCTCCAGGCGCTGATCGATGCCTGCCGCGACCCGGCGTTTCCCGCCGAGGTGGCGCTGGTCGTCAGCAACGTGGCCGGGGCGCCGGCCCTGGAACGGGCACGTGCGGCGGGCGTGCCGTCGGAGACCATTCCTCACCGCGGCTTCCCGAGCCGCGCCGCGTTCGACGCCGCGGTCGACGGCCGCTTGCGGACGGCCGGCGTCGGCCTGGTCTGCCTCGCCGGATTCATGCGATTGTTCACGCCGGAGTTCGTCGCGGGCTGGCGCGACCGGATGCTGAACATCCACCCCTCGCTGCTGCCCGCCTTCCCCGGCCTCGATCCGCACGGCCAGGCGATCGCCGCGGGCGTGCGGATCAGCGGCTGCACCGTGCATCTCGTCCGCGCGGCGATGGATTGCGGGCCGATCGTCGTCCAGGCGGCGGTGCCGGTCCTGCCCGCCGACACGCCGGAGAGCCTCGGCGCCCGCGTCCTGGCGGCCGAGCACCGGGCCTACCCGCTCGCCGTGCGCCTCTTCGCCGAGGGGCGGGTGCGTGTCGCGGGCGAGAGCGTGACGATCGACGGCGCCGACTGGGACGCAGCACCGACGCTGCTGTGCCCCGCGGGCCCGTGAGGCCGCTTGCCAAGCCGCCGGCGCTTCGCTAGCAGATCCGGCGCTTTCGCAAGCTGGAGGGAGTTCTAATGGCCGCCGAGACCGACAAGTTCGCCGCCATCGAGCGTGACCACCGCGAGACGTGGCAAAGCTTCTGCCGCGGCGCGAGCTGGATCTCCGCGTTCGTCATCGTGCTGCTGGCGCTGATGGCGATCTTCCTGGTCTGAGCGGCCGGCCGCCGGCGGCGCGAGGCGTCGCCGGCGGCAGGCATCAGCCGACGATCTCGATCTCGGCGAAGAAGAACGCGATCTCCCTGGCGGCGTTCTCGGCAGAGTCCGAGCCGTGCACCGAGTTCGCCTCGATCGATTCGGCGAAGTCCTTGCGGATGGTGCCCGCCGCGGCGTTCGCCGGGTTGGTGGCGCCCATGATCTCGCGGTTGGCGGCGACGGCGTTCTCGCCTTCCAGCACCTGGACGACGACCGGCCCGGAGATCATGAAGCTGCAGAGGTCGTCGAAGAACGACCGCTCGGCATGGACGGCGTAGAACTTCTCCGCGATCTCCCGGGTCAGGCGCATGCGCTTCTGCCCGACGATCCGCAGGCCCTTCTCCTCGAAGCGTGCGTTGATCTTGCCGGTCAGGTTGCGCCGGGTCGCGTCGGGCTTGATGATCGACAGCGTGCGTTCGACCGCCATGGAATTCCTCGTCTGGGGGAAAAGTCGCGGGGTTATAGCGATGCCTCCCGAAGCCCGCAACCGGCGCCCTCAGCCGCGGCGATTGCGGTCGCGGGCGGCGAGCGCCGCCGCCAGGGCGAAGCGCGACTGGTCGAGCGCCTCGGCCGGCCCCGCGCCGCGCATGCCGTAGTAGAGGTCGCGCCCCAGCATCAGGACGTCGGGGTCGTGGCCGCAGGCGCGGCCGGCCGCTTCGACGGCGGCATCCAGCACGACGGCGCGCGGCGCCACCGCGTTGACGAGATGCAGCGACCGCGCCTCCTCGGCGTCCATCAGGCGCGCGTTGTAGACGATGTCGAACAGCAGCTTGCGCGGCAGCGCGTCCCTGACCACCGCCAGGGCCAGGAACGGGAAAAGGCCGTTGGCCGCCTCCGGCAGGCCGAGGGTGGCGTCGGCCGCGGCGATGGCGAGGTCGCAGGCGACCACGATGCTGAAGCCGCCGGCATGGGCGTCGCCGTTCACGGCGGCCACCAGCGGCTTGCCGAGGCGCGCCATGGCCTCGTTCACGGCCGCGAAGGCGCGCCCGAACTCGGCCCGTCCGGCGGTCGTCGGCCCGGCCCCCTCGTAGTCGCCGCCCAGGCAGAAGACGTCGCCGCGGCCGGTCAGGACGCAAGCGCCGACCGCCGCGTCGCGGCGCGCGGCATCGAGGGCCGCCGCCAGTTCCCCAGCCATCTGCGTGCCGACGCGGTTGCCCTGGCCGGGACGATCCAGCGTCAGCACCATGACCCGGCCTCGCCGGGCGACCTCGATCTGCGCCATCCGCCCCTCCCCCTCGTGCGCCTCGTCAGCCCTTCGCCTGCCAGCCCCCCTGCTCGGTCTGTTGCCAGTAGGTGAGCGTATGGCCGGCGTCCTTGGCCGCGCGCCAGCGCTCGCGGGCGGCGGCCACCGCTTCGGGATCGTTGCCGTCGAAGAGATCGAGGCAGCGCGCGAAGCCGGCCAGGTGCGGCGACGTCATGCCGTCCACCAGCACCAGGATGTCGGCGCCGTTCGGGTTCTCGTCGGCCGTGGTCAGCCAGATCGGCTGGTCGGCGGCGTTGCCGTCGCGGGCGCTGCCATGAGGGAGGAAGCTGCCGGGGTCGTAGGTCCACAGCAGCGCATCGAGCGCCTCCACGCGTTCGGGCGAGCCGGCCATCACCACCGCCCGCCGCCCGGTCGCGGCCGCCTTCTCCAGGAGCTTCGGCAGCGCGCGCTCGAGCGGCGTGCGGGTCAGGTGATAGAAGCCGATGTCGGTCACCCGCCCCTTCCCGTGCCCGCCTGTTTCTCCTAGGTGCCTACTTCTCGTAGGTATCGGCGACGAAGCGGTCGAGCAGGCGCAGGCCGAAGGCGGTGGCGCCCTTGGGCACGATCGCGGTGTCGCTCTTCGACCAGGTGACCCCGGCGATATCGAGGTGGGCCCACGGCACCTTGTTGACGAAGCGCTGGATGAACTGGGCGCCGATGATGCTGCCGCCGCCGCGGCTGCCGGCGATGTTCTTCACGTCGGCCGCATCGCTGTCGATCTGCTTGTCGTAGGCGTCGTCCAGCGGCATGCGCCACAGCCGCTCGCCGACGGCCTTTCCGGCATCGGCCAGGCGCGCGGCCAGCGTGTCGTCGTTGGCGAACAGCCCGGCATGGACGTCGCCGAGCGAGACGATGATCGCCCCGGTCAGGGTGGCGAGGTCGATCATCGCCTTCGGCTTGAAGCGGTCCTGGCAGTACCAGCAGGCGTCGGCGAGGATGAGCCTGCCCTCGGCATCGGTGTTCAGCACCTCGACCGTCTGGCCGGACATCGAGTGCACGATGTCGCCCGGCCGCTGCGCGCTGCCGCCGGGCATGTTCTCGACCAGCGCCACCACGCCGACCGCGTTGACCGCCGCCTTGCGTCCGGCCAGCGCCTTCATCAGGCCGATGACCACGGCGGACCCCGCCATGTCCCACTTCATGTCCTCCATGCCGCCGGCCGGCTTGATCGAGATGCCGCCGGTGTCGAAGGTGACGCCCTTGCCGACGAAGGCGATCGGCGCCTCGCCCCGCTTGCCGCCGTTCCACTGCATGACGACCACGCGCGGCGGGCGGACGCTGCCCTGGGCGACGCCCAGCAGCGTGCCCATGCCGAGCTTCTTCAGGGCCTTCTCGTCGAGCACCTCGACCGCGACCCCGTCCTTCTTGAGACCCTTGGCCGCCTCGGCCAGGGTCTCGGGATAGATCACGTTGCCCGGCTCCGACACCAGGTCGCGAGCCATGACGACGCCGTTCGCCACCGCTTCCCTGGGTCCGTAGGCGCGCTTGGCGGCCGCGGTCGCGGCGACCGTCAGGCGGGCCAGGGTCGGCTTCTTCTCGGGCTTCTCGGTCGTGCGGTACTTGTCGAAGCGGTAGGCCCGCAGGCGGGCGCCGAGCGCCGCCTCGGCGGCGGCCTCGGCCAGCCCCAGCTTGCCCGCGTCGGCGGCGTCGAGCAGGATCGTGGCCTCCTTCTCGCCGGCGGCGTTGAGCGCCGCGACGGCCTGCCCCCCCAGGGACTGGAGGCGGCCGGCATCGATGTCCCCGGGCTTGCCGAGGCCGATCAGCAGCACGCGGGTCAGCGCCACCCCGGCCGGCGCCACCACCATGAGCTGCTGGTCCTTGCGCCCCTCGAAGCGGCTCGCCGCCATCGCCCGGGCGAGCGTGCCGCCGGTCGCCGCGTCGACCGCGCGCCCGGTCTCGGTCAGGGTGCGGCCGTCGTGGACCGGAAGCACGAGGGCGCCGGTCTTCGGCGTCGCGGCGTTGGCGAAGCGGATTTCCATGTCGGGGTCTCCAGGACGGGGCGTCGGCGATGGGAGCAACCGGCCCGCTTAGCCCCCTGGCCGGCCCGGAGTCAACGATCCCGCGCGGCGATTTGCTTCTAGGTCCGGCGCAGGGCACCTCCGTATAATCCCGCGCACGCATGTCCGGCATCGACCGCTACGTCTACCGCCAGAGCCTGACGGTCCTCGCGTTCATCGCGGTTGGGCTGTGCTTCGCCATCTGGCTGTCGCAATCGCTGCGGCTGATCGAGCTGATCGTCAACCGCGGCGTCTCGATCGGGACGTTCCTCTATCTCGCGCTGCTGCTGATGCCGCGCTTCCTGGAGGTGGTGGTGCCGATCGCGACCTTCGCGGCGGTGCTGTTCACCTACCATCGCATGATCATGGACAGCGAGATGGTGGTGCTGCGCGCGACCGGGGTCAGCCAGCTCGGCCTCGCCCGCCCGGCCCTGCTCGTCGCGGCCACCGCCAGCCTCCTCGCCTTCTCGCTCAGCCTGTACCTGCTGCCGACCTCGTTCCGGGCCTTCAAGGACCTGCAGTTCGAGATCCGCAACAACTTCACGTCGATCCTCCTCCAGGAGGGCGTCTTCAACACCGTCACGGAGAAGGTGACGCTCTACATCCGCCAGATGTCGCCGAACGGCGAGCTGCTGGGCGTCCTCATCCAGGACGACCGGCAGGAAGACCGGTCGGCGACCCTCACGGCCGAGCGCGGCGCGCTGGCGCAGACCGACAACGGCCCGCGCATCGTCATGGTCAACGGCACCCGGCAGGAATTCGACCGCAAGAGCCGGCGGCTGTCGGTCCTGACGTTCGATCGCTATATCATCGAGCTGGGCGACGCGCGCGACGCCCCGGGCGCGCGGTGGAACGAGCCGCAGGAGCGCTATCTCGGCGAGCTGTTCTTTCCGAGCGGCAGCCAGGCGGACCGCTACTACGGCCACCGGCTGACGGTGGAAGGCCACCAGCGCCTGCTGATGCCGCTCTACC
>JADZBA010000369.1 GCA_020852355.1 Alphaproteobacteria bacterium
CTCGGCGGGCAGGTGAACGCGGAGTCGATCGGCGGCATGCAGGTGAGCGCGGTGGGGGGGCAGTTCGACTTCGTCGAGGCCGCCATGCACGGCAGCACCGGACGCAGCATCCTGGCGCTGCCGTCGACGGCGGCCGGCGGCAAGCGCTCGCGGATCGTGCATCGGCTGGCGCCGGGCTCCGCCGTGACGATCCCGCGCTATCTCGCGGACAAGGTGGTGACCGAGTTCGGCGTCGCCGACCTGCGCAACCGCAGCCTGCGGGAACGGGCCGAGGCGCTGATCGCCGTCGCCCACCCCGACTTCCGCGATGCGCTGGCCCGGGGCTTCGAAGAATCGCGCCGGGGCGTGACCCCGGATCGGGCATAGGAGAGCTGACATGGTGCAACAGGCGCGCATTCCCAACTCGCAGACCCCGAGCCTGTGGCCGGGGGCCATCGAGGAGGCCCGCAGCCTCATCGGGGTCGAGCTGCGGCGGCAGGACCAGTACTGGAACCGCGAGGCCGGCCCCGACACCGTGCGCCACTTCTGCTGGGGCCTCGGCGACGACAACCCGCTGTTCTGCGACGACGCCTACGGCGCGCGGACGCGCTGGGGCGCGAGCCTGGCGCCCGGCTGCTACCTCTACACGATCGACACGACGATCGTGGCGCCCAAGCTGCAGGCGATCCAGTGGATCTACTCCGGCACCGACTGGGAGTGGTACGCGCCGATCCGCCACCGCGACCGCTTCACCACCAAGGTCCGGCTGGTGGATGCCGTCGAGAAGGGCGGCCAGTACGCCTCGAAGTTCATCATCCAGACCGGCGAGTGCCTCTACTACAACCAGGACGGCACGCTCGTCGGCAAGGCGCTCGGCAGCACCGCGCGCATCGCCCGGGCGAAGGCCGACGGCGGCCTCAGCTACGAGCCGCGCTCGCCGCACCGCTACACGCGCGAGGAGCTGCTGGAGATCGACCGGGCGATCGAGGCCGAGGAGATCCGCGGGGCGACGCCGCGCTACTGGGAGGACGTCGCCGAAGGCGATTCCGTGCGGCCGCTGCTCAAGGGCCCGCTGAACATCACCGACATGATCTGCTACTACTCGGGCGGTGGCCACATCTACAAGGCGCACGAGCGCGCCGAGCGCTACCGCAAGCGCCATCCCGCCGACGCCTATGTCGACCCGGACACCGGCGCGCAGGACCATCCCGCCCGCGGCCACACCCAGGAGTACATGGCGCGCGAGGTCGGCATGCCCGGCGGCTACGACGTCGGCCTGCAACGCATCTCCTGGCTCGGCCAGCTCATGACCAACTGGATGGGCGACGACGGCTTCCTGCGCCGCCTCAACGCGACGCTGCGCCGGCCGAACGTCTTCGGCGACGTGAGCTGGTGCCGCGGCAAGGTGGTGGACAAGCGCATCGAGGACGGCGACCACCTCGTCGACCTGGAGATCTACACCCAGAACCAGCTCGGCGAGATCACCACCAAGGGCACGGCCACGGTCGTCCTGCCGAGCAAGGGCAGCCGGCAGTAGGCGGGGCACAGTCGCGGCGCGGCGGCACCTCGCCATGGAGGCCCTGGTCATCGGCGGCACCGGGCCGACCGGGCCCCACGTGGTCGAGGGCCTGCTGCGCCGCGGCTACCGCGTCACGGTGCTGCACAGCGGCCGGCATGAGGTCCCGCTGCCCGATTGCGTGCCGCACATCCATGCCGACGTGCATTTCCGCGAGACCCTCGTAGCGGCGCTGGGCGACCGGACGTTCGACCTGGTGGTCGCCATGTACGGAAGGCTGAAGCTGACGGCCGACGTCATGGCCGGACGCACGCCGCGGCTCGTCTCGATCGGCGGCGGCCAGGCGGCGACCCTGGAGCCGACCGTGTGGGGCGCGGGAGGGCGCTGCATCAGCGCTCCCCCGCCCTGGCTCGGCCGGCCGCGCCGCGCCTGGGACCATTTCTACGCGATGATGCACGAGGCCGAGCAGGCGGTGATGGCGCACCACGCGGCCGGCGACTACGTCGCGACGCACCTGCGTTTTCCGCCAATCTACGGCCCGCGGCAGCTCGCCGACACGGACTGGAGCATCGTCCGCCGGATCCTCGACGGGCGCCGGCAGTTCATCATCGCCGACCACGGGCTGAAGCTGGAGACGCGCGCCTACGCCGAGAACGCCGCCCACGCCACCCTGCTGGCGGTCGACCGGCCCGCGGCGAGTGCCGGCAGGGTCTACAATGTCGGCGACGCGCAGGTCCTGACCATGTTCGAGCGCGTCGCCCTGATCGCCGCCGCACTCGATCATCGCTGGGAGGTGGTCAGCCTGCCCTACGAGCTGGCGAAGCCCTTCCACCCCGTCGGCCGTGGCCGCACCCATCAGGTCCTCGATTGCCGCCCGATCGCCGACGAGCTCGGCTATCGCGACGTCGTCCCCGCCGAGGAGGCGGTGCCGGCGGCGGCGCGATGGCTGGCGGCCCATCCACCCGAGCGCGGCGGCGAGCTCGAGCGTCAGCTCAACGATCCGTTCGACTACGCCGGCGAATCCGCGATGATCGCCGCATGGACCCATGCCAAGCAGGCCATGCAGGCAGTGCCCTTCCCCGACTACGTCGTGGCACATCCCTACCGCCATCCGACCCGACCCGACGAGCCGTGGCAGCCGCCGTCACGGCCGGTCGGCAGCCGGGCGAAGAGCGGCGACTCCTAGGATCCGGCGGCGCGCCCGCCGCGCGGCGGCGCATCGAGGGAGGACGCTAGGGTGGCCTGGCCCGCGCACCGCATCGCGATCCTCGCCCTCGGCCTCTGCTTCGTACTCGGCCTCACCGGGCGCGGCCTGCTGGAGAGCTTCGTCGTCTTCCTGCTGCCGCTGTCCGCCGGCTTCGGCTGGGACCGCGCCGATGTCGTCTCGATCTATTCCTTCGCGGTGCTGGCGAGCGGCGTGTCCGGCCCGATGGTCGGCCGGATGTTCGACCGCGCCGGTCCGCGCGCGGTCTACATGCTGGGCCTGGGGCTGATGGGCGGGGGCCTGGTGCTGGCGCCGCTCGCGACAGCGCTGTGGCAGTTCCAGCTCTGCCTCGGCCTGGCGACCGGCGTCGGCGCGGCCTGCCTCGGCAACGTTCCCAACGCCACCCTTCTCCGGCGCTGGTTCGGTACCCGCTTGACGCTGGCGATGAGTCTCGCCTTCTCGGCCTTCGGCATCGGTATCCTCGTGGTCGTACCGCTGGCGCAGCTCCTGATCGACTGGCTCGCCTGGCGGCGCGCGCTGACGGTGCTGGGCTGCGGCGCGCTGGGGCTCGTGCCGCTCCTGATGCTGCTGCCGTGGTCGCGACTGGCGGCGGGAAGGCCCGACCTGGCGCGCAGCGACCGCGCCGGCCTCCCGGAGAGCCATTCCCACGGCCTGCTCGCGGCCATGCGCCATTCCGGCTTCTGGGGCCTGTTCGCCGTCTACTTCTTCACCAGCGTGGCGATGTTCGCGATCGTCGTCCAGGTCGTCGCCTACCTCGTCGCCATCGGCTTCCGGCCCATCGACGCGGCCGCCGCCTGGGGTTTCAGCGGCATGCTGCTGCCGGTGGGCATGGTGCTGGTCGGCTGGCTCGACGGGCTGATCGGCCGGCGGCCGTCCGTGCTCCTCAGCTACGGCGTCTCGCTCCTCGGGATCCTGCTGCTCTGGCTGCTCGGCCACTATCCCAGCCCGTGGCTGCTGGGCGGTTTCGTCGCCTGCTTCGGCGGCATGCTGGGGTCGCGCGGACCGCTGCTGTCGACGATCGCGCTACGCCTCTTCACCGGGCCGCAGGCGGCGACGATCTTCGGCGCGATCACCATCGGCACCGGCCTCGGCTCGGCGCTCGGCTCGTGGGCCGGCGGCCTGCTGCACGACTGGACCGGCAGCTACGACTGGGTGATGGCGTTCGCCGCCGCCAACGTGATGGTTGCGATCCTGCCCTTCTTCACCGTTCCCGCCATCCGCGACCAGGACTTCCGGCCGCCCCCGCGGGCCTGACCGCCGCGTCCGGCGCCTCGGCCGGCTCCCAGCCGAAGACGCTGCGCCCGCCGTAGGACGGCGAGAGCCGCCGCTCGCGCGCGATCACCGCGTCGACGGACGGGCCGGTCGCCTGCCGCTCGATGCGGCGGGCCTGGGCGTCGAGCCGCTGCAGGGCCGCCAGCTCCTCCTCGCTGCCGAGCTTCGCGCGCCGCACCGCCGACTTGAGCACGGCGATGGTCCGGTCGTAGACGAGAAGCGGCACCGGGAACGGATGCCGGTCCTTGCCGCCATGGGCGAACGAGAAGCGCGCCGGATCGGCGAAGCGGCAGGGCGCGCCGTGGACGACCTCGGCGACCAGCGCCAGCGCCCGCACGGTGCGGGCGCCGACGCCGGGCACCAGCAGCAGCTGCGCGAAGTCCTCCGGGCCGCGGTCGGCGGCCGCCGCCAGTGTCGCGTGCAGCCGCCGCGCCATGACGTCGCCGGGACGGACGTCGTGATGCGCGGGCATGACCAGGTGCGGCAGGAGAGGCTGCCGCGCGGCGTCGGCCGGCCCGTCGCTCCCGCCCCGGTCCAGGACCGCGAGCTCGCGCGCGATCCCGTCCGGTCCCAGCGACTGCAGCAGGTCGAGCTGGCCGCGGCGCGAGGCCGCGGCGCGGCGGTCGGTGAGGTTGACGATCTTTCCCTGAGCGACGCCGTCGATCGCGGCGTGCGGCACGTCGACGAAGCTCTCCAGGCCTTCCGAGAGCCAGTGGTAGCGGCGCGCCTGCCGCCGCTCGTCGCTCATGCCCTGCTGGATGACCGCCCACCTGCCGTCGTCGGTGACGACGAAGCCGTGGAGGTAGAGGTCGAAGCCGTCCTGCACGGCCGTGCTGTCGACCTTGGCGACGAGGCGGCTGGCGCCGGCCAGGGCCGCGCCGTCGAGCCCGGTACGCTCGCCCACCGCCAGCAGCTCGTCGGGCGTGCGGCGCGAGTGCCGGCCGCGGCCGCCGCAGACATGGATGCCGAGCTCGCCGGCCAGCGGCGCGAGGCCGCGCTTCAGCGCCCCCAGGACGCTCGTGGTGATCCCCGAGGAATGCCAGTCCATCCCCATGACGGCGCCGAACGACTGGAACCAGAAGGGGTGGGCCAGCCGGCGGAGCAGCTCGTCGCGGCCGTAGTGATGGACGATCGCCTCGCTCACGACCGCGCCCAGGCGCGTCATCCGGTCGGCCAGCCATCTCGGCACGTGCCCGCCATGCAGCGGCAGATCGGCGCTTCCGGCCCTGCGTGCCATCGGTTGCCCGGCCCGTCGTTCGAGGATCGACGATGGTACCGGACGCCGGCCGGTCGCTTCCATCGGAGAATGCGACGGATACCGGCACGCGCCGCCGTCTTGATCCAGCGCAATGGGCGGATCCGGGCACGGCCGCATCGTGTGCGCGCAGAGGAGAGGAGCGACGGCCGGATGTCGAGCACTCCCCGGATCGAGATCGGGTCCATCACCGCCCAGGCCGTCCTCGACGCGCTGGACGGCGTCGCCTATCTGGTGGCGCCCGACGGCACGCTGCTGGCGGTCGGCGGACGCACCTGGACACCGTTCGCCGAGGCCAACGGCGCGCCGGCGCTGGAGCCGCGTCAGGTGGTCGGGCGATCGCTGTTTGAGATGATCGAGGGCACGGAAGTCCGCGACGTCTACCGCCGGCTCCACGAGGCGGTACGCACGCGGCGGCGGCCCAACGTGACCTTCGACTACCGCTGCGACGCGCCGGCGCTGCGGCGGGAGATGCGGCTGTCGATTTCCCCGGTGGAGGCCGGCGGGGCGCTGGTCGCGCTGCTCTACCAGTCGCAGGTGAAGCTGGCGCGCGTACGGCCGGAGATGAGCCTGTTCCTGCCGGAGCTACGCCTCGGCGCACGCAAACCCTACTCCGACGAGCGGCTCGTCAGCCTGTGCGACTTCTGCCATCGCGTGGCATGGCCGATCGGGCCGCCGCGCCACGGGCGACGCTGGATCGAGCCCGAGGACTACTACCGCCGGGGCGGACCGGCCGACATGATCGTCAGTCACGGTATCTGTCCCGATTGCCACGCGCGGGTCGAAGAGGCGGGCGCACCGGATGAGGCCACGGCGTAGGAACCGGAACCCGGCCCGGGTTCCCTGGTTTGATGCACAGGAACCATGGAGCACCGCCATGCCACGCGGAGAGAAGTCGAAATACACCGGCAAGCAGGAGCGCAAGGCCGACCATATCGCCGAGGGTTACGAAAAGCGCGGCGTTCCTGAGAAGGAGGCCGAGCGGCGGGCGTGGGCCACCGTCAACAAGGACGACGGCGGCGGCAAGCGCCCGGGCGGTTCCGGCCGTGGGAAGCAGACCGGCCACCCCGCAGCGCACAAGGGCGGCAAGGCGGGCGGCAGGGCCGCCGCGTCACGTTCCGCCGCGGACCGCTCCGCCTCGGCGAGGAAGGCCGCGGCGACGCGCAAGCGGAACGCCCAGCAGCACCATGCCCATCACTGACCACCATGGCCCCGACCGCGCTGGCCCTCAACCTACCGGGTGGGAGCCGCAATGGGGTCGAAAGGCGACAAGAATCCGCGCAAGCCGCATCGCGCGACGGTCGAGACGACCCGGATGCTCGCCGCGAACGCCGCCCATCTCGCCCGTGCGCTGAAGCGCCCGCCATATCCCGGACTGGGCTGAGCGCCGCCGCGTGCCTCACGGCGGGGATCGTCCGCGCCGTCACTGGCGTTGTCGGTCCAGCCGATGGTGCCCAGGGACATGTCCGCACACGCGGCCCGCGATCGCCACGAGTACCGATCGCGGGCCGGCACGCGCCCGCGGAGAACCGCCGCCGTTGCGGGCGCCGCGGCATTGGCCATCCTCGTCACGGCTCCCGCGCCCGCCGAGGAAGGGCGCGCGGCGGCAGCGGCGGCGCGGCCGCAGGGCGTGTTCGCCTTCATCGCCGCCTATCCCGACCATCTCGACCGGGTCGAGAAGGGCGTCCTCTACTGGCTCGACGGCACGAAGATGCCTCTCGCGCGGCTCGGCCTCGACCGTCACGGCCGACCGCTGCGCCCATACCGGCCGGCGGACGACCCCGCCACGGCCGCGACCGAGGCGATCTCGGCCATCGACTACGAGCCGATCTACCTGAAGATTTACGGCGACTGCCGGACCGGCGACATGACCGCCCGCCTCGCCACGTTGCGCTGGAACCGCGCCGCCCCCGATGGTGGCGACGAGGTCCGCGCCGCAGCCGCGAACGGCGTCGCTGCGATCATGCAGCGCATCTCCGACGAACTCGACCGGCTGCCGGACGACGTCGCGGCGGCGCGTCGCGCCCTGGGCGGCACCTACAACTGCCGCAACATCGCGTTGACCGACCGGCTGTCGCTGCACGGCTTCGGCATCGCCATCGATCTCAATCCCACGCATGACGGGTACTGGCTGACCGCCGCCGCCGATGCGAACGGCGAGCCGGTCCGGCGCAACCGCCTGCCGATGGCGATCGTCGCGGCCTTCGAGCGGCGGGGCTTCGTCTGGGGCGGCCGCTGGAACCGCTTCGACACGTTCCACTTCGAGTACCGGCCCGAGTATCTCGTCGCCACCGGCGGCAAGCTGCCCGAGCGACTGACGCGCCCGACCTTCAGTGCCTATTTCGGCGGCCATGTCCGCACCGCCGGCCAGTGGCGCTTCACCGGGGCGGGCGTGGAACGGATGTCCTACCGGCCGCGGCCGGCCGGCGCACCCGCCTGCCATCGCTGGGTGCGCCAGCCCGGGCGCGACTTCGGCCGCTGCCTCGCCGCGCCGGCATCGCCGCGCCGCAAGGGGACCCGGTGACGACCGGCCTCCGGGGCGATCGGCCTCAGGCGAACAGCTCGACGTCGAGAGCCTGCAGGCCGACGAAGCTCGCGAGCAGGATGGTCCCGCCTCCGAGGGCGGACAGATCGATCGTGGTGTCCGTCCCGTCGTCGGTGACGTAGGCCTTCAGCTCGGCGAAGTCGTCGAGCCCGGCGCCGAAGCCGGATATCCGCAGCCGATCGCCCTTCCCCGGGTCGAAGTCCGCGATCGCGTCGGCACCGAAGTCGCCGGAGAACTCGAAGCGATCGGCGTCGTCGCCGCCCGCCAGCAGGTCGTCGCCGCCACCACCCTGCAGCGTATCCAGGCCCATGCCGCCCGCGAGCGCGTCGTCGCCGCCGACCCCGGCCAGAAGATCGTCGCCGGCGAGGCCCGCGATCGCATTCGCGTCGCCGTTGCCGATGATGAGATTGGCCAGCTCGTTGCCGGTCGCATCGATGTCGGGGATGGCCGAAGCGACCAGCATCAGGTTCTCGACATTCGCGGCGAGAGTGTAGGAGATCGCGCTGAATACGCCGTCCGTACCGAGCGCCAGGCCCTCGAGGACGGTGTCGCCGGCGGCGTCCACGACGAACACGTCGTCGCCGGCGCCGCCGATCATCATGTCGTTTCCGGCCCCGCCGTTCATGGTATCGGCGCCGACGCCGCCGTTCAGCCGGTCGTTGCCGCCGCCGCCGGACAGGCTGTCGTCGCCTTCCTCGCCCAGCAGGGAGTCGGCGCCGGCCCCGCCCACGGCGGTGTCGTCGCCTTGGCCGCCGGCCGCGGTGTCCGATCCGCTCTCGCCGTACAGCTCGTCGTCGCCGGCATCGCCCTGCAGCGCGTCGTTGCCGCCGCGCCCGTAGAGGATGTCGTCACCGTTGCCGCCGAGCAGCGAATCGCCCGACCCGGCGCCGAGCGCCGGCAGATCGCCCTCCAGGACGATGACGGCGTCGTCGCCGCCGTCGAGGACGTCGTCGCCCTCGCCGCCGAAGACCGTATCGGCGCCGGTGCCGCCGTCGAGGAAGTCGTTGCCGCCCATCCCGGCGAGCAGGTCGTCCTTGCCCAGCCCGTCGATGACGTTGCTGCCGTCGTTGCCGACGATCCAGTTGGCGAGGCCGTTGCCGGTGCCGCTGATGTGATTGGCGGGACCGCCGGTCAGCGCGAGGTTCTCGACATCGGCGCCGAGCGCGTAGCCGACCGAGCTGAACACGCCGTCGATGCCCTGGCCGGGACCTTCGATGACGGTATCGAACGGCGAATCCACGACATAGATGTCGTTGTCGGCATCGCCGGTCATGACGTCGCGGCCGCTGCCGCCGTCGAGCCAGTCGGCGCCATTGCCGCCGAGCAGGCGGTCGTCGCCGCCATCGCCATGCAGCACGTCGTCGCCGCCGCGGCCGGTCAGCGTGTCCTGGCCCTGGCCGCCATGGAGCTCGTCGTCGTAGCCGCCCGACGGCCGCGACGTGCGTTGGTCGGTCAGGACGTCGGCGATGCCGCGATCGGGGTCGGGCGCGGTGATGCCGGCGCGCGTGTCCCCGCCGCCGGCCGCCGCGGCCAGCACGATCGCGCCCTCGTCGGCGCCGCCGTCCAGGATGTCGTCGCCGGTGCCGCCGAGCAGCGTGTCCTTGCCGGTGCCGCCGTCGAGGACATCGCGGCCGGCGCCGCCATTGAGGAAGTCGTCGCCGCCGCGGCCTTCCAGGACGTTGGCGTCGCCGTTGCCGATGACCTGGTTGGCGGCCGCGTTGCCATAGCCGTCGATGCCGTCGAGGTTCGACTCGGCGAGCTGCAGGTTCTCGAAATTGGCGCCGAGCGTGTAGGTGATCGTGGTGATCACCGTATCGGTGCCGCCGCCCGCCGCCTCGTGGAACTCGTCCTGCGCGGAATCGACCAGGAACTGGTCGTTGCCGCTGCCGCCGACCATCGTGTCTTCGCCGCCGCCGCCGTTCAGGGAGTCGTTGCCGGCGCCGCCGTCGATCAGGTCGTCGCCGCCGAGCCCGGAGATCGCGTCGTTGCCGCCGCGCCCCGCGATCTCGTTGCCGGCGCCGTTGCCGATGATGATGTCGTCGCCGCTGCCGCCCTCGGCATATTCGATGGTCACGCCGTTGGCGATCGTGAAGCCGCCGGCGATGCCGTCCACGCGCGACAGGTAGCCGCCGGCATTGGGGCCGACCAGCGGCGCCGCCCGCAGGTCGATCGTCGCCGGCGCCGAGCCGGTGTGGCGGATGATGTCGGAGCCGCCGGTGTCCCAGATCGCCTTCCAGTAGGTCCCGTCGCCGTCGACGGTCGGCAGGGTGTAGGTGGAGTTGCCGGCGTTGCTGCTCGGATTGGCCCCGTAGATGTGCTGCAGGGCGGCGATGTCGAGCCCCATCGGCGAGGCGATGTAGCCCCAGCCCAGATCCGAGGTGGGCGGCGTCGGCGCCCAGAACTGCGAATGGTCCAGGTAGGACATGACGGTGTAGACGGCATTGTTCTGGCCGTCGTCGCCGACCTCGCCGGAATCGGTCGCGCCGGGGAAGGTCTGTCCGTTGAGGCCACCCTCCTCGAACGGATGGCCCAGGCCGAGGCCGTGCCCGAGCTCATGCACCACCGTCTCGAAGGCGTAGCCGCCGACCTCCAGGTGCCAGGGCGTCCAGCGCGACCAGTCGAAGGGGAACTGGCCGACCGCCTGGTCGTCGCTCTCGTCGGGATAGCCGAATCGCGCGGTCGCGCCGATCTCGTCCAGCGAGTTCATCCGCAGGACGAAGTTCGCGTCCGCCTGATTGTCGACCTCGTCGAACTCGAGAGCGATGTAGGTCTCGTAGGTCGACAGGGCGTTGCGGACGGCGTCCTTCGCCCCGTCCAGCCAGACATCCTCCGGCGCGGTGCCGTTGTCGAAGTAGAAGGTGACGGGGTGGTCGTCGTTCCACTTGTGACCGATGATCAGCGTGTCGAGGAAGGCGTTTCCCGTCGGCGGAACGACGTTCTCGGACGCCGTTGCTTTGTCGACCATGGAGCTCTCCCTGTGCGACTCTCGTTGCCTTCTCGGTCGCACGGCGCGGCTCGCCGGTTCAGCGCACCGGC
>JADZBA010000370.1 GCA_020852355.1 Alphaproteobacteria bacterium
ATCGGGAAGAGCTCGCGAAACAACGCGGCCACCCGGCATGGGGAGATACGCGCCTGATGGCTTCCGTGGTGCTGGACGGGCTGACCAAGAGCTATGACGGCGGTCCGGTCGTCGATCGCGTCGACCTGGCGATCGCGCACGGCCATCTCGTGTGCCTGCTCGGGCCGTCGGGTTGCGGCAAGACGACGACGCTGCGCCTGATCGCCGGGTTCATCGAGCCGACCGCCGGCACCATCACCGTCGGCGACCGCCTGCTCTCCGCGCCCGGCCGCGCGCTGCCGCCAGAGCAGCGCAACATGTCGATGATCTTCCAGAGCTATGCGCTCTGGCCGCACATGACGATCGCCGAGAACGTCGCCTACGGGCTGAAGCTGCGCAAGCTCGACGGCGAGACGATCCGGCGCAAGGTCGGCGCCATCCTCGACGTGACCAGGCTCACCGCCTTCGCGGGCCGCTACCCGGGCGAGCTCTCGGGCGGCCAGCAGCAGCGCGTGGCGCTCGCCCGCGCCCTGGTCGTCGAGCCGGAGACGCTGCTGCTCGACGAGCCGTTGTCCAACCTGGATGCGGCGCTGCGCGAGGAGATGCGCTTCGAGCTGCGCCGCCTGCACGACGCCTATCGCTACACCACGGTCTACGTCACCCACGACCAGGCCGAGGCGATGACCACGGCCGACACCATCGTCGTCATGAAGGGCGGTCGCATCGAGCAGGCGGGGAGCCCGGAGGACATCTACCATCACCCGCGCACGGAGTTCGTGGCCCGCTTCATCGGCGGCACCAACATCCTGCGCGGCCGCAATCTCGGGGACGCCCGCATCGCCGCCGGCGGGCTGACCCTGCGCTGCGGCCAGGGCGCGCTGTCGCCCTCGGGCGAGACGTCGGTGTCGATCCGCCTGCACGACGTCGCCCTCACGACCGACGCGCCGGCCGGGGACGAGAACGTGGCCCGCGGCCGGGTCGTGCGCCAGGCGTTCCTCGGCGCCGTGCGCGACTACCTGGTGGAGCTGCCGGGCGGCACGCAGCTCCGCGCGGTGACGCCGGGCGGCCAGGCGATCGCGCCGGGCGCCGACGTCTGGCTGCGCCTGCCGCCCGAGCATTGCCGCGCCCTGGCCGACTGAAGAAGCAGCGAGGAAACCCATGGAGGAGACGATGCGCAGAAGGACGTTCCTCGGTATCGGCGCGGGCGCGCTGCTCGCCGCCGCCCGACCCGGCGTCGCCGCCGACGCGCCGGCACCGGCCGCAATCTCGCCCGAGCTGCTCGCGGCGGCGCGCAAGGAGGCCAAGGTCGTCTGGTACACGTCGGTCGACCTGCAGGTCGGCGAGCGCATCGCCCGGGCGTTCGAGGCGAAGTATCCGGGCGTGCCGGTGCAGGTCGAGCGCTCCGGCGCCGAGCGCATCTTCCAGCGCCTGGCGCAGGAACGCGGCAGCAACATCCGCGTCGCCGACATCGTCAACAGCTCGGACGCCGCCCACTTCATCATCTGGAAGCGCGACGGGTGGCTGGCGCCCTACGTGCCCGAGGACGTCGCCCGCCACTACGCGGCCGAGCACAAGGACCCCGACGGCATGTTCGCGACGTGGCGCGCGAGCCTCAGCGTCATCGGCTACAACACCAGGCTGGTGAAGCCCGAGGACGCGCCGAAGGGCTTCGCCGACCTGCTCGACCCGCGCTGGACCGGCAGGATCGTCAAGGCCCATCCGGGCTACAGCGGCACCATCCTGACCGCCACCTTCCAGACGGCGCGCGACCTCGGCTGGCAGTATTTCGAGCAGCTGGCGAAGCAGCGCGTCATGCAGGTGCAGTCGGCGACCGACCCGCCGAAGAAGATCGCGATCGGCGAGCGCCCCGTCATGGCCGACGGCGCGGAATACACGCTGCTGCTGCTGAAGGAAGCCGGCAGCCCGGTCGAGGTGGTCTACCCGGTCGAGGGGACGCCCTTCGTCGCGGGGCCGTCCGGCATCTTCGTCGACGCGCCGCACCCCAACGCCGCGCGGCTGTTCCAGAGCTACCTGTTCTCGGCCGAGGCGCAGCAGGCGCTGGTCGACGTCGGCGGGCTGCGCTCGCTCCATCCCCTGACCAAGGAGAAGGCGGGACGGCGGCCGATCCGCGAGATCAGGCTGATGAAGGAGGACGCCAAGGCGGTCGAGGAGCAGGTCGAGGCGATCAAGCAGCAATACACCCGGTATTTCCGGACGTGATCGCGGTCGACGCGGCGGCGGCCTCGATGCGGCTGCGCCGCCGCGTCGACCCGTCCTGGCCGATCTTCATCGGCCTCGCGGTCTTTCTCTGCCTGCTCATCGGCATGCCGCTGGGATGGCTCCTCTTCTACGCCTTCACCGACAGGACGGGCGCGCCGTCGCTCGCCAACTTCGCCCAGCTCCTGACCGACCCGACGATGGTCGACCCGTTCGTCACGACGATGACGATCGCGACCGCGGTCGGCGTCGGCTGCTGCCTCGTCGCCGCCCCCATGGGCTGGCTGGTCGCGCGCACCGACATGCCCGCGCGGCGGTTCGTGCGCACCCTGGTGACCGCCTCGTTCGTGACCCCGCCCTTCCTCGGCGCCATCGCCTGGGAGATCCTGGCGGCGCCCAACAGCGGCATGATCAACCAGTGGTACCGGTGGCTGACGGCGGCCGATCCCTACGAGCATCTCGTCGACATCTACACCCTGCCGGGCGTGATCTTCGTCATCGGCTGCTACACCTTTCCTTACGTCTTCGTGCTGGTGGCGAACGCGCTCGACCGCATCCCCGGGGATCTCGAGGACGCCTCGGCGATCCTCGGCGCGCGCAACGCCCACACCGCCCGGCGCATCACCATCCCCCTGGTCATGCCGGCGATCCTGGCGGGCTCGCTCGTCGCCTTCCTGCAGTCGATGACGCTGTTCGGCACGCCGGCGATCCTCGCCATGCCGGCCGGCTTCCACACGCTGACGACCAAGCTGTGGACGTTCTTCCAGTACCCGCCGAAGCCGGGGCTGGCCGCCGCCGCCGCCCTGCCGCTGCTGCTCATCACCGTCACCCTGCTGCGCGCCCAGAGCTGGATCCTCGGGCGGCGCGGCTACACGGTGGTCGGCGCCAAGAACAGCGATCCCAGGCGCATCCGGCTCGGCCCGCTGAAGGTGCCGGCGCTGGCCCTCTGCCTGCTGGTGCTGTGCTGCCCGGTGTTCCTGCCCTACGCGGCGCTGGTGAAGGCGGCGCTGGTGCGCACCGTCTCCGACGCGCTGACCCTGGAGACCGTGACGCTGCACAACTTCCGCTTCGTCTTCCTCGACTTCTCGGCGACGCGGCTCGCCATGCGCAACACCTTCCTGCTGTGCGTGCTCGCCGCTACCATCGGCACCGTGCTGGCGCTGGTCGTCGGCTACCTCGCGGCGCGGCGCACCATGCGCGGCAGCCGCTTCCTCGGCTTCCTCGCGACCGCGCCGATCGCCATTCCCGGCATCGTGCTCGGCGTCGGCCTCTTCCTCGCCTACACGCAGCCGCCGCTGGTGCTCTACGGCACCCTGTGGATCCTGCTGATGGCGTACCTCACGATCGAGCTGCCGGGCGCCTATCAGCAGCTCCAGGCGGCCTTCCACAGCATCCATCCCGAGCTGGAGGAGGCGAGCCGCATCCTCGGCGCGACCCGCCTGCAGGCGCTGGCGCACATCACCGCCCCGCTGCTGCGCTCGGGCGTGGTCGCGTCCTGGTGCTTCATCTTCATCGGCACGATGCGCGAGCTGTCGGCGGCGATCCTGCTGTTCACGGCCAACACCAAGGTGCTGTCCGTCGTCATCTACGACCTCAACGAGAGCGGCGACCTCGGCGCCATCTCGGTCATCGGCCTCACCATGCTGCTCATCACCTTCGGCGTCGTGGCGCTGGCCAACCGGATGCCCGGCGCCACCGCCTCGCGCGGATGACCAACCGGAGAAGGAGGGAAGCGATGGCGCATTCCATGTCCCGCCGCGACGTGCTCGCGGGCGTGCTCGCCGCCGGCGGCGCCGCGGCGGCCGGCGCCCTGCCGTCGATCGCGTCGCCCGATCTCGTGGCGGAGGCGACCAGGGAGGGCACCGTCGCCTATCTCAGCGCCGGCGACATCGCGCTGGTGCAGAAGATCGGCAAGGCGTTCGAGGCGAAGTATCCCGGCATCCGCTTCCAGGGCGAGCGCATCGGCGCCGAGCGCATCTTCCAGCGCCTGGACCAGGAATATTCGCGCGGCATCCACAACGTCGACGTCGTCGACTCCTCCGACGTCGCGCACTTCCTGGTGTGGAAGCAGCGGGGCTGGCTGGCGAGGCACGTGCCCGACGACGTCGCCCGCTTCTGGCCGCAGAGCGAGCGCGACCCCGACGGCATGTACGCGACCTTCCGCGCCTCGATGGCGATCATGGGGCACAATACCAGGCTGGTGCCGCCCGACGCCGCGCCCAGGGGATATGCCGACCTGCTCGACCCGAGATGGCGCGGCCGCCTCATCAAGGCGCATCCCGGCTACAGCGGCACGGTCGCGACCCAGACCTTCCTGCTGGTCCGCGAGTTCGGCTGGAAGTACCTGGAGGAGCTGGCGAAGCAGCGGGTCCTGCAGGTCCAGTCGGCGACCGAGCCGCCGAAGAAGCTGGCGCTGGGCGAACGGCCGGTGATGGTCGAGGGCACCGACTACGTGCTGTTCGACCTGCAGGAGAAGGGCAGCCCGCTGGAGGCGATCTATCCGGTGGAGGGCTGCCCGCTCGTCCCGATCCCGACCGGGGTGCTCGACAAGGCGCCGCATCCCAATGCCGGCCGCCTGTTCCGGGCCTTCCTCTATACGCGGGAGGTCCAGCAGATGCTGATCGACGTCGGCAACACCCGCTCCTTCCACCCGCAGATCACCGAGAAGGCGGGCCGGCGCCCGATCGGGCAGATCAAGCTGTGGCGCGCCGACCCCGAGCAGCTCCTGGCGCAGCTGGAGGAGATCCGGCGGAAATACACCGAGATCTTCAAGGTCTGAGGGCCGGGACCCGCGCTTCAGCCGGCGCGCCGGTGCGCCGGCACCGCCGCCGTCGGAGGGACGTGGCGCCGGCGATCCAGGATGGTGACGCTGGCGCCGCGCGGCGGCGCGCGGTCGGCGGGTCGGTCGCGCGCCGGCGTCGCCGGCGCCACGACCGTCCCGAGGCCGGCGAGCAGCTCCTTCGTCTCGGTGAAGGGCCCGTCCATCACCGCGGGCCAGGGGTCCCCGACGGGCACCGGCTTGCGCCGCGCGCTACGCCCGGCGGCGGTAGTGCGCCGTCATGAACGGGGTCCAGGCACCGTCGTCGCCGAGCGCGCGCGACGTCAGGATCCGGTGGCCGGTATCGCGGATCTCGATGATGTCCTGGAACCGCCCGATCTTGCCGTCGCCCGCGAAGCACGGCCCCTCGGTGTCGAGGGTGACGACCATGCGGCCGGTGCCGCCGCCCGGCATCTCACCCTCGCCCTCGGCCACCAGCCAGAGGTCGCCCACCATCCGCGCCCGCTCGGTGCCGGCGAACCTGCCCGGCGGCTGGCCGGGGGCCATGACGCACTCCGATTCGTAGGTCCATTCGCCCACGAGCTGCTGCAGCCAGCGATGCTCCGCTTGCGCTTCGGCCTTCATGGGCTCTCTCCTCGTCCGTCCGCTTGCGCATCGGCGCGACCCTCCGCCGCGCTGTTATATATCTTACTGATGAGTTAACTATGATAGTGCGAAAGCGCTGTCAACCCGGGGGCGGTCGCGGTCACCCCGACGGACGGTCGAGGTGGGCGTCGACCACGGCGCGCGTCTCGCGGCTGGGCACCACCGGCACGATCTCGAACGTCACCCCGGTGCCGCGCCAGCCCAGCACCCATTCCTGGAGGAGGCGAGGGTCGTCGCACCGCATGAGCTGGAAGCAGCGGCCGAAGCCCGCCTCGACCCAGCTGTCGACATACTCCAGCCCCTCCGGGAGCATCCGTCCGCTCTCGCGCACCCGGCGATAGACCGGCACCATGTCGTCGTCGCGGAACCGTTCGATGACCATGAACAGCATGGTGGCCTCCTCCTTCTGGCGCGGCAGCCTGTCTCGGCGGCCGCAACGTCATGGCATTCGCGAACGGGACCGCCGACGATCACCGCCGAGATGTTCCTGCTACTCTGACACGGGGCCGCGCCGGTCCTGGAAGCGACGATCGTGAGGGGACGACTGCGTATGGTGTGCTCGCGAAGCTTCCCCTCTGCGGCGGCACTCGCCGTCGGTGCCCTGTCGGCCTGCCTCGCCGGCGCTCCGGCGCAGGCGCAGGCGCAGGATGTCGCGGTGACCGTCACGTTCGGCAATGGGATCGCCGTGCCGATGACCGTCGGGATGGACGGCGGGCACTGGGATCGGCTGCCGCCGGACGGCTCGGTCGCGCGCACCGCGGCCCTCGCCGCGGCGCCCGGCGCCTATCGCAGTTTCCGCATAGCGCTCGAATGGCCGGGCGGGCGATGCGAGGCGACGCTGCGTGCGCGTCCCGCGCCGGAGCCGCTGATCCCGCCGGACTGCCTGGGCGCCGGCAGCCTGCGCCAGGGCGGCGCGCTCTGTGCCTGGGAATCCCGGCCCGACGGCGACGCCTGCGCGGTCGCCGTCACCGTCCGCCCGGAATAGCGGCGTCAGAAGCCAGGGCGCGGCACCAGGTCCATCATCACCTGGTCGAGCCCGCCATCGACCAGGATCTCCGCGCCGTTGATATAGGTGGAGCGCGACCCGGTGAGGAACATGACCGCGTCGGCGATGTCCTGCGGCGTGCCGATGCGCCGGCCCGGCACCAGGGCGGCACGGCGCTCGGCGACGCCCGGCGTCCGATAGAAGGCCTCCGACATCGGGGTGCGGACCAGGCCCGGGCTGACGACGTTGCTGCGGATGCCGTCGCCGCCCCACTCCAGGGCGATCTGCCGGGACAGCATCGCGGCCCCGGCCTTGGCCGGGCTGTAGGCGCCGCTGCGCGGCTGCGGGTTGGTGGCCGCGATCGAGGCGATGTGCACGATGGCGCCGCCGCCGCGCGCCAGCATCCCCGGCCTCGCCGCCTGGGCGCACAGCAGGTAGCCGGTGAGGTTCACCGCCAGCAGCGC
>JADZBA010000371.1 GCA_020852355.1 Alphaproteobacteria bacterium
CAAGTTCAGCCTGCGCGCGTCGCCCACCGGCGAGATCGTCATGGACGAGGTGTTCGTGCCCGACGAGAACTGGATGCCCAACGTCGAAGGCCTCAAGGGTCCCTTCGGTTGCCTCAACAACGCCCGCTACGGCATCGCCTGGGGCGCGCTCGGCGCGGCCGAGGACTGCTACCAGACGGCGCGTCGCTACACGCTCGACCGCAAGCAGTTCGGCCGGCCGCTCGCCGCCAACCAGCTCATCCAGACGAAGCTGGCGGACATGCAGACGGAGATCGCGCTCGGCCTGCAGGCCTGCCTGCGCGTCGGCCGCCTGAAGGACGAGGGCAAGGCGACGCCGGAGATGATCTCGCTGATCAAGCGCAACTCCTGCGGCAAGTCCCTCGACATCGCCCGCACCGCCCGCGACATGCACGGCGGCAACGGCATCGTCGACGAGTTCCACGTCATCCGCCACGTGATGAACCTGGAGACGGTCAACACCTACGAGGGCACCCACGACGTCCACGCCCTCATCCTCGGCCGGGCGCAGACGGGCATCGCCGCATTCGCGAACTGAGCGCCCGACGCAGAGCGCCGGGCGCCTACGCGCCCAGCGCCTGCCAGGCCGTGGTCAGCGCGAAGAACACGAACATCGCACCGGTGCCGCGCACGACCCACAGCTCGTGGCGGCGGTACAGCCAGCGCACCGGCGGGATGCCGACCAGCCATACCAGGATCGCGTCGGCCGCGAGGAAGCCGGCGAAGCATGCCGCCAGCAGCAGCGGGGCGTTGCTCCAGGTCAGCGCGGCGACGTCGTGCCCGAGCAGCGCGGTATAGACCGAGAGCGTCACCGGATAGCTCTTCGGGTTGATCATCCCGAACAGCAGGCCGCGACGCAGCGGATGGCGGGCGATGGGGATGGTCTGCCCGCCGCGATCGGCGCGCGCGCGCATCGCCGCGATGCCGAGCCACAGCAGATAGGCGGCGCAGACCAGCGCCAGGCCCTGGAACAGCCGCGGCGCCAGGGACTGCGCCCCGACCATGGCGGCGAGCGCCAGCACCGACCACCAGAGGTCCCCCGCGAGATGGCCGACGATGAAGGCGGCTCCGGCCCGCCGCCCCTGCGCCGCGCCGATGGCGATCAGCGCGAGGACCGCCGGGCCCGGGGTCAGGACGACGATGGCGCCGCCGAGCCAGGCGGCGAAGAGGACCGCGGCGTCCACCGGCTCACAGGAAGCGGCGCCGACGGAACCAGACGAGCATCGCGCCGGCGACCGCGACGAAGACGACCCAGATCGCCGGATAGGCCCAGTACCATTTGAGCTCCGGCATGTGCTCGAAATTCATGCCGTAGACGCTGGCGATGAACGACAGCGGCATGAAGATCGTCGCGATCACCGTCAGCACCCGCATGATGTCGTTGAGCCGGTTGGAGATCGACGAGACGTAGATGTCCATCAGGCTCGACGCCGTCTCGCGGTAGGTCTCCAGGATCTCGATGATCTGGGCGGCGTGGTCGTAGCAGTCGCGCAGGAAGATGCGCGTCTCCGCGCCGATCAGCGGGTCGTCGTCACGCACCAGGGCATTGACGACGTCACGCTCCGGCCAGATGGCGCGGCGCAGCACGTGGAGGGCGCGGCGCGCCTCCTGGATGTGCACCACCGAGTCCCGCGTCGCGTCGGCCAGCATCTCCGTCTCCAGCATCTCCAGCCGGTCGCCGAAGTCCTCGAGGAACGGGAACTTGCGGTCGACGACGACGTCGACCAGCGCATAGAAGAGATAGTCCGAACCGCGCTTGCGCATCGGATTGGCGTCGGAATCGAGGCGCCGGCGCACCGGCTCGAACGGGTCCTCGCCCTCGGCGTCGTGGACGCTGACGACGAAGTCGTCGCCGAGGAAGAGGCTGACCTGCTCGATCTCCAGCCGCCCGTCCGGCCGGCGCTCGACGTCGTTCAGCACGACGAACAGCGTCCGGCCGTAGCTCTCCGCCTTCGGCCGCTGCGCGCCCGGGCGCTGCACGTCCTCCAGGGCCAGGGAATGCAGGTGGAAGGCGTCGCCGAGCACGCGCAGGAGGGCGGCGTCGGGGCGGCCGGCGATGTCGATCCAGGTCTTCGCACCCTTGGCGCGCGCTGCCTCGCAGAGCGCCGGCGTCGGCCCCTCGACCGTCGTGATGCCGGCGTCGTCGTAGGTCTTGAGGACGACCCGCGCGACCCCGCCGACGTCGTCGCGCAGCGTGCCGGGCGAGGTCCCCGGCGCGCCGAAGCCGAAGCCCCGTCGCCGGCGCGGCGATGCGGCCGGCCTGGCGGGAACGGCGCGCTCGGCCATCGCGCGGGCTACTTCCCGTCCAGCAGGCGGATGATGCCGGAGAAGTCGACGGCACCGCGACCGGCCGCCCCCATCAGCGCGTAGAGCTGGGCGGCCGCGGCGCCCAGCGGCGTCACCGCGCCCGCCGCCTGGGCCGCCTGCTGCGCCAGCCGCAGGTCCTTGGCCATCATGGCCGCGGTGAAGCCCGCCTGGTAGTCGCGGTTGGCAGGTGAGGTCGGGACCGGCCCCGGCACCGGGCAGTAGGTCGTCATGGACCAGCACTGGCCCGAGGACTTGCTGGCGATGTCGAACAGCTTCTGCGCGTCGAGGCCGAGCCTGGCCGCGAGGTTGAAGCCCTCGGACACGGCGATCATCGAGATGCCGAGAATCATGTTGTTGCAGATCTTCGCCGCCTGCCCGTTCCCCGACGGCCCGGCGTGGACGATGGTCTTGCCCATGGCCTCCAGGATCGGCTTCGCCCGGGCGAAGCCCTCGTCGGGACCGCCGACCATGAAGGTGAGCGTGCCGCCCGAGGCGCCGCCGACGCCGCCGGAAACCGGCGCGTCGATCATCAGGAGGCCGGCCGCCGCGGCGTCGGCCGCCACGGCGCGGGCGGAATCGACGTCGATGGTGGAGGCGTCGATCAGCAGCGTGCCGGGAGCGGCCGAGGCGATGACCCCGCCGGCACCGCCGTAGACGCCGCGGACCTCCGGCCCCGCGGGCAGCATGGTGACGATGACGGCCGCCCCCTTGCAGGCGTCGGCGACCGAGGCCGCCTTCGCCGCACCGCCGGCCACGGCGCGCGCGACGTTCGCCTCCATCACGTCGAAGACGCGGACGGCGTGCCCCGCCTTGACCAGGTTGGCGGCCATCGGGCCGCCCATGTTACCGACGCCGATGAAGCCGATCGTGGCCATGATGCTCTCCGCTCGTATCCTCAGGGAAACGTCAGGTCGCCTTCCGGCGGCATCGCGAAGTGGCTTTCGACCAGCTCGCGGCCGACCTCCTCCAGCTTCGCCGGACGCCACCGGGGCGCATGGTCCTTGTCGACTAGGACGGCACGGATGCCCTCGAAGAACTCATGGCCGTCCATGCAGCGCTGCACCATCCGATACTCCATGATGAGCGCGTCCTCGATTGACAGACCCTCGCCGCGCTTCATCTCCTCCAGCACCACCGCGAGGCTGGTCGGCGACTTGTGCAGCAGCCCGTCGCGCACCTCGCGCGCGAACTCGCCCCCGTCCCGCCCCAGGGCATCGAGGATCTCCTCGACCGTGCCGTGGGCGAAGCAGCGCCGGATCGTCTCGCGATGGGCATCGAGGGTGCCCGGCCCGGGATCGCCCGCCGCGGCGGCGAGCGCGTCGTCGATCGCCGCCCCGCCGCGGATCGCGGCCTCCACCCCGTCGACGGCGGCCGAGGGGACGAAATGGGTCCCGGCACCCGCGTCGAGAACGTCGCGCCCCTTCAGCCGGGCGCCGGTCAGGGCGAGATAGACGCCGATGCGATCGGGGCAGCGCGGCAGGAACCAGCTGCCGCCGACGTCGGGGAACAGGCCGATCGCCGTCTCCGGCATGGCGAACAGGGTCTTCTCGGTGACCACCCGGTGCGAACCATGCACCGAGAGCCCGACTCCGCCGCCCATGGTGATGCCGTCGAGGAAGGCGACATAGGGCTTGGGGAAACGATGGATCGCCCGGTTCAGGCGGTACTCCTCGCGGAAGAAGGCGCGCGTCGGATGGTCGATCGAGCCGTCGCGGCCGTTCTTGCCGGCCTCGTAGACCGCGCGCACGTCGCCGCCGGCGCAGAAGGCGCGGTCCCCCGCGCCGCGGATCACCACGGCGCGGACGGCGGGATCGGCGGCCCAGCGGGCGAGCGCCGGCGCCATCGCGCGGATCATCGGCAGGGTCAGCGCGTTCAGCGCCTTGGGACGGTTCAGGAGGACGCGACCGATGCCGTCGACGGTCTCGATCTGGATGTCGTCGGTCATTGGCGAGCCGGGGCCTCGTGTGGTGATGGCGGCGGATGCAAGGGGCGCGGATGATATCGGTGCGGCTGCGGCGGTTCAACGCGCAGCGGCGGATTGTTCGGCCGCGCTCGCCCCCCGTATGATGCGCGGCCTTTTCGAGGAACCCACCATGCAGCCGCGATTCCCCGGCGCCGTCGGCGCCTTCCCGACGACCCGCATGCGGCGCAACCGCATGGACGCCTGGACCCGCCGGCTGGTCGCCGAGACGCGGCTGTCGGCCGACGACCTGATCTGGCCGCTCTTCGTCTGCGAGGGCACCGGCGTCGAGCGCGAGGTCGCCTCGATGCCGGGCGTGCGCCGCTGGTCGGTCGACCGCATCGCCGCCCCCGTCGAGGAGGCGGCGCGGCTCGGCATTCCCTGCATCGCCCTCTTCCCGGAGACCGACGCCGAGCGCAAGACGCCGGACGGCGAGGAGAGCTGCAATCCCGACAACCTCGTCTGCCGCGCCGTCCGCGCCATCAAGGCGGCCGTGCCGGAGGTCGGCGTGCTGTGCGACGTGGCGCTCGACCCCTATACCACCCACGGCCAGGACGGGCTGGTGCGCGGCGGCTACGTCGTCAACGACGAGACGCTGGTGACGCTGAGTCGGCAGGCCGTGGTCCAGGCCGAGGCGGGCTGCGACATCATCGCCCCGTCCGACATGATGGACGGTCGCATCGGCGCCATCCGCGCCGCCCTGGACGGGGCCGGCCACGAGGGCGTGCGCATCATGTCCTATGCCGCGAAGTACGCGTCGGGCTTCTATGGCCCATTCCGCGATGCCGTCGGCTCGGGCGGCGCGCTCGGCCAGGGCGACAAGAAGACCTACCAGATGGACCCGGCCAACGGCGACGAGGCGCTGCGCGAGGTGGCGCTCGACCTCGCCGAGGGCGCCGACATGGTCATGGTCAAGCCTGGCATGCCTTATCTCGATGTCGTGCGCCGGGTGCACGAGACCTTCGGCGTGCCGACCTTCGCCTACCAGGTGAGCGGCGAGTACGCGATGCTGCGCGGCGCCGTCGACCGCGGCTGGCTCGACGAGCGCGTCATCCTGGAATCGCTGACCGGCTTCAAGCGCGCGGGAGCCGCCGGCGTCCTCAGCTACTTCGCGCTCGACGCGGCGAAGCGCCTGGCGCGGTGACGTCGCTCGCCATCGTCATCCCCTACCGCGACCGCGAGGCGCACTTCCGCACGCTCTTCCCGCGCCTCTCCGCCTATCTGCGGCAGCGCCATCCCGGGCTGGACTTCCGCATCCATCTGATCGAGCAGGCCGCGGGCAAGCCATTCAACCGCGGCAAGTTATGCAACGTGGGATTCGCGCTGGCGAGCGAGCAATACGCCCAGGTCTGCTTCCACGACGTCGACTACGTCCCGGTCGACGCGGACTACGCGCCGGTCGCCGGCCCCACCCGTCTGATTTGGTACGGCGCCCATCTCCAGCATCGCTACGACCTCTATTTCGGTGGTGTGGTCGCATTCCCGAACGCCGACTTCGAGAGGGTGAACGGCTTCAGCAACGAGTTCTGGGGCTGGGGTTTCGAGGATTCCGAACTCCGGCAGCGGTGCGTCGCGGCTGGGCTCGAGATCCGGTACCGCGACGGTACCTTCGAGGCGTTGCCCCATGCCCATCAGGGGTTCGGTCCGGCGGGCGCCCTCAACGTCACCGCCGAGCGCAATCGCGGCCTCCTGAAGAGCCGATGGCGTCGCCTCGCGACGGGCGAAGCGCAGCGCCACGACGGCCTCACTTCGCTGCGCTTCCGCGTCGCGTCCCGGCACCGCCTGTCGCTGCGCGACGCGCCGGAGGCCCTCCACGTGACGGTCGAGATCTAGACGCCATCAGTCAATGAGATGTTTGCTTTTGGCAACTAAATGGCCGATGCTGATCCGGAACGCGTCATTCCGGGAAGCCTCATGCCGACCGTCCGCGACCAGAACGTCGCCGCCGTCCGCCGGTTCAACCGCTTCTACACCGCGAAGATCGGGGTCCTGTCCGAGGGGCATCTGAACAGCCCCTTCTCGCTGACCGAGATCCGCGTGATGTACGAGCTGCACTACGGCGACCGGCCGACGGCGACCGAGCTCTGCCGCGCCCTCGGCCTCGACGCCGGTTATGTGAGCCGCGTGCTCCGCGGCCTCGATCGCCGGGGCCTGATCGTGAAGGAGCCGTCGGCGACCGACCGGCGGCAAAGCCATCTGTCGCTGACCGATCTCGGCCGCGCGACCTTCGCCCCGCTCGACGCGGCCGCCAGCGCCGACATCGACGCCCTGATCGGCCGGCTGCCGGCCGGAGGACAGCGCGCGCTGGTCGCCGCCATGGAGCGCATCCGCGGCCTGCTCGACCCCGAATCCGGCCCACGGCCGTCCTGGCTGCTGCGGCCCCATCGGCCGGGCGACGTCGGCTGGATCGTGCAGCGCCACGGCGCGCTCTATGCGGAGGAGTTCGGCTGGGATCAGACCTTCGAGGGCTTGGTCGCCGAGATCGCCGCCGCCTTCCTGCGCAACTTCGATCCCCGCGGGGAATGCTGCTGGATCGCCGAGATGGACGGCGCCAACGTCGGCTCGGTCCTGCTGGTGCGCAAGTCGGCCACGGTGGCGAAGCTCCGCCTGCTGCTGGTGGAGCCCGAAGCCCGCGGGCTCGGCGTCGGCCGCCGGCTGGTCGAGGAATGCATCCGCTTCGCCCGGCGCGCCGGCTACCGGCGGATCGTGCTGTGGACCAACAGCGTTCTGGTCTCCGCCCGGCGCATCTACGAGGCCGTCGGGTTCCGCCTCGTCGCGTCCGAAGCGCACCACAGCTTCGGCCACGACCTCGTCGGCGAGACGTGGGAGCTGAAGCTTTGACGGCGGATGCC
>JADZBA010000372.1 GCA_020852355.1 Alphaproteobacteria bacterium
AGTTCAGCACGTCCTCCAGCCCGCTGGCGGCCAGCGCCTCGTGCGTCGGCAGGCGGTCGTAGGGCAGGATCAGGTCGTGCCGCCAGTGCGTCGGGTACTGCGCCACGGTCGGGAAGCGGCGGAACATTGCGGCGACGTCGGGCTCGACGGTCTCGACCTCCGCGCCCAGCGCGCGCAGCAGGGCGGCGAGATGGGCCTGGGCCGCCCCTTCCTCGCCGGTCAGGCTGGGGATGCGGACGAGCTCGCCCAGCGCCGCGACGCTGCGCGGCCGCGCCGCCGCCGCCAGATCGAGCGCCCGCCCCAGTTCCCCCGCCATCCCGCTCCCCGCGCCGGTGCCCCGCGGCGATCTTCGCGCGCGCGAGGAAACGAGGGAAATTTAGATTTTGATCGTTGATCGCAACGAAACTTATAGTTCGCCATGATCTACACGCAGATCCGGGCCTTCGACGCGGTCGCGCGCGAAGGCAGCTTCTCGCGCGCCGCCGAGATCCTGGGCGTGACGCAGCCGGCCCTGACCATCCAGGTGAAGGCGTTGGAGCAGCGCTACGGCGTCAAGCTGCTGCAGCGCCAGGGGCGCACCGTGACGCTGACCGAGCTGGGCGCCCGGCTCTTCAAGATGTCGCGGCGCATGGCCGGCCTGGAGGAGCAGATCCGCGAGACCCTGGCGGTGTCCCAGGCGCTGGAGGAGGGGCATCTGCGCCTGGCGGTCGACGGCCCGCACATCGCCATGGGGCTGTTCGCCCGTTTCATCGCCCGCCATCCCGGCGTCGCCCTGTCGGTGGCGCTCGGCAACAGCCGCTTCGTGCGCCAGGAGCTGCTCGACCGCCGTGCGGACGTCGCCATCCTGCCGGGCGTCTCCGGCCATCCGCAGATCCATGCGATGCCGCTGTGGCACCACGAGGCGGTGGTCATCGTCGCCGCCGGCCATCCCTGGGCCGATCGCTCCCGCGTCGCGCTGGCCGATCTCGACGGGCAGCCGATGATCGGCCGCGAGGAAGGCTCGATGACCCAGCGCATCGTCGACGAGGCGCTGGCCGCCGCCGGCGTGACGCCGCGCCCGGTGCTGCAGCTCGGCAGCCGCGAGGCCTTGTGCGAGGCGGTCGCGGCCGGGCTCGGCATCGGCATCGTCTGGGCGATCGAGGCGCAGGGCTCCGGACGCTTCCGCACCGTGCCGCTGCGCGAGACGATCGGCAGCACCGACTATGTCGCGTGCCTCAAGAGCGAATGGATGCGCAAGGCGATCAAGGCCTTCTTCCAGGTTGCCGCCGGCCTGCCGGGCAACCGCAAGGACATCGCGGCGCTGCGCATGGGGTGAGCGGCGGCTCGACCCTTACCCGATCTCCGCCAGCGTGTCGTCCAGGCGGTCGCAGAAGGCGGCACAGGTCGCCTGGTCGTGGGCCAGCGACAGGTAGAGCTTGGTGCCCATCGGGTTGATGAAGACGCCGCGGGCGAAGAGGCCGAGCATCAGCCTGCGGCCGCGCGCCTTGTCGGCGCGCGCGGTCGAGCGGTAGTCGGTGACCGGGCGGTCGCTGAAGACGACCTGGGCGAGAGGCCCGTCGCCGATCACCTGGGCGATGGCCTGGCGCCGGGCCAGCGTCTCGCGCAGCATCTCGCGGAAACGCGCGCCGAGCCCGTGCAGATGCTCGTAGGTGCCGGGCTGCCGCAGGACGCCGAGGGTGGCGCGCGCAGCCGTCGCGGAGATCGGGTTGCCACCCAGCGTGGACGCCATCCAGACATAGTCGTCGCGGCCGATGCGGTGCTCGCTGACCCATTCCATGATGTCGGCGCGGCCGCCGAAGGCGCCGATCGGATAGCCGCCGCCCAGCGCCTTGCCGTAGGCGACCAGGTCCGGGACGACGCCGTAGTATTCCTGGGCGCCGCCATAGGCGAGCCGGAAGCCGGTCACGACCTCGTCCCAGATCAGCACCAGCCCGAGCTCGGTGCAGAGCGCGCGCACGCCTTCCAGGAAGCCCGGCACCGGCGGGGTGCAGCGCTGCAGCGGCTCCATGATGACGCCGGCCAGGGTGCCGGCATGGGCGCGCAGGATCGCCGCGGTGCTCGCGAGATCGTTCCACGGCGCGACCAGCAGCTCATGGGCGGCCGACGGCGTGCCGGCGCTGGTCAGCTCCGGCTCGGGGAAGTCGAGGTTGCGGGCAGGGAACAGGCTGGTGACGCCCGCCTCGTTGGCGCCGTGGTAGGCGCCCTCGAACTTGAGGATGCGCGCCTTGCCGGTGACCGCGCGTGCCAGGCGCTGGCAGTACATCGTCGCCTCGGTGCCCGAGGCACAGAAGCGCAGCCGCCGGGCGGCCGGGCTGACGCGGCGGATCTCCTCGGCCAGCTCCAGCACGGCGGTGTTGAGATGGGCGAAGTTGGCGCCGAGCGGCGCCTGGCGCACGACGGCCGCCACGACCTCCGGCCGCGCATGGCCGACCAGGGCGGAGCCCCAGCCCATCGAGAAGTCGAGATACTCGCGGCCGGCGCTGTCCCACAGCCGCGCGCCCTCGCCGCGCTCGATCGCCATCAGGGCGTCGGGCGGCAGGCCGAACTCGCCGTTGGAGATGCCCGCGGGGAAGGCGGCGAGCGCCCGGGTCGCGATCTCGGATGCCATGGTTCCTCCCGGCACCGGGTCGACAGGGCGGCGCCGTCCATGCCAGAAAAGGACGCCGGCCGGTCATTAAGCAAATTAATTGTGCTGGCGGAAATCGCAGAGGAATTAATGGCAAAGGACGCAGGCGGCACGGCGCGGACGATTGCGTTTCTCGGCCTCGGCAACATGGGTGCCGGCATGGCGGCCCGCCTCGTCGCCGCCGGGCACCGGGTCGCCGTCTACAACCGGACGGGCCGGCGCGCGGCGCCGCTCGCGCGCCTCGGCGCCACCGTCGCCGTGACGCCCCGCGCGGCGGCCGAGGGTGCGGAGATCGTCTTCTCCATGGTCGGCGACGACGCCGCCTCGCGCGCGATGTGGCTCGGCCGCGACGGCGCGCTCGCCGGTGCGCTCGCCCGCAAGGCGTTCGCCGTCGAATGCTCGACCATTTCCCATCGCTGGGTCGCCGACCTCGCGGCCCGCGCGGCCGCCCGCGGCGTGCGCTTCGTCGACAGCCCGGTGACCGGCCTGCCCGACGCCGCGGCGGGCGGCCGCCTGACGCTCTTCGTCGGCGCGGCGAAGGCCGATCTCGAGGCGCTGCGGCCGGTCTTCGCGGCGATCGCCACGGAGATCATCCATTTCGGGCCGGTCGGCGCCGGCAACGCCTACAAGCTGATCGTCAATCTCATGGGCTCGGTGCAGATCGCGGCCCTGGCCGAGGGGCTGGTCACCGCCGAGCGGGCCGGGCTCGACATGAAGAAGGTGGCCTACGCGCTCTGCAAGGGCGGCTCGGCGAGCCCGCAGGTGGTCCGCCATGTCGGCCTCATGCTGAAGGGCCGCCACGACCGCGACATCGCCTTCTCCGGCAAGTGGCGGCTCAAGGACGCGACCTACGGAATGCGGCTCGCGCGCGCGATGGGCGTCGACGCTCGCCTCGGCGCCGACGCGGTGCGCGTCTTCGCCCTGCTGACCGAGGCGGGGGTGGAGCTGCAGAACGAGAGCAAGCTCATCGACGTGCTGCGGCAGCGGCGGATCGGATCGACCAGGGCAGGGGAGTGATGGCGAGAGCGAGACATGCGGAGATCGCCGGCGCGGGGTTCGCCGGGCTGGCGGCGGCGGCGGCACTGTGCCGGCGCGGCTGGACCGTGCGCGTGCACGAGGCGGACCGCGAGCTGCGGGCGTTCGGCGCGGGCATCTTCATCTGGAGCAACGGGCTGCGGGTCCTGAATGCGCTCGGCGCCTACGCCGACGTGCGCGCCGGTGCCTTCGCCGCACCCGCCTACGAGACGCGGACCGACGGCGAGACGCTGGCGTTCGAGCCGATCAACGGCCCCAACCGCTACCGCCTGCTGACCATGACGCGCCAGCATCTCCATGCCGCGATGGTGAAGGCGGCGCGGGCGGCGGGGGCGGAGCTGGTCACCGGCTCGGAGGCGGTCGGGGCGGCACCCGAGGGGGAGCTGCACCTCGCCGACGGCACGCGCCTCGAGGCGGACATCGTCATCGGTGCCGACGGCGTGCGCTCCAAGGTGCGCGATTCCCTGGGCATTCCCCAGGAGCGCAGGAAGTACCAGGACGGCATCATCCGCGTGCTGACCGACCGCACCGGCCTCAAGGGCGGGGAGTGGGATCATGTCATCGATTTCTGGTGCCATCGGCCGCGCACGCTGCGCATCCTCTACACGCCCTCGGGCGAGAACGATCTCTACATGGCGATGATGGCGCCGGTCGCCGACAAGGAGGCGTCCGCCATCCCGGTGAACCCGGCGCCGTGGATCGACTGCTTCCCGCAGCTCGCTCCGGCGCTCTCGCGCCTGGGCGACCGCGGCCGCTACGACGCCTATGAGACGACCCGGCTGCCCACCTGGTCGGCCGGACGGGTGGCGATCGTCGGCGACAGCGCGCACGCCATGCCGCCCACCCTGGCGCAGGGGGCCGGCTGCGCCATGATGAACGCGCTGGGGCTTGCCGTGGCGCTGGACGAGACCCATACGGTGGAGGAGGCGTTGCGCCTGTGGGAGGCGCGGGAGCGGCCGCTCACCGACCATACCCAGCGCCGTGCCGCGGAGATCGCCGCGTCCCGCGTGCTGGCCAGCGGCATGAAGTGGGACGACGAAGGGTTGCGCGCCGCCCGCCACGTCCCCACCGGCGCGGACATGCCGCTCGACGACCGATAGGGAGCCCGCCATGAGCGCATCGCACGGCCGCTTCGTCTGGTACGAGCTGATGACCACGGACAAGAAGGCCGCCGCGGCCTTCTATGGCGACGTCGTCGGATGGAGCACCCAGGACGCCCCGATGCCCGGCATGACCTACACCATGTTCGCGGCGCAGGAGACCCCCGTGGCGGGCCTGATGGACCTGCCCGAGAATGCCCGCAGGATGGGGGCGCCGCCCTTCTGGATGGGCTATGTCGGGGTCGACGATGTCGATGCCGGCGTGGCGGCGGCGCGGCGGCTGGGCGGCACCGTGCAGGTGCCGCCGACCGACATCCCCGGGATCGGCCGCTTCGCCGTGGTCACCGACCCGCAGCAGGCGACGATCGCGCTCTTCAAGTGGGCCGATCCGTCCCGCGACCGCCCGCCCGCGCCGGGCACCCCCGGCCGCATCGGCTGGCACGAGCTGATGGCGGCCGACTGGGAAAAGGCGCTCGGCTTCTACGGCGAGCTGTTCGGCTGGCGCAAGGGCGAGCCGGTCCCCATCGGCGACATGGGCATCTACCAGCTCTTCACCGCCGGCGGCCCGCCGATCGGCGGCATGTTCAACAAGCCGCCGATGGTCCCGGTCGCGTTCTGGCAATACTACTTCAACGTCGGCGACATCGACGCGGCGGCGGCGCGGGTGACGAAGGGCGGCGGCGCGATCCTCAACGGGCCGATGCAGGTGCCAGGCGGCGACTGGATCGTCCAGGCGAAGGACCCGCAGGGCGTGGCGTTCGCGCTGGTCGGCAGGCGCGGGTAGCGATCAGGACTCGGAATCGATCGGCAGCTGCCCGTAGCGCTGGCGCCGCAGCGTGAAGGTGCGCGGCGGCGTCGGCGGCGCCATGCGGGCGACCATCAGCCGGGCCAGCTGCATGAATATGTTGTAGCGGCGAAGGACGAGCCGGCGGGCCTCCTTCAGGGCGTCGATCGCCCGCTCGCGACGGTCGGAGGCCACGATGGCCGCGATGCGGCCCATCACGTCGGGATCGTCCGGGTCGATGGTGACGAACGAGCCGCTCGGGAAGAAGCGGCCGATCGCCGGCGTCCCGACATAGATCGGCATCGTCAGGCAGACGAAGCAGTCCATGATCTTCTCGGAGAAGTATCCGGGGTGGGCGCTGTTCTCGAAGGCGATGGAGTAGCGGTAGGGGGCGACGCCGTCCCACTTGTCGGCGATCGGCGCGAAGCCGTGGCCGAAGAGATCGAAGGGCACCCTCCCTTGCAGCCGCTCCAGGAACTGCAGGCGGCGGACGTGCCCCGGCACCAGCCGTAGGTTGCTGGTCACCCAGGAGAGATCGCGCGACTTCTCCACCGTCGCCATCCGGTCGAGCATCTCGACCGGCCGCCGGACCTTCCAGGTGCGGAGCATCGGCAGGGTCGTGATGTAGGTGCGGCGCGCGGCGAACCGCGGATCGCGGCCGATGCCGGCGGCACAGGTGAGGACGACCGTGCCCTCGCCCTGTCCGAAATGCATGGCCGCATGATAGCGCTCGGGCGGCTCGCCGCAGGCGAACCACAGGCGCTCGGGCGGGCAGATCACCGTCGTGCCGTCCGTCTGCGGGCTGTTGAGGACCAGCACGAAGTCCGCATCCGGCATCTCGGATGCCGGGGCGAAGCGCACGCGGCCCATCGCGCCGCGGCCGCCCGGCGTCAGGAACTGCAGCGCCTCGGGAAAATCGCGCCAGTTCTCGTGCACGGCCACCCGGACGGGCGGGCCTTGGATCAGGTCGGCGCGGAGGGGGGATTCGGAAGCCAAGAAAGTGGGGGACGGTCGCCCGTCCCCCGGAGTCATGCTTGGGGAGCTGACCAGCTTTGGGGGAGTGCGGGGATCAACTGCAGCCGCTGGTCGAGCCGCAGGTGTCGCATTTGAGGCAGGTCCCGTTGCGCACGAGCGTGAAGTTGCCGCACTCCGCGCAGGAGTCCCCCTCGTAGCCCTTGAGCCGCGCCTGGCGCACCCGCTCGGCGCGGGAGTCGCCGGCGAAGGTGGCCGCGACTGCGGCCGTCATCTGGTAGGCCTGCACCAGCGTGGTGCCGCCGCCGACCGCGGCGACATCGGCCGCCGCCTCGGCGGTCGGTGCCATGGTACGGGCCGCCGCCGTGGCCGCGCCGCCGCCCGGCACGACGTAGAGCCGGCTGCGGACGTAGCCGTTGCTCGTCGCCCGCTGCACCGCGGCCAGCGACGGCGGCAGGTCACCCTCGCCGTCGCCGCGGCCCAGCGCGTCGGGCAGAACGTCGGCCGGCTGGGCGTGGGCGAGGTCGGTGCGGCCGAGGTACGAGATGGCGAGCTCGCGGAAGATGTAGTCGAGGATCGAGGTCGCCATCTTGATCGTGTCGTTGCCCTCGACGATCCCCGACGGCTCGAAGCGGGTGAAGGTGAAGGCCTCGACGAACTCCTCCAGCGGCACGCCGTACTGCAGGCCGATCGAGATCGCGATCGCGAAGTTGTTCATGAGGGAGCGGAAGGCCGCCCCCTCCTTGTGCATGTCGATGAAGATCTCGCCGGCCTTGCCGTCCTCGTACTCGCCGGTGCGCAGGTAGACCTTGTGGCCGCCGACGATCGCCTTCTGGGTGTAGCCCTTGCGGCGCTGCGGCAGGCGGCGGCGGTCGGCCCGCTCGCGCTCCACCACCCGCTCCACGATGCGCTCGACGATGCGCTCGGCGACCAGCGGCGCCTTGGCCGCCGGCGTCGCCGCGGTCACCGCATCGACGATCTCCTCGGCGGCGTCGTCGCCGATCGCCGACGACAGCGGCTGCGACAGCTTGGAGCCGTCGCGGTAGAGCGCGTTCGCCTTGATGCCCAGGCGCCAGGACAGGAGATAGGCCTCCTTGCAGTCCTCGACGGTGGCGGCGTTGGGCATGTTGATGGTCTTGGAGATGGCGCCGGTGATGAAGGACTGGGCGGCGGCCATCATGCGGATATGGCTGTCGACCGAGAGGAAACGCTTGCCGGTGCGCCCGCACGGATTGGCGCAGTCGAAGACGGCCAGATGCTCGGGCTTCAGATAGGGCGCACCTTCGAGGGTCATCGCCCCGCAGCAATGCGTGTTGGCCGTCTCGATCGCCTCGCGCGAGAACCCCAGCGTCGCCAGCATGTCGAAGCCGACGTCGTCCAGCACCTCCTTGGGCAGGCCGAGCGCACCGGTGCAGAACTCCTCGCCCAGCGTCCACTTGTTGAAGACGAACTTGATGTCGAACGCCGCTCCCAGCGACGCCTCCAGCCGCTCCAGGGCCGCGTCGGTGAAGCCCTTGGCCCGCAGCGCCTCGTGGTCGACGCCGGGCGCCCCCTCGAGCGAGCCGTGGCCGACCGCCCAGCGGACCATCTCCTCGATCTGCCACTCCGGATAGCCCAGGGCGCGCAGTGCCTGCGGGACCATGCGGTTGATGATCTTGAAGTAGCCGCCGCCCGCCAGCTTCTTGAACTTGACCAGGGCGAAGTCCGGCTCGATGCCGGTCGTGTCGCAGTCCATCACGAGGCCGATCGTGCCGGTCGGCGCGATCACCGTGGTCTGGGCGTTGCGGAAGCCGTGCTTCTCGCCCAGCGCCAGCGCCTCGTCCCAGGCGCGCCGTGCGGCGGCGACGAGGGCGGGATCGGGGCAGCGCTCGGTCTCGAGCGGGACCGGCAGCACCGACAGTCCCTCGTAGCCCGAGGCCTGGCCATGGGCGGCGCGGCGGTGGTTGCGGATGACGCGCAGCATCGCCGCGCGGTTCTTCGCATAGCCGGGGAACGCGCCGAGCTCGCCCGCCATCTCGGCCGAGGTGGCATAGGCCTGGCCGGTCATCAGCGCGGTGATGGCCGCACAGAGCGCCCGGCCCTCGTCGCTGTCGTAGGGCAGGCCCATCGCCATCAGCAGGCCGCCGATGTTGGCGTAGCCGAGGCCCAGCGTGCGGAACTCGTAGCTGAGCTCGGCGATGCGGCGCGAGGGGAACTGCGCCATCAGCACCGCGATCTCCAGCACCACGGTCCACAGCCGGCAGGCATGCGCGAAGCCGTCGGTGTCGAACGACCCGTCGGCGGTGTGGAACGCCATCAGGTTGATCGAGGCGAGGTTGCACGCCGTGTCGTCGAGGAACATGTACTCCGAGCATGGGTTGGACGCGTTGATGCGCCCGCTCTCGGGGCAGGTGTGCCACTCGTTGATCGTGGTGTCGTACTGCACCCCGGGGTCGGCCGAAGCCCAGGCGGCGTAGGCGATCTTCTCCCACAGCTCGCCCGCCTTCATGCGCTTGGCGAGCTTGCCGTCGGTGCGCCGCACCAGGTCCCAGTCGCCGTCGGCCAGCACCTTCTCGATGAAGGCGTTGGAGAGCCGCACGGAGTTGTTCGAGTTCTGGCCCGAGACCGTCAGGTAGGCATCGGAATCCCAGTCCGTGTCGTAGACCGGGAAGCGGATCGAGGTGTAGCCCTGGCGGGCGAACTGGATCACCCGCTGGATGTAGGCCTCGGGAATCATGGCGCGGCGTGCCGCGCGCATCTCCGCCTTCAGAGCGGGGTTCTTCGCCGGGTCGAGGCGGTCCTCGCCGTCGCCCTGGGCGCAGGCGCGCAGGATGGCGTTGAGATGCCGGTCGGCGAGCTTCGAGCCGGCGACGAGCGCCGCCACCTTCTGTTCCTCGACCACCTTCCAGTCGATGTAGGCCTCGATGTCGGGATGGTCGACGTCGACGGTCACCATCTTGGCGGCGCGCCGCGTCGTGCCGCCGGACTTGATGGCGCCCGCGGCGCGGTCGCCGATCTTGAGGAAGCTCATCAGGCCCGACGAGCGCCCGCCGCCCGACAGCTTCTCGCCCTCGCCGCGCAGCTTCGAGAAGTTCGAGCCGGTGCCCGAGCCGTACTTGAAGAGGCGCGCCTCGCGCACCCACAGATCCATGATGCCGCCCTCGTTGACGAGGTCGTCGGCGACGCTCTGGATGAAGCAGGCGTGCGGCTGCGGCCGCTCGTAGGCGCTGGTCGAGGCGTGCGCCTCGCCGGTCCGGTGGTCGACGTACCAGTGGCCCTGGGCCGGGCCGTCGATGCCGTAGGCCCAATGCAGCCCGGTGTTGAACCATTGCGGCGAGTTCGGCGCCGCCATCTGGCGCGCCAGCATGTAGCGCATCTCGTCGAAGAAGGCCCGCGCATCGGCCTCCTGGTCGAAATGCCCGCCCTTCCAGCCCCAGTAGGTCCAGGTGCCGGCGAGCCGGTCGAAGACCTGACGCGCGCTCGTCTCGCCGCCGGTGCGCTCGGCCTTCGGCAGGCCGGCGAGGATGCCGGCGTCGGCCGTGCGGCGCCACAGCCACGACGGGACGTCGTGCTCCTCGACCGGCGCCAGTGCCTTCGGTACCCCCGCCTTGCGGAAGTATTTCTGGGCGAGGATGTCGCAGGCGACCTGCGACCAGTCGGCCGGAACCTCGATGTCGGTCTGCTGGAACACGACCGAACCGTCGGGATTGCGGATCTCGCTCGTCGTCTGGCGGAACCCGATCGCCTCGTACGGGTCCCGGCCATCGATCGTGAAGCGTCGCGCGATGCGCATCCCTTGCCCCCCAAGTTTCGCGTCGTCGACCGGCGGCCGGTTCCCGGCACCTCCTATGGTGCGGGAGCGACGCGCCGACGCAAAATCTAGAACGAGGACTCTCCGGACCGCAACCGTGCCAGCGTGTCAGATCGAAGAAAGATCGTTAATTACCGTAAGATCCGGACCAATCTTTTGTGCGAGCGCGAACATGCGCTCTCAAGTCATTGATTGAAATGATGGTTCCATGGCTGGGCGCAGCATCGGTTGAGGTGCGCCGGTCTCGCCGGGACCCCGGACGGTGCCAAAGCCGTCGCCGACGCGCAACCACATTTAGCGGGTCGAGCCCAGATGGCTGCCATATGTTGCAGGATTGCGTCAGCCTCGCCGCTCCCGGATCTGCAGCGCGAGGAGCGCCCCCAGCACCAGGGCGACCCCGGACGCCTGAACCGGGTCGATGCGCTCACCCAGCACCGCCATGGCGAATCCGACCGCGACGACGGGTTCGAGATTGCCGAGCGCGGCGACGCGGAACGGCCCGAGCAGGCCGATCGCGAAGAAGATGCAGACGATGCCGGTGGTATAGGCGAGGCCGGCCGCCACGATGCCGACCCAGCCGAGGGCCGTGCCCGGCCATGCCGGCCCGCCGCCGAGCGCGACCACCAGCAGGAAGATCGCCGCACCCGTCAGCATGGCGTGGCCGTTGACGACGAGCGCGTCGGCGCGGCGCAGCAGCCGGCTCGTCCACACGATGGTCGCCGCGCAGGCCAATGCCGCCGCGAAGGCGAGCGCGAGGCCGGCGGGGGAATGCCCGGTGCCGCCGTCGAACCCGACCACCATCGCGATGCCCGCGAACGCCGCCGCCAGCGCCCCGACGCGCGCGCCCGTCAGGCGCTCCTGTCCCAGCAGGTGCGCCGCGACGGCGGTGAACGCCGGATAGGTCATGAAGACCAGGGCGGCGACGCTGACCGCGATATGGGCGACGGCGGCGAGGTAGCCGTAGGACATCGCGGCCGAGAGCGCGCCGACGGCGATCGCCTGGCGCCGCTCGGCGGGCGGCAGGCGCAGCGGCCGGCCGGCGTGGCGCAACAGCAGCGTGACGGCCATCGCCGCCAGGGTGAAGCGCAGCAGCACGGCGGTCCGCGGGTCGCTGCCGGCGTCGTAGGCGAGCCGCGCCAGGGTCGGCGCCATGCCGAAGCCCAGGCACGCCGCGAGCAGCAGGCCGATGCCGCGTCCCTGGCGCGATTCCGGCGATTCGACGAAGCCGCTCACGGCGCCCGGCCGGCGTCGACCAGGCGGCGCCAACGGGCGATCGACGCGCGGTAGCCCTCGGGGATCGCCAGGCCGGACAGGGCATCGAGGGGAACCAGGGCCAGGGCGCCATGCTCGGCCGAATGGGCGATGCCGTCGAGCGTCGCCGCCGTGGCGCCGTAGGTGACGATCACGACGCGCCGCCCCGGCAGGACCTCGTAGACCCAGCAGTCGAGGATGGGACCGATCGCCGCATCGATCGCCAGCTCCTCGCGGATCTCGCGCCTGACGCACGCCTCCGGCGTCTCGCCCGGCTCCAGCCGGCCGCCCGGCAGCTCCCATTCCGACCGCTCGTTGCGCAGCAGGACGACGCGCCGGGCGTCGATCAGGACCGCCTTGACCGAGACCGGGAAGCGGCCGTCGTGCGGGGCGGCGGTCGGGGCGGGTTCCATCGCGGTTCCGGGAATGCGGGGCCCCGACACTTTACGTGCTTCGGGCCCGATGCCATAGTCCTGGCCCATCATCAACCCCATCGGCGGATTCGCGGAACTCCCATGACGTTGCTGGGCACGCGCTTGTTCACTTGGCTGCACGGCCGCGACGTCGGCGTCGACCATCTCGGCAACCGCTACTACAGCGACCGGCGCGCCGCGCGCGGCGAGCGGCCGCGGCGCTGGGTGATCTATGCCGGCGAGGCCGAGGCGACGCGGGTGCCCCCGGAGTGGCATGCGTGGCTGCACTACACCACGGACGCCATTCCCGAGGGGGCGGGACGGCCGCACCGACCGTGGCAGAAGGAGCATCAGGAGAACCTGACCGGCACGGCGGAGGCGTACCGTCCGCCCGGGCATGTCCTGCGGGGCGGCGTCCGGGCGCGCGCGACCGGCGACTACGAGCCGTGGCGGCCGAGCTGACCCGGACCGGGACGAGCCCGTCGGGGCCCGCGCCATGAAGCACAACGTCGTGGAAGCGGTGATCGGGGCCGTCGTCCTGGCGGTGGCGGCGGCGTTCGTCGTCTTCGCCTACACGGCCGGCGAGGTGCGGCCGTCGAAGGGATATGAGCTCGTCGCGCGCTTCTCGCGCATCGACGGCATCAATGTCGGGTCGGACGTGCGGGTCAGCGGCATCAAGGTCGGTTCCGTCACCCGCATGGGGCTCGACCCCAAGACCTACCTCGCGGAGGTCCGCTTCGCCCTCGATCCGTCGATCCGGATGCCGGTCGACACGGTGGCCGCGGTCTCCAGCACCGGCCTGCTCGGCGACAAGTTCCTCGATCTCGTGCCGGGCGGCGACGAGAAGGAGCTCCGGCCGGGCGAGGCCATCCGCCACACGCAGGCCTCGGTCAGCATCGAGAACCTGATCGGCCAGTACATGTTCAGCCAGGGCGGCGACAAGAAGGGCGAACCGGCGGCCGGCGGCAAGAAGGAATGAGGACGACGCTCGCGCCGGCGCTGGTCGCGGCGGCGTTGCTCGCGGCGGCCCCGGCGGCGGCCGAGACGGCCGTGCTCCAGGCGCTCGACAAGATCCTCGGCCGCACCTCGACCTTCGAGGCCAAGGTCGGCCAGCCCACCCGCTTCGGCACCCTGGAGATCGTCGTGCGCGCCTGTCGCGAGCGGCCGCCCGAGGAGCCGCCGGAATCGACGGCCTTTATCGAGATCGACGACCAGCGACCCGGCGAGGCCAGGCGGCGCGTCTTCAGCGGCTGGATGTTCGCGTCCAGCCCATCGGTCTCGGCGCTGGAGCATCCCGTCTACGACGTCTGGCTGAAGGCCTGCAAGCCGGGGTGAGGGAGCGGCGGCCGGTCGGCGGCGCCTACCCCCGGGGCGAGGGCGGCCCCTTCAGCTCGACGGTGTTGCCCTCGGGGTCGGCGATATAGATCGAGGGTCCGTCGCCTTCCGCCCCGTAGCGCAGCCCGGCCTCGCCGACGGCGACGCCGTGGCGGTCGAGATGGGCGCGTAGCGCCGGCTCGTCCCATGGCTCCAGGCGGAGGCAGAAATGGTCGAGGTTGCGGCCCTCCGCGCCGGGCGGCGCCCCGCCGCGGCGGCCGAGCACGCCGTCCACCGGCACGAGGTCGAGCAGCGAGCGCCCGGCACGGAGCTGGACCAGCCCGATCGCGTCCTGGGTACGCTCGACCGTCATGCCGAGCACGCCGGTGTAGAAGGCGATCATCGCGTCGCGGTCGCGGACGCGCAGAACGATATGGTCGATGTCGCGGATGCGGAACATGGCGTCGGGATCCTACTGCCGCAGGCCGGCCGGGGCGACGGGATTCGGCCGGCATGCACGGGCTCGAACCGCCGCGCGCGAGCGGTTATCATCGGCGCGAAACACCGGATGGGAAGAAACGTCATGCGTCTCAGGTTCCTCGTCGCTGCGGCCGCGCTCGCCCTGGCGGGCGCCCCTTCGGCCGCCTCTGCCTACCAGCTCTGCGCGCGCTCGGCGCTGCTGCCGCAGCAACTGTCCGAGATCGCCGGCTCGGTGCAGGTCGGGGCCCTCACCTACAACATCACCTTCAAGACCGGGAACGTCGAGACCTGCGTCGAGGCCTCGTCCTTCGGCCAGGTGCAGGCGAAGACGCTGCAGCAGATGGGCATGACGAGCTGCCAGAACGCCGTCGTCGCGGACGGGAACAGCGGCAAGGTGCTGATCCAGGTCGGCATCAGCTACGTCGTCGAGAACCGGCAGGCTCCCTATTACCTCAATAGCTGCTACAGGGCCTGATCCCGGGTGCCGCCGCGCCGCGCCGTAGCCGCGGCGAAGACCATTCCTCCGGCGCTGACCAGCGTCAGCGCGAAGGCGACGGGGAGCACCGCGTCGTAGGAGCCGCCGAGGCCCCAGAGGAGGGCCGCGGCGGCCGGGGCGAATGCCTTGGCGACGGTGCCGGGAAGGGCGAGGGCGCCGTTCAGCGCCCCGTAGGCCTCGCGCGACACCATCTCCGGCACGGCCAGGCCGCGCACGATCGTCATCACCCCGTTGGCCATGCCCTGGAGGACGGCGAAGGCGGCGAGCGCCGGCAGGCCGGCCGGTGCCAGCCACAGGATGCCGACGGACACGGGAAAGACGGCGGTGACGGCGACGCCGATGCGGCGCACCGGCACGTCCGCACCGAACGCCCAGATCAGGATCCGCCCGGCCACCTGGGCCGGACCGATGATGGCGATCACCCCGACGATGGCCGCCGCCGACAGGCCGCGCTCCACCAGGATCGGATAGAGGTGGAAGGTGAGGGCGGAGAAGGTGACGTAGTAGGCGGTGAAGGCGAGCGCCAAGCCCCAGAAGGCGGGCAGAGCCAGGGCCCGGCGCAGGACGTCCGGCCGGCCGCCCTTGTCGCCGGCCGACCGCGGAACCGCCGGCGCCGCGACGTCCGCCCGCGGATCGATGATCCAGGCGTAGAGCCCGGCGTTGAGCGCCAGGTTGACGAGGGCCAGCACCAGCAGCGTGTCGCGCCAGCCGACGCGGTCCAGCAGGAACTGGATCAGCGGCACGAAGACCGTGCTGGCGAAGCCGCCCCACAGCGTCAGCGCGGTGATGCCGGCTCGTGCGTCCCTGCCGAAGCGCCGCGCGACCACCGCGAAGGCCGGCTCGTACAGCGTCATCGCCTGCACCAGCCCCATGCCGGCGAACATGGCGTAGAAGGCGAAGAGGTTGTCGAGCCGCGACCAGCCGAGCAGCAGCAGCCCGCCGGCGACCGAGCCCAGCGCCATCACCGCCCGCCCGCGGCCGCGATCGATAGCCGAGCCGATCGGGTAGGCGGCGACCGCGGCGATCAGCAGGCCGAGCGTCGTGGCGCCGTAGATCTGCGACTTGCCGTAGCCGAGCTCGGCGCCCATCGCCTCGGCGATCAGCGGGAACGAATAGTAGAGCGAGCCCCAGGAGACGATCTGCCCGACCCCCAGCCCGGCGATGAACCAGGGCCGGCCGACCGGCCGCCGTCCCGATCCGGTGCCCGTACCCGATGCGGTGCCCGTACCCGATTCAGTACCGGCCGCGGCGACGTCGGTCATTCCGCGGCGGCGCAGCAGGCGGTCGCCGCCGGCTCCGGCACCTTGACCGCCGGCCCGCAGCAGCCGCCCGTCGCGGCGGCGGGCAGCGGAACCGCGATGGGCCGGGAAGCCTCGACCGGACGCGCGCTGCACACGCCGGTCTCCGGCAGCACGAGGCGGACGTCGCGGGCGGCCGCCATGTCGCCGGCGATCGCGGCCGTGACCGAGCGAACCTGCTCGTAGCCGGTCGCCATCAGGAAGGTCGGCGCCCGACCGTAGCTCTTGGCGCCGACCACCCACAGGCCCGGCTCCGGGTGGGCCAGCTCGGCCGCGCCGTGCGGCCGGACGGTGCCGCAGGAATGCAGGTTGGGGTCGATCAGCGGCGCCAGCGCCGGCGGCGCCTCGGTGGCCGGGTCGAGCGCGACCCGCAGCTCGCGCAGCAGGCTCGTGTTCGGCCGGAAGCCGGTGGCGACGACGATGCGATCGACGCTGACGTCCTGCGCCCGGCAGCCGTTGCGGCCGGCCACGCGCAGCGCCCCGTCGTCCCTGGTGATGCCCTTGGCCGCGAACGGCGCCAGCAGGGTCAGCCTTCCGGCGGCGATCGCCTCCGCGGCGGCCAGGCCCAGCGCGCCGCGCGCCGGAAGCTGGTCGGCGGCGCCGCCGCCGACCACCCGGTCGAGGCGATCGCGGCGCAGCGCCCAGAAGATCCTGGTGCCCGGCGCTTCCTGCTGCAGGCGCAGCAGGTCGAGCACCGTGCCGATCGCCGAATGGCCGGAGCCGACGACCAGCGTGCGCCGGCCGGCATAGTCGGCCCGGGCCGCGCCGGCGATGTCGGGGATGCCGTAGACGATGCGCTCCGCTGCGGCGTCCTCGCCCGGCACCGGCAGACCGTCGATGCCCATCGGCGACGGGGTGAACCAGGTGCCCGACGCGTCGATCACGGCGCGCGCCTCGGAAGACCGTGCGCCGTCCGCGGCGGTCCAGCGCAGCACGAAGGGGGCATCGGCGCGCCCGGCATCGGTCATCTTGTCGATCCCGCGCCGGGTGACGGCGGTGACCCGCGCGCCGGTCGCGATGTGCGGGGCGAGGGTGGGGTGGGCTGCCAGCGGCTCGAGATAGCGCCGGACGATCTCGCCGCCGGTCGGCAGCGTGTCCGGGTCGGGCATCGTCCAGCCGGTCTCGGCCAGCAGGGCGGCGGCCGCCCGGTCGACGTTGTAGCGCCAGGGCGAGAAGACCTGCACATGCGCCCATTGGCGCAACGCGTGCCCGACCGCCGGCCCGGCCTCCAGGACCAGCGGCGTGAGGCCGCGCTGCACGAGATGGGCGGCGGCGGCCAGCCCGACCGGGCCGGCGCCGATGACGGC
>JADZBA010000373.1 GCA_020852355.1 Alphaproteobacteria bacterium
ATGCGGCGTGCGCCCGGAATAGGCGACCGGCCGGATGGTACGGAAGCGGTAGGATCCGTCGGTGGCGGTCACGGCGGTGCCGAAGCCCTGGAAGCCGGTGTCCCGCCGACGCTGGTCGCCGGAGCCGGGGTGGAGGTAGATGCCGTTGGCGTCGCACTGCCAGATCTCGACGCGGGCGCCGGCGAGCGGCCGCCCGTCGCCGTCGAGGATGCGTCCCGCGACATGGGTGACGGTGCCGCGCGCCGCAGCCGCTGCGCCCGCGACGCGCACCAGGTCGTTGTCGGCGTCGAGCGGCAGCGCGGTCGGATAGAACGGTCCCTCGGTCTGCTGCGGCGTCGCCGCGGCGGCGGCGTATGCGGGAGCGCTCCAGCGCGCCGTCCCGGCGAGCAGCGCCAGCGCTCCGCCGGCGGCGAGCAGGCGGCGGCGCCCGGTGGCGGGCGGACGATACGCGACGGTCATGTCTGTTCTCCGATCGCCCCCTCGTCGCAACGATGTGCCGCATGACGGGCGCCGGTTGAAATCAAATGTCCGTGAAATCAAGCGTTTGGGCCATCCGGGCCACCCTTCTTGCGGGTCGCCGGCCCGGCCGCTAGGCTAGTCCGGCTCGCGACCGACGGAGCTTCCCCACTTGCGTTACGTCAGCACCCGCGGCGCCGCTCCGGCGCTCGCCTTCGACGACGTGCTGCTCGCCGGCCTGGCGCGCGACGGCGGGCTCTATGTGCCCGACGAATGGCCGGCCCTGACCGCCGACGATCTGCGCGCCTTCGCGGGGCTGGACTATGCCGAGCTGACGACGCGGGTGATGATGCCCTTCGTCGACGGCACCATCGCCGAGGACGATCTCGCCGCGCTTATCGCCGACGCCTATCGCGGCTTCGCCCACGGCGCGGTCGCGCCGCTGAAGCAGCTCGGCCCCGGCCAGTGGCTGATGGAGCTGTTCCACGGCCCGACGCTCGCCTTCAAGGACCTGGCCCTGCAGGTGGTGGGCCGCCTCTTCGACCATGTCCTGGCCCGCCGCGGCGCGCGCCTGACCATCGTCGGTGCCACCTCCGGCGACACGGGGTCGGCGGCGATCGAGGCCTGCCGCGACCGCGCCGCGCTGGAGGTGTTCATTCTCTTCCCCCAGGGAAGGGTGTCGGAGGTCCAGCGCCGGCAGATGACGACGGTGGACGCCGCCAACGTCCACGCCATCGCGGTCGAGGGTACCTTCGACGACTGCCAGGACCTCGTGAAGGCGATGTTCAACGACGCCGCCTTCCGCGACCGCCACCATCTCTCTGCGGTCAACTCGATCAACTGGGCGCGCATCGCCGCCCAGATCGCCTATTACGTGTGGGCGGCGGTCGCCCTCGGCGCACCCGGGCGGGGCGTCTCGTTCGCCGTGCCGACCGGCAATTTCGGCAACGTCTTCGCCGCCCATGCGGCGCGGCGCATGGGCGTGCCGATCGCTTCCCTTGCCGTCGGCACCAACCGCAACGATATACTGACCCGGTTTCTGGAAACCGGCACGCTGTCGATCGGCACGGTCGAGCCGAGCCTGAGCCCGAGCATGGACATCCAGGTCTCGAGCAATTTCGAGCGCCTGCTGTTCGAGCTCTTCGATCGCGACGGGCCGGCGCTGGCCGCGGCCATGGGCGCCTTCCGCCGGGATGGCCGTCTGGTGCTGGCGGACGCGCGCTGGCGGCGGGCACGCGCGCTGTTCGACGGCCACCGGGTCGACGACGCCGCGACGCTGGCGACGATCCGGCGGATCTGGCAGTCGACCGGCGAAATCCTGGATCCGCACAGCGCCATCGCCGTCGCCACGGCGGAGGCGTGCCGGCGCGATCCGACCCAGCCGATGGTGGCGCTCGCCTGCGCCCATCCGGCGAAGTTCCCCGACGCGGTGGAACGGGCGACCGGCCTCAGGCCGGCGCTGCCCGGCCGCCTCGCCGATCTGATGACACGGCCGGAGCGGGTCGCGGTGCTGCCGAACGACCTCGCCACGGTGGAAGAATTCGTCGCCGCGCGCAGCGCGCGGCAGGAGGCAATGGCATGAGCGTCGAGGTCACCACCCTGCCCGGTGGGCTGCGCGTCGCGACCGACCGGATGGAAGGGGTCGCGACGGCGTCGCTGGGCGTCTATGTCGATGCCGGCGCGCGGCACGAACCCGCCGCGATCAACGGTGTCGCCCATTTCCTGGAGCATATGGCGTTCAAGGGCACCGAGAGGCGCAGCGCGCGGGCGATCGCCGAGGAGATCGAGGCGGTCGGCGGCCATCTCAACGCCTACACCGCCCGCGAGCAGACCGCCTACTACGCCAAGGTCCTCCAGGACGACGTGCCGCTCGCCCTCGACATCCTGAGCGACATCCTGCTGCGCTCGACCTTCGTCGGCGAGGAGCTGGAGCGCGAGCGCTCCGTCATCCTGCAGGAGATCGGCCAGGCCGAGGACACGCCCGACGACATCGTCTTCGACCATTTCCAGGGCACCGCCTTCCCGGGCCAGGCGATCGGCCGGCCGGTGCTGGGCACGGTCGAGACGGTGAAGGCGCTGCCGCGCTGGGCGCTGGTCGACTACATGCGCGCCCACTATCACGGGCCGCAGATGGTGGTCGCCGCCGCCGGCGCGGTCGAGCATGCCCGCCTGGTCGACCTCGCCGCCGCGGCCTTCGCCGATCTGCCGTCGGAGCCGGCGGTGCGCACGGAGACCGCGCGCTATGTCGGCGGCGACTTCCGCGAGCAGCGCGACCTCGAGCAGATCCACCTCGTCGTCGGCTTCCCGGGGATCCCGTACTCCGACCCCGACTATCACGCGTTCCAGGTGCTGGCGACGCTGCTCGGCGGCGGCATGTCCTCGCGCCTGTTCCAGGAGATCCGCGAGAAGCGCGGCCTCGTCTACTCGATCTACGCCTTCAGCTCGTCCTTCCAGGACGGGGGCATCTTCGGCGTCTATGCCGGGACCGGCGAGCGCGAGGTGAAGGAGCTGCTGCCGGTCCTCTGCGACGAGGTGCTGGCGATCGGCGGCCGCCTCGAGCCGGGCGAACTGCTGCGCGCCAAGGCGCAGCTCCGCGCCAGCCTGCTGATGTCCAGGGAGAGCACCTCGTCGCGCGCCGAGCAGCTCGCCCACACGCTGCTCGTGCACGGCCGGGTCATTGCGACCGCCGAGACGCTGGCGCGCGTGGAAGCGGTCGATCCCGCCGCCGTCGCCCGCGTCGCCGCCCGGCTCCACGCCGGCCGGCCGACCGTCGCCACCATGGGGCCGATCGGCGGCGTCGAATCCTTCGATCGCATCGCCCGCCGGCTCGCCGCCTGATCCCCTCATGGCGGCGCGCGCCGGCAGCGGCCCCCTGTCCAGCGGTCCCGCCGTCCGCGGGCCGGCGCCGAGCCGTCTCGGGCGCTGGCTCGGCCCGCTGCTGGGCGAGGCCCACACGACGCTGCTCGTGGGCGAGCGGGTCTATCTGCGCCCGCCACGCCTGGGCGACTTCGACGCCTGGATGCGCCTGCGCGCCGGCTCGCGCGCCTTCCTCGCGCCGTGGGAGCCGACCTGGCCCGAGGACGCGCTGTCGCGCGGCGCCTACCGCCGGCGGCTCGCCAGCTACGGCGTCGATTGGCGCAAGGACGCGGGCTACAATTTCTTCGTCTTCGCCCGCGGCGACGACGGGCTGCTGGGCGGCATCGGGCTCGCCAACCTGCGCCGCGGCGTCGTGCAGAGCGCCAGCCTCGGCTACTGGATGGGGGTGACGCATGCGGGCCAGGGCTACATGACCGAGGCGCTGCGCGCCGTCCTCGCCTTCTCGTTCGACCGCCTGCACCTGCACCGGCTCGAGGCCGCCTGCCTGCCCTCCAACATGGCGAGCCGCCGCCTGCTGGGGAAATGCGGCTTCCGCGAGGAGGGCTATGCCCGTAAGTACCTGTGCATCAACGGGGTGTGGCAGGACCACGTGCTCTTCGGCCAGCTCGCGGAAGAGTGGCGGCCGCGCCGCTGAGCGGCGCCCTCAGGCGTGGCCGGCTTCCGACGCCAGCATCTTGCGATCGATGCCGATGCGCGTCAGGGCGCGCTCCCACGTCGCATCCGGCGCGGTGCCGAAGACGAGGTCGTCGTCGGCGGGCACCTGCAGCCAGCCGTTCGCCTGGATCTCGTCGTCGAGCTGTCCCGGACCCCAGCCCGAGTAGCCGAGGGCCATCAGCGCCTGGCGCGGCCCGGACCCGGCGGCGATCGCCTTGAGCACGTCCATCGTCGCCGTCAGCGCCATCCTGCCGTCGACCACCAGCGTGCCGTCGTAGGTCTGATCGGCCGAATGCAGGACGAAGCCCCGCCCGGTCTCGACCGGCCCGCCGAAATGCACCGGCATCGACGCGGTCGCGGCGGAACCCTCGAGCGAGAGCTGCTTCATCAGTTCCGACACCGTCAGCGAGCCGAGCAGCTTGTTGACGACCAGGCCCATCGCGCCCTCCTCGCTGTGGGCGCACATGTAGATGACGGCCCTGTCGAAGCGGGGATCGCCGATCGTCGGCATCGCCACGAGCAGTCGACCGGTCATGTAGGTGGAGGTGGCGTCCGGCGCGGTCATGCATCAGAGATATGATCCATCGCACACCGCGGCAAGCGGGCGGTTGCCGGCCCGCGCGGCCGAAGGGGGGAGGATGCAGGTCGACTGGGGCCGCGTCGCGATCGTGACTGCGGCCGACACCGGCTACGCCGCCACCGCCATCGGGCTGGTGCGATCGTTGCGCGATGCGGAGGCGGCGCTCGGCGGCGCCCGGCTGCGCGTTCACGTGCTCGATCTCGGGCTCGGGCCGGACGATCGCCGGGCATTGGCCGACATCGCGCGCCTCGTCGAAGTCGCGCCGCCGCTGCCGCTCGTCGGGCCACCCGAACGGCGCGCCTTCGTGCTGTCGCGCATGGTGAAGGCGTTCCTGCCCATGCTCGTCCCGGGCTTCCTCGCCTATATCTGGCTCGACGCCGACACCTGGGTGCAGACGGCCGACGCCCTGACGCACCTCATGCAGGCGATGCGGCGGGTCGATTGCGCCGCCGTACCCGAGATCGACCCATCCTACGGCTATCTTTTCCGCGCCGATTCGGTCGAGCGGCAGGTCATGCTGCGCCGGCTCGAGCGCAATTGCGGCAAGGCGGCGGGACGGTTCCTCTTCACCCTGCCGTCGATGAACGCGGGCGTCGTCGTCGCCCGGCGGCGCTCGCCCGTGTGGGCGGCCTGGCAGAAGCGGGTCGCCGACGCGTGCCAGCGCGCGGGCCGCATCGAGCTGCTCTCCGACCAGGCGGCGCTGAACGCGGCCCTCTATCTCGACGGCGTTCCGTTCATGCCCCTGTCGGCAGACATGAACTGGCTGATGTCCGGTGCCCTGCCGGCGATCGACGCAGAGGGGTTCCTCGTCACGCCGCGTGCGCCGCACCGGCGGATCGGCATCTGCCATCTCACCCATTTGGTGGGCAAGGGACCGTTCGCGGTGCGCCGCGTCGGCGGCGCGCGCATCCCGCTGCATCTCGACTACCAGACCATCGCCGCCTGGCGGGCGGACACGGCGGCCGCGGCCGGTGCGCCGCCATGACGCAGCGGTCGCGGGGCCGGCACACGCGGTTGTGACTCCCGGGCCGGGTCGCGTCGCCCATATGGTCCGGCAATGACCGCCCTTTCCAGCATGCTGGCCGCCGGCCGGCGCGCGCCGCTGCTGCTGGCGGCCGCGACGGTCGCGTGGCTGGCGGCCGCCGCCGGCGCCGCCGCCGGAACGGCATCGGCCTGGAACCGCACGGAGCAGACCGCCCTGCGCCTGGTCGCGGGGACGACGGCCGTGGGCAGGGGCGAGACGGTGCCGCTCGGCCTGCACTTCACCCTGCGGCCGGGCTGGAAGGTCTATTGGCGCTCCCCGGGGTCGGGCGGCCTGCCGCCGGCGATCGACTGGGCGGCGTCGGAGAACGTCGCCGGCGCGCGAATCGCGTGGCCGGCGCCCAGGCGCTTCGAGGCGCAGGGCATCGAGAGCTTCGGCTACGCCGACGAGGTGGTCTTGCCCATCCAGCTCCGGCTGACGCGGGCCGGCGAGGCGGCGCGCGCCGTCGCCGCGGTGGACTACCTCACCTGCCGCGAGATCTGCATCCCCTACCAGGCGACCCTGACGCTCGACCTGCCGGCCGGCCCGGCCGACCCCTCCCCCGAGGCGGCGCTGATCGCGCGCTTCCTCGAGCGCGTGCCCGGCGACGGCGGCCAGCACGGCATCCGTATCGACGGTGCGGCGCTCGCCCGCACCGCGGCGGGCCCGCGTCTCGTCGCGACGGTGGCCGCGGTGCCGCCGCTCGCGGCGCCCGACCTCCTGGTCGAATCCGGCCTGCCGCTCGACTTCGCGGCGCCGCGCCTGTCGCAGGCGGCCGACGGGCGCGCCATCCTGACCGCGCGCGTCGACGGCGACGACGCGGTCGTCGCCCGTCTCGTCGGCAGCGGCGTGACGCTGACGCTGGTCGACGGCCCGCGGTCGGCCGAGGTGCCGGTGACGGTGGTCGCCGCCGCGGGCCCGGCGCCGGCCTCGCTCGCGCTGTGGATCGCCATGCTGGCGACCGCCCTGCTCGGCGGCCTCGTCCTCAACCTCATGCCGTGCGTGCTGCCGGTCCTCTCCCTGAAGCTGCTCGGCGTCGTCGAGGCCGGCGGCCGCGAGCGGGCCGAGGTGCGCCGCGGCTTCGTCGCCAGCTCCGCCGGCATCCTCGTCTCCTTCGCCGCGCTGGCGGCAGGCGCGATCGCGCTGCAGGCGGGCGGCCATGCGGCGGGCTGGGGTATCCAGTTCCAGCACCCCTGGTTCCTGGCGGCGCTGGCGGGCGTGCTGGCGCTGTTCGCCGCCAACCTCTGGGGCTGGTTCGCCATCCCGCTGCCGGGCTTCGCCCAGGCGGCCGCCGCGGCACCCCACCGGGGAACGCTCGGCCATTTCCTGACCGGCGCCTTCGCGGCGCTCATGGCCACGCCATGCTCCGCCCCTTTCCTCGGCACCGCGGTCGGCTTCGCCCTCTCGCGCGGGCCGCTGGAGATCCTGGCGATCTTCCTGGCGCTCGGCGTCGGGCTGGCGCTGCCCTACCTGGCGGTCGCCGCCTTCCCCGGGGTCGCGACGCGCCTGCCGCGCCCCGGCGCGTGGATGAACGTGGTGCGGCGTCTGCTGGCGGTCGCCCTGGTGGCGACCTGCGGCTGGCTGCTCCTGGTGCTGGCCGCGCAGCAGGGGACCGGTGCGGCCCTCGGCCTCGCCGGGGTGCTGGTGGCGGGAGTGCTGCTCCTGGGGCCGCTCGCCCGCCTGCCCGCGGCCTGGCGCACCAGCATCGCGGCGGCGACGCTGGTCGCCTTCGCCGTCGTGGTGGTGCCGCGCATCGCCGCCGTGCCCCCGGCGCCCGCGCCGTCCCAGCCGGCGGGGCAGTGGCGGCCGTTCGATCGCGCCGCGATCGCGGGGCTGGTGGGCGCGGGCCGTCTCGTCTTCGTCGACGTCACGGCGGACTGGTGCATCACCTGCCAGGTGAACAAGAAGCTCGTCCTCGGGCGCGGCGCCGTGGCGGACCGCCTGGCCGCGCCCGCCGTCGTCGCCATGCGCGCCGACTGGACCCGGCCCGATCCGGCGATCGCCGCGTTCCTCGCCGACCATGGCCGCTACGGCATCCCGTTCAACGTCGTGTACGGCCCCGGCGCCCCCCAGGGCGTGCCGCTGCCTGAGCTCCTGACGGAGTCCGCGGTGCTCGAGGCCCTCGCCCGGGCCGCCGGGCCGGCCCGGACGGCGGCCGCGCCCGGGGGGTGACAGAACGTCGCACAAGCTCTATGTCAGGAGGGCGCCGCGGCAGTTCCGTCCGGCGACCAGATTCCCCTACGCCTGCATCGCAAGGAGGCACGCCATGACCATCGCCGTTGGCCAGAAGGTCCCGTCGGTCAAGCTCAAGACCATGACCGGGGAAGGCCCTAAGGACATCACCACCGACGAGCTGTTCTCGGGCAAGAAGGTCGTTCTGTTCGCGCTTCCCGGCGCCTTCACGCCGACCTGCTCGGCCAAGCACCTGCCGGGCTTCGTGCAGCATGCCGGCGCGATCAAGGGCAAGGGCGTCGACACCATCGCCTGCCTGTCGGTCAACGATGCCTTCGTCATGGGCGCCTGGGGCAAGGACCAGAACGTCGGCGACAAGGTGATGATGCTGGCCGACGGCAGCGGCGACTTCACCAAGGCGCTCGGGCTGGAACTCGACCTCACCCCGAACGGCATGGGCGTGCGCTCCAAGCGCTACGCCATGATCGTCGACGACGGTGTGGTCAAGGCGCTCGACGTCGAGGCGCCGGGCAAGTTCGAGGTGTCGAGCGCCGAATCGGTGCTGAAGCAGCTCTGAGCCGCCCGCGGCTCGCGCGGACGACGGCCGCCGGGGCGACCCGGCGGCCGTCGGCGTTTCAGAGCACCGTCAGCATCTCGGCCACCAGCGGGTGGCGGACGATGTCGCGCTCGTCGAGGCGGACCACCGCGACGCCGGGCACCGTCTCCAGGCGCCGGGCGATGTCGGCGAGACCGGACATGCCGTTCAGCAGGTCGCTCTGGTCGGGATCGCCGGTCAGCACCATGGTCGAGTGCCAGCCGAGCCGCGTCAGCAGCATCTTGATCTGGCCGTAGGTGCAGTTCTGCGCCTCGTCGATCACGATGAAGCAGTTGTTGAGGGTACGGCCGCGCATGTAGGCGATCGGTGCGATCTCGATGGTCCCGTCCGCCACGAGCTGGCGCACGCGCTTGGCGCCGAGCCGGTCGTTGAGCGCGTCGTAGAGCGGCCGCAGATAGGGGGCGAGCTTCTCGTGCATGTCGCCCGGCAGGTAGCCGAGATTCTCTCCCGCCTCGACGGCCGGGCGCGACAGCACGATGCGCGCGACGTTGCCCTCCTCCAGCGCCTCGACCGCGGCGGCGACCGCGAGATAGGTCTTGCCGGTGCCCGCCGGGCCCAGCGCGACGGCCAGGCTGTGCTGGGCGATCGCGTCGGCGAGGCAGCGCTGCCCCGGCCCCTGGGGACGGACCTTGCGGACGTAGCTCTGCTCGCGCCGCTCCTCGTCGCCCTCGGCGAGCGGGTCCCAGCGCGCCACCAGCTCGCCGAACAGGCTCTTGACCTTCGGGTCGGCCGTCCTCACGGCCGTCTCGGCGCGCATACGCTTGGCCATTCCGTGCTCCTCTCGGATCTGACGTGACGGGGCGGTCGATCCCCGAAACGGCGAACGCCGCCCGTGCGGGCGGCGTTCGGAGGGTCTCGGGGGATCATGCGATCTGCCGTCCGCGGTCGTCCGCAGCATGCGCCAGGGGACGGCCGCCGGGGGGAGCGGCGGCTGGCAGGGATGGTTCTTGGCAGCCAAGGCACCATTTCGCACTGCAACGATAACGCGCCGTCGGCGATTCGGTCACGTGATCTTGGGGTTGTCTCGGGAAATTCATCCAAGATGTGGGGAATCACCGCCGAACTGGCCGGCGGTGCCGCAAGAGCCCACCATGGCCCGATGGATCCGACCGCCTTCATCCTGCGCGAGACCGCTCCGATCGCCCCGCCGCTGGTGCCCGAGCTGCGCCTCCATCTCGCGACGGCGGTGACGCCGCTCTGGGAGGCGACCGAGCGCACCCTGGAACGCCAGGGCGTGCCGCCGCCCTACTGGGCCTTCGCCTGGGCGGGCGGCCAGGCGCTCGCCCGCTTCCTCCTCGACCATCCCGACCGGGTGGCCGGCCGTCGGGTCCTCGACTTCGGGGCCGGCTCCGGGCTGGTGGCGCTGGCCGCCGCACGCGCCGGCGCGCGGGCCGAGGCGGCCGACATCGATCCCCTGGCGCTCGCGGCGATCGCGCTCAACGCGGCGCTCAACGGCCTCTCGGTCACCATCCGCGGCGACGACCTGATCGGGGCCGACGAGGGCTGGGACACCGTGCTGGTCGGCGACATGTGCTACGAGCGGCCGCTCGCCGCCCGCCTGGTGCCGTGGCTGCGGGCGCTGGCCGGGCGCGGCGCCGAGGTGCTGCTGGCCGATCCGGGCCGCGCCTACAAGCCCGAGGACGGGCTGGCGGAGCTCGCCCGCTACGCCGTGAAGGTCGACCGCGATCTCGAGGACCGCGACGTGCGCGAGACGGTGGTCTACCGGCTGGCGGCGGCCGCGGCCGCGTCGGGCAGCTCGACGATGCGATAGCGGCTGTGGCAGTCGTCGACCGTGGCGAAGGCGCGGCGCGCCCAGGCGACGCGCGCCGCCTCCCAGGTCGCGAACGGGCCGAGCCGTTCCTCCCTGCGGCCGGGCGCCAGGGTCGTGAACGCCGTGTCCGCATACTCGCCGCCGATCACCCAGAACGCCATGCCTTCAGCCTCTTCGTCGCCGCGGCCCCCAATGTCGGCAGGGGGGCGCGGAAATCAATGCGGCGCATCGGCGCTCGCCCGCCGGCCGCCTGCGCCCTAAGTTGCGGCGACCGCCACCGGGGACCGCGCCATGCCCTATGCCTCGCTCCGCGACTTCATGGCCCGCCTCGAGGCCGAGGGCCGGCTCGCGCGGGTCACGGCGCCGGTCTCGCCGGTCCTGGAGATGACGGAGATCCAGACCCGCCTGCTCGCCGAGAAGGGGCCGGCCGTGCTCTTCGAGAACGTCGTCGGCGCGGGCGGGCGGCGCTACCCGATGCCGGTGCTGGTCAACCTGTTCGGCACGGTGGAACGGGTCGCCTGGGGCATGGACCGCACGCCGGGCGAGCTGCGCCAGGTCGGCGAGACGCTGGCGTTCCTGAAGCAGCCGGAGCCGCCGGGCGGCTGGCGCGAGGCATTCGAGCTGCTGCCGCTGCTGAAGACGGTCATGGCGATGAAGCCGCGCACCCTGTCCCGGGCACCCTGCCAGGAGGTCGTGCTGACCGGCGCCGACATCGACCTCGCCGCCCTGCCGGTGCAGACCTGCTGGCCGGGCGAGCCGGCGCCGCTCGTCACCTGGCCGCTGGTCGTGACCAAGGGCCCGACCGGCGCCCGCGAGGACGCCTTCAACCTCGGCATCTACCGCATGCAGGTGACCGGGCGGAACACCACGCTGATGCGCTGGCTGCGCCATCGCGGCGGCGCGCAGCACCATGCGCGCTGGGGCCGGGAGAAGCGCGAGCCGCTGCCGGCCGCCGCCGTCATCGGGGCCGACCCCGGCACCATCCTCGCCGCCGTGACCCCGGTGCCGGACACCCTGTCGGAGTACCAGTTCGCCGGCCTCCTGCGCGGCCGCAAGGTCGAGCTGGTGGACTGCCGTACCGTGCCCCTCAAGGTCCCGGCCGAGGCGGAGATCGTGCTGGAAGGGCTGGTCTCGCTCGACGACTACGGCGACGAGGGCCCCTACGGCGACCACACCGGCTACTACAACGCGGTGGAGAAGTTCCCGGTCTTCACGGTCACCGCCATCACCATGCGCCGCGACCCGATCTACCTCTCGACCTTCACCGGCCGGCCGCCCGACGAGCCGTCGGTCCTGGGCGAGGCCCTCAACGAGGTCTTCATCCCGCTGCTGCGCCAGCAGTTCCCCGAGATCGTCGACTTCTGGCTGCCGCCCGAGGGCTGTTCGTACCGCATCGCCGTCGTCTCGATGCGCAAGGCGTACCCGGGCCACGCCAAGCGCGTGATGATGGGCGTGTGGTCGTTCCTCAGGCAGTTCATGTACACGAAATGGGTGATCGTCGTGGACGACGACATCGACGCGCGCGACTGGAAGGACGTGATGTGGGCGATCGCCACCCGCATGGATCCGGCGCGCGACGTCACCATCGTCGACCGCACGCCGATCGACTATCTCGACTTCGCCTCGCCGGAATCCGGCCTCGGCTCGAAGATCGGCCTCGACGCCACCAACAAGTGGCCGCCCGAGACGCATCGCGAATGGGGCCGCCAGATCCGCATGGAGCAGGCGGTCGTCGACCTGGTGACGCGGAAATGGACGGACTACGGGCTGCCCGGCAGCGGCAAGCCGATCTGGCGGTAGCTCACGCCGACCACCAGTAGCGCGTGAGGTGGAAGAAGACCGGGGCGGCGCCCGGATGGGCCCCATCGTACCGGTCTCCGTCGCCGGCCGGGCTCCGGCGGTTCATCGGGCGGTTGACGGGGCGTCGCGAACCCGCCACATGCCCGGGGACCCGTTCGCCCTTCGCCGGCCGCCCGGCCTGCCACCAATCGAGGCCCTCCGATGGAATCCCAGGCATCGCTCGACCTGCTCTCCGACCTCGTCGCCGGCGCCCGGCGGGCGGGCGCCGACGCGGCCGACGCCGTGCTGGTGCACGGCACCTCGATCTCCCATGCCCAGCGCCTCGGCGAGACCGAGAAGCTGGAGCGCGCGGAGGGGCAGGATGTCGGCCTGCGCGTCTTCGTCGGTCGCCGCCAGGCGGTGGTCTCGTCCTCCGATCTCGGCAAGGCGGCGCTGGCCGAGCTGGTGGACCGCGCGGTCGCCATGGCGCGGGTGGTGCCGGAAGACCCGCATTGCGGCCTGGCCGACCCGGCTGAGATCGCCCGCGAGTGGCCCGACGTCGACCTCGCCGACCCCAGCGAGCCGGCGGCGGCGACCCTGATCGACTGGGCGAGGCGGGCGGAGGACGCGGCGCGCGCGGTCCCCGGAGTCACCAATTCCGAAGGGGCGGAGGCGGGCTGGTCGCGCCGTCGCATCGCCCTCGTCGCCTCGAACGGCTTCGCCGGCAGCTATGCCGGCTCCGGCTGGTCGGTCAGCGTCTCGGTGCTGGCCGGCACCGGCACGGCGATGGAACGCGACTACGATTTCACCTCGGCGGTCTATGCCGCCGACCTGCGCACGCCCGAGGCCGTCGGCACCACGGCGGGCGAGCGCACGGTGCGGCGGCTCGATCCGCGCAAGGCCGCCACCACGAAGGCGCCCGTGGTCTTCGATCCGCGCGTCGCCGGCGGGCTCGTCGGTCATCTCGCGGGCGCCATCAACGGCCAGGCGATCGCGCGCGGCACCAGCTTCCTCAAGGACCGCATGGGCACGGCGGTGCTGGCGCCGGGCGTGGCGGTGATCGACGACCCGCTGCGCCGCCGCGGCCTGCGCTCGCGTCCGTTCGACGGCGAGGGCATCGCCGCGCGGCGCCGCGCGCTGGTCGAGGACGGGGTCCTGAAGAGCTGGGTGCTCGATCTGCGCACCGCCCGCCAGCTCGGCCTCGCCACCACCGGCAACGCCGCGCGCGGCACCGGCGGCCCGCCGTCGCCGGCGACCACCAATCTCTACCTCGAGGCCGGCACCGAGACGCCCGCGGCGCTGCTGAAGCGCGTCGGCCGGGGCCTCTACGTCACCGACCTCATGGGCTTCGGCGTCAACCTCGTGACCGGCGACTACAGCCGCGGCGCGGCGGGCTTCTGGATCGAGAACGGCGAGCTCGCCTATCCCGTCAGCGAGGTGACGATCGCCGCCGGCCTCAAGGACATGCTGCGCACGCTGGTGCCGGCCAGCGACCTCGAGTTCCGCTACGGCACCAACGCCCCGACCGTGCTGATCCCCGAGATGACCATCGCCGGACGGTAGAAGTGCCCGCGTCACCGGCGCCGCAGGAAGCCTCCGCGGCCCGCTACGGCGCGATCACCCGGGTGGTGCCGCCCGCCAGCTCCACGGTCGCCGGCAGCCGGGCGACGATGTCGCCGTCGGCCTGCAGCGGCTCGGCGGCGCCGTCGGCGGCGGCGATCGTCACCGCCCGCCCGGGCACGATCCGCACGTCGGAGAGGCGGTGGACGCATCCCAGCGCCATCGCGACGAGATAGCGGACCACGTCGCGGCGCGCGCCGCGCTCGAAGAGGACGACGTGCAGCAGCTCGTCGTCGAGGCGTGCCGCCGGCGCCAGCACGAACCGTCCGCCGTAGAAGTGGCCGTTGCAGCAGACGACCGAGCTCGCCCCGAAGGGGATGCCGTCGATGGTGACGACGTAGCGCCGCGGCCGCCATGCGAGGAAGGTGCGCAGGCCGGCGAGACATAGGCGCCCTTGCCGAGGCGGCGCTTCAGCGCGGGATCGACGCGGGCGACCACCCAGGCGTCGTAGCCGGCCCCGGCCATCATCGCGAAGCGCCGGCCGGCGACGATGCCGAGACGGATCGCGCGCTCGCGCCCCGCGTCGAGGATGCGGGCGGCGGTGTCGAGGCGGTCGCCGATCGCCAGCTCGTGGGCCAGCACGTTGGCGGTGCCGAGCGGCAGGATGCCGAGCACGGCGTGGCCGCCGGCGATGCCGTTGATCGCCTCGTCGATCGTGCCGTCGCCGCCGGCCACCACGATCGCCCGGATCCGCGGGTCCGCCGCCGCCGCACGGGCGATCGTCTCGGCGTCGCCACGACAGGACGTACGCCGGAGCGTCAGCGGCCGCCCCCGGGCCGCCAGCCGGTCGAGGGCGGCCGCCAGCCGGCGCGCGCGGCGAGGGCCGGCCGTCGGATTGTGGATCACCAGCAGCCGGCCCGTGTCCGGTTCGCCGCCGATCCGCGCCGTCTCGCGTCCGTCGTCCATTGCCAGATCTTCACCATCTACAGCATTGCAGAAATATTACTGAACGAAGACTTACGAATGACATAGTAATTCAAAGACATACATGGTGTTTTTGATTGACACAAGACTTCGGGTCCGTATGTTCCTGTCACAACGAGCCCTATTCCAGGGCGCTGGGGACGAACGGCATGACGCACATGCCGACCGTGCATCGATATCGGACGATCTGGATCTCGGACATCCATCTCGGCACGCGTGGCTGCAAGGCCGAGTTCCTGCTCGACTTCCTGCGCCATACGGAGTCCGAGCAGCTCTATCTGGTCGGCGACATCGTCGACGGCTGGCGCCTGAAGCGCTCCTGGTACTGGCACCAGACGCACAACGACATCATCCAGAAGCTGCTGCGCAAGGCGCGCAAGGGCACCCGGATCGTCTATGTCCCGGGCAACCATGACGAGCTGTTCCGCGACTTCCTCGACCTGCAGTTCGGCGGCATCCTGGTCGTCGACGAGGCCGTGCACGAGACCGCCGACGGCCGCCGCCTCCTGGTGCTGCACGGCGACCGCTTCGACGCCGTGGTCAGGCACGCCCGCTGGCTCGCGGTGCTGGGGGACGCCGGCTACAACCTGCTGATGGCGGCGAACCACTGGTTCAACGTGCTGCGCCGCCGCTGCGGGTTTCCCTACTGGTCGCTCTCGGCCTACGTGAAGCAGCGCGTCAAGAACGCGGTCGAGTATGTCGGGCGCTTCGAGCAGGCGGTCGCCGACGAGGCGCGGCGGCGGCAGGTGCATGGCGTCGTGTGCGGCCACATCCACAAGGCGGAGATGCGCACCATCGACGGCGTGCTCTACTGCAACGACGGCGACTGGGTGGAGAGCTGCACCGCGCTCGTCGAGCATTTCGACGGCCGGCTGGAGATTCTCGACTGGATGGGCGTGCGGGCGCTCGACCCGATGCGCGCCCGCGATCCGGTGGAGCCGATGGCGACGGCGGCCTGAGCGGCGGCATCGGGCAGCAATGCGCCTCGCCATCGTCAGCGACGCCTGGTCGCCCCAGGTCAACGGCGTCGTCCGCACGCTGTCCACCGTGCGGCGGGAACTGGAGCGGCGCGGGCACGTCGTCGACGTCATCGCGCCGCACCAGTTCCGCACGGTGCCGTGCCCGACCTACCCGGAGATCCGGCTCGCCGTGCTGCCGGGACGCGCGATGGGCCGGCGTCTCGACGCGCTCGCACCCGACGCGATCCACGTCGCGACCGAGGGTCCGCTCGGCATCGCGGCGCGCGCCCACTGCCGCCGCCGCGGCCTCGCCTTCACCACGTCCTTCCACACTCGCTTCCCGGACTATGTCGCCGCGCGCATCGGCATTCCGCGGGGGTGGCTCTATGCCTGGCTGCGGCGCTTCCACGGTGCGTCGGCGGGGGTCATGGTCGCGACCGACAGCCTGATGCGCGAGCTCGCCGACCGCGGCTTCGGCAACCTGCGCCGCTGGTCGCGCGGCGTCGACACCACGCTGTTCCGGCCGGGACCGAAGGCGCTCTACGCCGCGCCGCGCCCGATCTTCCTCAATGTCGGGCGCATCGCGGTCGAGAAGAACATCGAGGCCTTCCTCGCCCTCGACCTGCCGGGCACCAAGGTGGTGGTCGGCGACGGCCCGCAGCGCGCCCTGCTGCAGCGCCGCCGCCCCGACGCGATCTTCCTCGGCACCAAGGAGGGGGACGACCTCGCCCGCCACTTCGCCGCCGCCGACGTCTTCGTCTTCCCGAGCCGCACCGACACCTTCGGCCTGGTGATGCTGGAGGCGCTGGCGGCCGGCGTGCCGGTCGCCGCCTTTCCGGTCCCGGGGCCCCTCGACGTCGTCGACGGCCATCCGGTGGGCGTGCTCGACGCCGACCTCGGCAAGGCGGCGCGCGCCGCCCTCGCCATCCCGGGCGAGCGCTGCCGCGCCTACGCCGAGGGCTTCTCGTGGGAGCGTTGCACCGACCAGTTCCTCGTCAACCTCGTACCGGTGCGCTGAGCCGGGACCCGTCCGGCTCACCCGAGGGTTCCAAGCCGGCCGGGCACGCCGTATGGTCCGCCCGCCCCTCGCGGGACGACGCCCATCCGCATGCGAATCCTCAAGACCCTCGCCGCCAAGCCCTGGTTCCGCACCATCCTCGGCCGGCTGATCGCCGGCTACATCGCGCTCGTCTGGCGCACCGCCCGCTGGACGGTGGAGGGTGCGCACGACCATGTCGCCGCCTGGGAGGGCGGCCGGCCGCTCATCGTCTGCTTCTGGCATGGCCGCCTGCTGATGCTGCCGATGGCGTGGCGGCGCGGCGTGGCCTTCCGCATGCTGATCTCCTCCCACCGCGACGGCCGGATCATCGCCGACGCGATGCGGCACGTGGACATCGGCACGCTGGCCGGCTCGACGCGCCGCGGCGGGGCGGAGGTGATGCGCCTCCTGCTGCGCACGCTGCGGGGCGGGACATCGATCGGCATCACCCCGGACGGGCCGCGCGGGCCGCGCATGCGGGCGAGCGCCGGCGTCGTCGCCATGGCCCGCCTCTCGGGCGCGCCGATGATCCCGCTCGCCTACTCGACCACCCGCCGCCGGGTGCTGGGAACCTGGGACCGCTTCCTGCTGCCGCTGCCGTTCGGCCGCGGCACCATCGTCTGGGGCAAGGCGATCCACGTGCCCGCCGATGCCGACGAGGCGGCGGCCGAGCGCTATCGGCTCGAGATCGAGGCGGCGATCAACGCCGTCACCGCCCAGGCCGACCGCAGCTGCGGCCATCCGCCGATCGAGCCCGGCCCGCCGATCGGCGCCGCCGAGGCGCTGCTGCGACAATGATCGCCGGGCTCTACCGCGCCCTGACGACCGCCGCCGGCCCGGCCATCCTGTGGTACCTGCGCCGTCGTCGCGCCCGCGGCAAGGAGGACGCGGCGCGCTTCGCCGAGCGGCTGGGCCACGACCCGCGCCCGCGCCCGCCGGGACCGCTCCTGTGGTGCCACGGCGCCAGCGTCGGCGAGGCGCTCGGGGCGCTGCCGCTCGTCGCCCGGCTGCGGCGGGACCGGCCCGACCTGGCGATCCTGATGACCTCCGGCACGACGACCGCCGCGGCCATGCTGGCCGAGCGGCTGCCGCCGGGCGCCTTTCATGCCTACGTCCCCGCCGACCGGACCCTCTGGGTGCGGCGCTTCCTCGACCATTGGCGACCCGACCTCGCGCTCTGGATGGAAAGCGAGCTGTGGCCCAACCTGATCGCCGAGACGGCGCGGCGCGGCACGCCGATGGCGCTGCTCAACGCCCGCATGTCGGCACGCTCGCTCGCCGGCTGGCGGCGCTTCCCGGGCTGGGCGCGACAGGTCGCCGGCGCCTTCGCCCTGGTGCTGGCGCCCGATGCCGTCCAGGCCGCGCGCTTCCGCGCGCTGGGCGCGCCCGACGTGCGCGTCGTCGGCAATCTCAAGGCGGCCGCGGCGCTGCCGGCGGCCGATCCGGCGGCGCTCGCCGGGCTGACGGCCGCCATCGGCGACCGTCCGCGCTGGCTCGCCGCGAGCACCCATCCGGGCGAGGAGGCGCCGATCCTGGACGCCCACCGCCGGCTGCGGCTGCGGCGGCCCGACCTGCTGCTCGTCCTGGTGCCGCGCCACCCCGAGCGCGGGCCGCCGATCGCCGAGGCGGCGGCGGACCTGGCACCCGCGCGCCGTGCCTCGGGCCATTCGATCGTGCCCGCGACGGGGCTCTATGTCGGCGACACGCTGGGCGAGATGGGCCTCTTCTTCCGGCTCGCCGACATCGTCTTCCTCGGCGGCTCGCTCGACGTCGGGCGCGGTGGCCACAACCCGATCGAGCCGGCGCTCGCCGGCGCGGCGATCGTCCACGGCCCCGACATGGCCAACTTCTCCGGCATCGCCCAGCGACTGGAGGCCGCGGGCGCGACGCGCACCGTACGGGATGCCGCGGGCATCGCCGCCGAGGTGGGGCGGCTGCTCGACGATCCCGCGGAGCGCGCTCGCCGCAGCGCGGCCGCAGCGGCCGTGGCCGCCGAAGAAGCGGGCGCCCTGGAACGCACCATCGCGGCCCTGGCGCCGCTCCTCGACCGGACGCGGGCGACTCGTGCGCCCGCCTGATTTCTGGACCCGTCGCGGCCCGCTCGCCATCCTGCTGCGGCCGCTGGGCGCTCTCTATGCCGCCGGCGCGGCGTGGCGCCAGGCGCGCGCCCGGCCGTGGCGGGCGCCGGTGCCGGTCGTGTGCGTCGGCAACCTCACGCTGGGCGGCACCGGGAAGACGCCGGTCGCCATCGACCTCGCCGAGCGCCTGTCGGCGCGCCAGCCGCACGTCCTGACGCGCGGATATGGCGGTCGGCTCGCCGGGCCGGTGCGCGTCGACCGCGCGGCGCACTCGGCGGCGGACGTCGGCGACGAGCCGCTGCTGCTGGCGCGTGCCGCGCCGACGTGGGTCGCGCGCGACCGCGTCGCCGGCGCCCGCGCCGCCGTCGAGGGCGGCGCCGGGCTGCTGGTGCTGGACGACGGCTTCCAGAACCCGTCGCTGGCCAAGGACCTGGCGCTGGTCGTCGTCGACGGCGAGACGGGATACGGCAACGGGCTGGTCTTCCCGGCGGGGCCGCTGCGCGAGCCGGTGGCCGCCGGCCTCGCCCGGGCGTCGGCGCTGATCGTCATGGGCGAGGACCGCCGGGGCACGGCCGCCCGCTCACCGGTGCCGGTGCTGCGCGCGCGGCTGGTTCCGCGCATGCCGCTCGGCTTCGTGCCGCGCGCGCCGCTCGTCGCGTTCGCCGGCATCGGCCGGCCGGGGAAGTTCTTCGCGACGCTGGAGGGGCTGGGCGCGACCCTGCTCGGCCGTCACGCCTTCCCCGACCACTACTTCTTCCGCGAGGCCGACCTCTTGCGCTTGGAAGGCTTGGCGGCCGCCTGCGGCGCCCGGCTGGTCACCACGGAGAAGGACGCGGCCCGCTTGCCGACGACCTGGCGCGGCCGGATCGCGGCGCTGCGCGTGGCGGTGGAATGGGAAGCGCCGGACGCCTTGCGCGCGCTGCTCGACCGGCTGCCGGCGCGGCGCTGACGACGCTGCGCCGCCCGCCACCGGAGCTCGGACACCAGCGCGCGCAGCCGACCCGACAGCAGCGCCACGAGCGGTCGCAGCGCGGCGAGCGGGCTCGGGTCGGGCAGGGCCGCGATGGCGGCGGGCGGCCGTGCCCGGCTCGCCTGGACCGTCGCGGCGATGGCGATGGCCGCGAAGCCGCAGACGGTACCGGCGATGAGGCCGGTCAGGACCATGACCAGCGCATCGTCGCCGAAACGCAGGGGATCGGCGATCGCGACGCGCATCACCATCCAGGCGGCGGTTCCCACCAGGAACCCCACCCCGAAGAAGGTCACGGAGGAGACCGTACGGTCGGCGTAGGGCCGCAGCGGTGCCGCGGCGGTTGCGATGGTGCGGGCCGCCTGCTTCAGGCCGGCCGGCGCGCTGCGGGGAAGGCGGATGGCGTCGAGGGCGAGCATGGCGCCGAGGTTAGGGATGCCCGGCACGGGCTGTCAAGAACAGACAAAGAACGAATTCGTTTGACTTCAATATCTTGTGGGTCGACTGCAAATAGTTCGAGAATGTTGCGCGGCTGCCGCGGGAAGCACCCCAAAAGGCTTCAACAGCCTCGTGACCGCCGGTGCAGACGCCGGCATCGCGGGTTGTTCCGGGGCCGGCCTCGCTGCCGCCGCCGGTCGACGCGCCCGTTGCCCGCGTCGGTGCGCCGGCAGGAGCTCCTCGCCGCTGGCCGAGTCGGGGCCCGAGTCGCACGGCGCGCGGCGTCGCGGACGGCGCAGACGCCGTCGGCGGTGCCGGCGACGCGCCGCCTCGGTACCGCGGTTCACCGCAATCGCGGCATCCGGGATCGCGTGCGACGACGCGCCGCGCCGCGGCGGCCGGCACGATGGTGACGCCTGTTCCGGGCGCGGCGGCGCCGGCCGCCGTCGCGCGGCGCGGGACGCCGGCGCCGCCGGATCACCCCGCGGCTTGGCATCGCCGCGCGCGAGACGCTATGTATGACCCATGATGCGAACGAGCCTCATCGCCGCCGCTCTGCTTCTGGGCGGCGCCGCGGGTGCGATCGCCGCCAACCCGGCGGTGGAGACCCTCGGCACCTTCCAGGACTGGAGCGCCTTCGCCTTCACCGAGCGCGGCCAGAAGGTGTGCTTCGTCCAGAGCAAACCGCGCAGCAGCGAGCCCAAGGGCGCCAAGCGCGGGCCAATCAACGCCCTGATCACCCATCGTCCGGGCGAGAAGGCGACCGACGTCGTCAGCGTCCTGATGGGCTATCCGCTGAAGCCCGGCAGCGACGTCGAGGTCGAGGTCGACGGCCGCAAGTTCAAGCTCTTCGTCGACAAGGAGACCGCCTGGGCGCCCGATTCGCAGACCGACCGGGCCATGGCCGATGCGATGGGCAAGGGCAAGCAGCTCGTCGTCAAGGGCACCTCGGCACGCGGCACCCACACGACGGACACCTACGGGCTGGGCGGATTCGGCCAGGCCCACGCCGCCATCACCAAGAGCTGCAACGTCAAGCGCTGAACGTCGTCGCGCTGCTGCTCCTGGCCCTCGCTCCGGCGGCGGCGCAGGAGCGCGAGGATCGTGGCCGGCAGATGTTCGTCCTGTGCCGGGCCTGCCACGCGACCGCGCGGGAGGCCCCGCCGATGGTCGGCCCCGGCCTGCACGGGCTGTTCGGCCGCGTCGCGGGCACCGGGCCGGGCTTCGCCTACTCGCCGGCCATGCGTCATGCCGGCTTCGCCTGGACCGAGGAGGTCCTCGACCGGTTCCTCGCCGATCCGCGTACCGTCGTGCCCGGCAACCGCATGGCGTTTCCCGGCGTGCGCCGCGCGGAAGACCGGGCGGCGCTCATCGACTTCCTGAAGCGCGCCACCAAATAACGTAGAATATCGCCATGAAGCCCGTTCCCGAGATCTTCGCCCCGCCCGCCGACGTCGTCGAAGGCCGCCGCAACCTGGTCGGCCTCGACCGCGGCGCCCTGACGGCGCTGCTCGTCGAGGAGGGGCTGGAGCCGTTCCGCGCGCGGCAGCTCTGGCACTGGATCTATCATCGCGGCGTCACCGACTTCGCGCTGATGACGACGCTGGCCAAGCCGGTGCGCGAGCGGCTGGCGACGCGCTTCGCGGTGCGCCGGCCGGCGGTGGCGCGCGCCGAGCGCTCGACCGACGGGACGCAGAAGTGGCTGCTGCGCTTCGTCGACGGCCAGGAGGCGGAGACGGTCCATATCCCCGAGGAGGATCGCGGCACCCTGTGCGTCTCCTCCCAGGTCGGCTGCACGCTCGCCTGCAAGTTCTGCCACACCGGGACCCAGCCCTGGGTGCGCAACCTCGGGCCGGCGGAGATCGTCGGCCAGGTCATGGCGGCGCGCGACGCGCTCGCCGAATGGCCATCGCCCAAGGACGACCGCCAGCTCACCAACATCGTGCTGATGGGCATGGGCGAGCCGCTCTACAACTACGACAACGTCGCGACCGCCTTGCGCATCGTCATGGACGGCGAGGGCCTGGCGGTGTCGCGGCGCAAGATCACGCTCTCGACCGCCGGCGTCGTGCCGATGATGCGGCGCTGCGGCGAGGAGCTCGGCGTCAACCTCGCGGTGTCGCTCCACGCCGTCCGCGACGAGCTGCGCGACGTGCTGGTGCCGCTCAACAAGCGGTACCCGATCGCGGAGCTGATGCAGGCGTGCCGCGACTATCCCGGCCTGTCGAACGCCCGGCGCATCACCTTCGAGTACGTCATGCTGAAGGGCGTCAACGACAGCCCGGCCGATGCGCGCGCCCTGGTGCGGCTGCTCGAAGGCATCCCGGCCAAGGTCAACCTCATCCCGTTCAATCCCTGGCCGGGCTCGTCCTTCGAATGCTCGTCGGCGGCGGCGATCAGGCATTTCGGCGACATCGTGAACGCGGCGGGCTACGCCTCGCCGGTGCGCACCCCGCGGGGCCGCGACATCCTGGCGGCCTGCGGCCAGCTCAAGTCGGACAGCGTGCGCCGGCGCAAGGCCGACGAAGCCGCCGCCGTGGCGTGAGCCGCGTCCGCCGCCTCCTGCTCCTCCTCCTCCTCGCGACGGTCGCCCTTCCGGCCGCCGCCGCCGATCTCGAGGGCTGGGACGCGACCCGCTGGGGCATGACCCAGGCCGACATCGACCGGCTCTACGGCGGCCGCCTGCGCAAGCCCGACAAGCCGATCCAGTACGGCGGCGCCCGCGCCGAGGCCGCGCTGCCGAACATCATGGTCGGCGGCATGCCCTTCGTCGTCTCCTTCCTGCTCGGGGCCGACGGCCGCCTCCAGCAGGTCCTGGTCGAGCGCCGGCGTGGCGCCATAACCAACGACCGATTTCGCGCCGTCCTCGACACGCTGCGCCGCGAGCTCGGCCCGCCCGATCTCGAATGCCTGGGGGGCGGCGATCCGCAGTCGGGATCCTTCGTCTGGCAGGGCCCCGTCACCACCGTCCACGCGCTGCTCTTCGGCTACTCCTCCGACGTGCTGACGGTGAACCCGTCGCGCGAGGTCCGGCGGCCCGTCTGGAAGCCGCGCGAGGAGTATCGCGGGCTGCCGATCCGGCCGCGCATCCTGCTGCGCTACCACCCGACGGCGCGGGCCGACCTCTTCGGTCGGCGCGAGGGCTGCCGCAAGGCGTCGGGCTGAGCCCGGGATTGTCCCCGGACAACCGCGTCCTTGCGGCTGGCGGCGCGATGACTAGTATGGCGCCGGCAAAATCCCCACCCCGGCCAGCAGGCGTCGTCGCCCCGGCGACGGTCTGGAGTTCCCAATGAATGTTGCCGATCTCAAGGGCAAGACGATCGCTTTGCTCGCCTCGGGCGGGCTGGACACTTGCACCGTCACCTACTGGCTGAAGGAGAACGGCGTCGACGTCGTCGCCTTCACCGCCGATCTGGGGCAGCCGGACGAGACGGATTTCGGCGCTATCGAGACGCGGATGCGCGCGTGCGGCGCCAGCGATTTCGTCGGCGTCGATCTGAAGCGGCACGTCGCCGGCCTCGGGCTCGAAGGCATCCAGGCGCAAGCCTGCTACGAGAGCCGCTACTGGAACGTGACCGGCCTCGGCCGGCAGGCGACGACCGCCGGCATCCTGCCCGAGGTGAAGAAGAAGGGCCTCACCGTCCTCGCCCACGGCGCCACCGGCCGCGGCAACGATCAGGTGCGCTTCCAGCTCATCACCAACATGCTGGAGCCGTCGATCGAGGTCTACGCCCCCTGGCGCGACCAGGAGTTCCTCAGCCGGTTCGGCGGCCGCGCGCAGATGATCGACTATTGCGAGCAGCACGGCCTGCCGATCAAGGCGTCGCGCGACAAGCCCTACTCGACCGACGCCAACCTGCTCGGCCTGACCCACGAGGCGGGCAAGCTCGAATCGCTGGAGACGCCGGCCCAGTTCGTGACACCGGAGATGGGGGTCTGGGCCAAGGACGCGCCCAACCAGGGCGAGGACTTCACGGTCCGCTTCGAGAAGGGCCGCCCGGTCGCCGTCAACGGTCTGCCGGTCGACACGCTGCACGCCTTCCTGCAGGCCAACGCGATCGCCGGCCGACATGGCGTCGGCATCGGCCTGCACATGGTGGAGAACCGGTTCGTCGGCGTGAAGTCGCGCGGCGTCTACGAGCAGCCGGGCATCGAGCTGCTGGGCACCGCCTACGGCTTCCTCGTCCAGCTCGTTCTCGACCGTCGTAGCCGCGAGCTGTTCGACAGCCTCGGCGATCTCTTCGCCAAGCAGGTCTACCAGGGCTACTACAACGACCTCTGCTCGCAGATGATCCGCAGCGCAGTGGCGGAGACGAGCCGGCTCATCACCGGCACCATCACGGTCCACTGCTACAAGGGCCAGGTGTCCTATGTGAAGAGCGAGGACGTGCCGCGCTCGCTCTACAGCAACGACAGCTCGATGGAGGCCGAGGGCTCCTTCGACCATCGCGATTCGGAGGGCTTCCTGCGCGTCCTGGCGGTGCACGCCCGCGCGCTCGCCAACGTCGGCCAGATCGGGCGCTGAGCTGCCCGGGGAGCGGGGGCGGGCGACGGCACGCTCGCGCATCTCGCGCACTTCCGTCGGGTATGCGATGCTGCCGGTTCCGTTGAGCGCGGGGCCGGCCAGCCGTCCTGCTTGCAATCGATGGGGCTCGGGCCGACGCGCCGGTAGGGGGGCGTCATGGTCACCTATGCCTGGACTGGCAGCGCGGTGCTCGATTTCGCAGCCGATATCGGGGTCGGCGCGGACGCAGTGTTCGATCCGTCGGCCGATGCGGTGGAGGTGACCGACCCGGCCATCCGGGCGACCCAGATCGATGCCTATCCGGCCGGCGGCGCGCTCGCTTTCGTCCTCGTGCGCAACGCCGACGGCAGCCCGATCGCCGGCGGGCCGCATCCCTACGTCTTCATCCCGGACATGACCCTGGGACAGGTGGGCGTCGGCACCGGCAACGGGCCGCTCGGGAACTTCCGGCTCGCCGGCGGCGGCCGCTTCGTCGTCGGCGACGGCACGACGGGTACCGAGGGCGATGACGGGCCGAACGATCCCTCTCCGGTGTTCGCCGGTGCCACGGCGCCGGTCTACTTCCTCGGTCTGGGCGGCGCCGACACGGCCGTCGGCACCGCATGGTCGGACCGGCTGCTGGGCAATCTCGGCGCCGACCGGCTGTTCGGCGGCGAGGGGCGCGATTCGATCTATGGCGGCAAGGACGACGACGTCGTCGCCGGGGGGCCGGGCAACGATCTCGTCGCGGGCGATCTCGGCAATGACACGATCATCCCCGGCATCGGCCTCGACGTGGCGCTCGGCGGGCCGGGCTCCGATGCCTTCCTCGTCGGCCGCGGCGACGGCGCCTATTACGGCGGCGCCGACGACGACGTGTTCACGACCGCGTTTCCCGAGCTCGGGCTCACCTTCGATGCCGCCGGGGTCGCCGACAACGGGCTCACGATCGGCGTCCATGTCGAGCTGAACGGTGATCGCGGCGCCGACGAGTTCGACCTCTCCGGCATCTCCGGCGACTGGACCGTCGGCGGGGGCCTGGGCAACGACACGCTGGCCATGTTCGGCGCCGTCGCCAGGCTCTTCTACGACGGCGGGCCCGGCGACGACAGCGTCGACGCCGCCGCTCCCGCCGGCGAGGCGACTCTGGCCGGCGGCGACGACAACGATTCATTCCACATCGTCGATCCGATCTTCGGCGGGCTTCGCCTGCGGCTCGACCTCGGCGCCGGCGACGACGACCTGACGCTGGGCGGCAGCTACGGCCAGGACGTCGATGTCGACGCCGGCGGCGGCAGCGACAGGATCACGCTGGACTTCCACGGGGTGGCGGACAATGGCCTCTCCTACGGCGTCCGGATCGAATTCGGCGCCGCCGACGACGGCGCCGACGGTTATGTCGGGGGCGATGTCGCGACGACGGTCCGCGGCGGCCTCGCCGGCGCCGACCTCGACCTCGGCGCGGGTACGGAGAGCATCTTCATCCTGCGCCCGCCGGGCACCGGCGACCCGACGCGGGTCACGTTCTTCAACCCGACCTTCGACGGTTTCCGCTTTCCCGCCGTCTATACGGGCGGCATGCCACGGCATGCGTTCGAGGGGGCGGACGGCGCCGGCGCGGTGGCGGCCGACAACTTCGTGATCGCGACCGCCGGCGAGTGGTCGATCGGCTCCTTCGACGCCTTCCTGAAGGCGGGCAGCGCCGATACCGCGAAGCCCGGGTTCTACGGCTTCTTCGACAGCTCCGTCGGCCATGCGCGCATCTTCTGGGATGCGAACATGACGTCGACGGACGGGGCCGTCCCGGTGATCGACCTCGTCGACTACGGCAGCGCCGCCTCGCTGATCGGCGTGTCCGTGGGCTTCGAGTTCTGATCGTCGCGGCGGCGGCAGGCGTCCGGCGCCGCGCGGGCGGCGCCGGACCCGCGCTCACCGCCCCGGGAAGAACGGCGCGCTCTTGAGGATGCAGTTCTCCTGGTGCTGGAAGAAGCCCGGGCCCTTCTTGACCCAGGCCTGCCAGGCCGGGTCGGCGGCCATCGCGGCGCGCTTCTGCTCGCGGTCCGCCATGCTCTCGTAGGCCCACATGTGGACGATCTGGTTGAGCGTGCCCACCTCGGTGAAGAAGTAGCCGAACGGCTTGCCGAGATGCCTCGTCTGGATCGGGTAGCCCTCGGCCTCGTAGGCCGCGAGATACTCGGCGAGCTTGCCGGGATGCAGGGTGTAGGTTCGTTGATCGAGGATCATGTCGCGCCCCTCCGTTGTTGCTGAACCAAGCTCGAGACTTCGCCCAAGGTCCTCTGCCTGGGCATTGCCGCGGCCAGAAACCAAAGCGTGCGGCATATCCGTGTAGGGCCCGATCCTTGGGTTGATCGGCCCCGGACCGACGCGCTGCCTGCATCGTCTCGATCACGCCATTGCGATTGCGGCATCGGCCCGGAAGCCTGCAACGCGCGGTTGGCGACCGCACGTCGATGGCGGTTCTCGAACCTGGCAGAACCCATGCATATTGGGCAACTCCGGCGCTCCTTCGAGAACAAGGTGGACGGACCTCAGCGGTCCGTTTTCAGCCGATCGCTTCGTCGGCGGGTTGGATCAGAACGTGAGCATGTCGATACTGGTGAGGGTTATCTTGGAGCCGATCACAGGCGCGCTGATCAAATGGTATGCCACATACTGCTCGATATAGGTGTTCTGGCCGTCCCCCGACATTCCGTCGACAGGCAGTATCACGTTGAATCCACGCAGCGCGGCCGCGCTCGAAGTGTAAAGTACAGCGCCATGCGCCGCAGTTCCGACCGCTATGACGGTCGTGATGCCCTTGTCCTTGAGCATCTTCTCGAGGCCGGTATCGATATTACCGAGGATGAATTTATCAACCCATGCCGCTACCACCGGCTCGTTCCCCTTAGGTGCGACCGGGGGAAGGGTATCGGTGATGGGAGTAGGCGGCACCGTCGCGTAAACCACCATCATATCTTTGGCTCGCGCCGCTGCGAGGAGCTTTTCGATCCTGGGAATGGAGGCAACGCAGCGTGGCCGCCTTTCGTTATTGCAGGTTTGCTTGACGAGATCCAATACCAGCAACGCGGTCGTCTTCGGTGCCAAAGACACGGACTTTAGTTGCGGCGCCGGTGGCGCCTTCACACTTTGCCAATCGTCGACAATGGTCTGAGCAGTCGAGGGGACTGCGTAAGCCAGGATTGTCGCAAGAGCGACAAGGGACAACAGGTGCCGTAAGTGGGACATACTTTCCTCCTGGTCCTTTTCAGCCCAAAGGCAAGCGAGGGATCGGTTCCGCTTAGCGAAGAGATTCACCGTGCGACGTCTTCGGGACCCGCCGCCGGACGATGGGTTGAACCCTGCAGCCACGAAGTGACGGCTTGGTCGGGCTCATTCTGCGGCGAGACGGCGGCCTCGGAGAAATCACGGCCTCGCGAAAGAAGGCCGCACTCACCGGTCGCCACCGAAGCGTACGGTGCGCAACGTCAGGGTCCTTGTGTCATGCTCCATAGCGCGCGGTCGTCCGAGCGTCCCTCGTGCGAACACCGCAACTCTACAGGACGTCCGGCGGCGGCACGATCGACCCGCCGCTCACGGACGCGTGATCGCGTGCTCGATCGCCGCGATCAGCTTCACGAAGTCGAGCGAGTCGATGCCGAGATCGCTCTCCGGGCGCGACGTCGGCATGATGGTGTCGAGCGGCCGGTCGGGCTCCTCGGGGACCACGCGCATCACCCGCGCCGTCGTCTCCCGGTCGTCGATGGCCGCGCTCACCCGCGTACGCTCCCGAAGAAATGCCGCTCGACGACGGCCCGCCGATCGACCTCGGGAAGATGCGGCGTGTCGAGCAGGTTCGGGATGCGCGCCAGCCGTGCGAGATAGAGGCTCGCCCGGCCGATCGCCGCCGCCGGGTTGCCCATCACGAGGGCGTTGGCGGCGATCTCGCCGCGCAGCACCGCACCTGCGATGACGATCGGGCCGGCGCTGATGCGGATCTCCGGCAGCAGGATCACGTCCTCGCCGAGGTACGGTGCCTCTCAGTAGTCGAACCGGTACTTCACGCCGACGCTGGTGCCCTCGCCGCCGACGCCGGCATCGACCGTGACGTTGGGCAGCACCTCGATCTCCACCGCCACGGCCGACGCGTTCTCGCCGGGGTTGGGGTTGACCTTCACGAAGACGCCGTCGGCGACATACTTGCCGAGCGTCACCGAGGTGCCGCTGTCACCGCCGACATCGAGGGCGTCGAGGCCGAGCGAGCGGCGGACGCGATCGACGATACCGGTGCCGCCGCCGATCCCGGCCAGCTCGGAGGCGGCCTGGGCGAGCTGCACGGCCTGGCCCGGGGTCATCTGCGTGGTGCTCTTGCCGAACAGCACCTGGGCCAGCACCTCGTCCTGCGGCAAGGGCGGGTCGGAGCCGAGCGTGAGCGTCGGTGCCGCGGCGCTGCCAGATACCGTCACCGTGGCGCGGAGCTGGTTGGTGGTCGCGGTCGCCAGCAGGTCGAGGGTCGCCGCCGCCGGGTCGCCGTCGAAGGCGATGATGCCGCGCTCCACGGTGAAGCGCCGGCCCAGCAGGTCGTAGCGGCCGCGCACCGTGGCGATCGATCCGCTCACCAGGGGTGCGTCGAGGGTGCCGGCGACGCGCAGGTCGCCGCGCCATTCCGAATCGAGCCCCCGCCCGCGCACGAAGAGGCGTCCCGGGATCGCGACCGCGACGTCCAGGGCGACGGGAATCGTGGCCGGGGCCGCAGCGGTCTCGCGGGTGGGCGCACCGTCGGGGCGGTTGATCTCGACGACGGCCACCGGTGTGACGGCGGCGGGCGCCGCAGCGGGCAGGGTGACGTCGCCCTGCTCGATGCGCACGGTTCCGGCGACGCGCGCGCCGGCCGGCGTCGAGCGGGCCTCGATGCTGCCGCTCGCGATCACCCGCCCGAGGTCGTTGGCGAGCACGCGGAAGCGCTCCAGCGCGACCGTCGCCTCGGCCTGCCAGCCGGCCGCGCCGCGCCGCGCCCGCCCGTTGCCGGACACGCGGCCGCCGGCGCCGTCGGTCGCGGCAAGGGAATCCAGGCGGAACTCGGTGCCGTCGCCGACCACGGTGGCGCCCAGCGCGGCCAGCACCATGCCCGTCGTGCCGTCCTCGATGCGCGCGTTCGTCAGCGTCGCCCGTCCGCCGGGGCGCGGGGCGGCCACGGTGCCGGCGACGCTGAGCGCCGCCTCCAGCCGGCCCGCCATGGCGAGGCTCTCGACCGGCACATAGGCACCCAGGCGCGCGAGGTCGGCGGCGCCGTCGGCGCGGGCGGCGAGGGCGCCTTCGGGCGGCACCGCGAAGCCCAGGGGCCGCGCCGCGAGGATGAGCGGCCCCTCGGCGCTCACGGAGAGCGTCGCGTCCGGCACGTTGCGCAGCGCGGCATTCGCGGCGACGCGGCCGTCCGCCCACCGCATGTCGGCGGTGAAGCCGAGCGCCGGCAGATCGCGCGGCGTGCCGCGCCAGCGGATGCCGTCGCCCTGCAGCGCCAGCGTCGCGGCGGGCCGCGCCGACCGCGTGTCGAGCGCCAGGCGCCCCTCGATCTGCCCCTGCATGCCGCGCACGCCGGCGAGGCGGCCGAGCGCGGCCAGCGACAGGCGCTCCAGGGTCAGCTCGGCGGTGGCGCCCGCGGCGGCGTAGCGGCCGCTGCCGGCCAGCCGCGCCTGCTCGAGGCGCAGGTCGATGCCGTCGGCGGCGAGCGTGCCGTCGCTCCAGCGCAGCCGCAGGGGTGCGCCGAGGGCGACCCGCTGCTCAGCGATGCGCACGTCGGCGCGCTCGACCGTCGCGGCGATCGCCGGTCCGTCGAGGACGAGCCGCGTCGCCACGTCGACCGTGAGCGGTTTGGGTCGCGGCGCGCGTGCCGAGAGGGTGGCGCGGACCCCGGCGACGGGGTCGCCCGCGAGGTCGAGCGTCACCGCGTCGATCGCCTGCCCGGCGGCCGTGATCCGTCCGGCGCGCATCCTGGCGTTGCCGCGCGGCCTGCCGTTCGGATCCTCGATCGTCGCCTGGAGATCGGCGTTGCCGACACTAAGGTCGGCGGCCGCAAAGCCGCGCGCACTCGCCTTGAGGGTGAGGCGTGCCGTGCGGCCGGCCGGCGCCAGGCGGGCCTCGCCGTCGATGCGTCCGGCTGCCGCCTCGCCGAGCAGCGGGGCGAGGCGCGACAGGTCGGGCACGGTGAGGATGGCGTTCGCCTCGACGGGGCGCGCGTCGACGATCTCTGCGCGACCGGCCAGGCGTGCGCCCGCGGCGGTCGCGACGACGTCGTCGAGGGCGAGCCGCGTGCCGCCGTCGTGGGTGATCCGGGCGGCGAGCGTCACGGGGACGCCCTCCGCGCTGGCGCTGGCGGCGAGGCGGGCGGTGAAGCCCGCGGCCTCGCGGCCGCCGTCGACCGTCGCCTGCAAGGCGCGCCAGCGTCGCCCGCCGGCCGAGACGTTGCTGCTCGTGACCCGCATCCGCACCGTCGGCTGTCGCAGCGGACCCGTGGCGGACGCCGCCACCGCGAGGTCGCCGGCGAGCGGCGTTCCCAGGGGCTTGGACAGCACGTCGAGGCGAGGCAGCCGCAGCCGCAGCCGGGCGTCGATCGAGCGGTCGCTCGCCAGGGTCGCATTGCCGTCGAGCCCGAGATGCGCGCCCTCGACCGTGAGCCCGCCGACACGAACGGTGCCGTCGGCGTCGCGCCGCGCGGTCGCCGACCAGCGCAGGCGCTCGCCCAGGAGCGCCAGCAGCGCCGGCTCGCCCTCCGCCTCGCCCAGCTCGCCCGACATCTCCGCGTCGACGCTGCTGCTCGCGACATCGCCGCGCACCGCGGCCGAGACCGTCGCCGTGCCGCGCAACGGCGCGCCCAGCCCGGCGAGGAAGCCGGCGCCGATCCGCGCGCCGAGCTGGCCGGCGATCGCCCCGGTGGGATCGATGGTGCCGGAGAAATCGGCCGAAAGATCCGTCGCGGTGACGGCGGCGCGTTCGACGGCGACCCTGCCGTCGCGGCCGATGGTGGCCGCGGCCGACCAGCCGACGTCGCCGACCGGCGGCGGCGCGCCGCCGATCCGCAGTGCCGTGAGACGGCCGTCGGTCGCGACCGCGACGCCGGTGTCCCCGAGGCGCACGGTGAGACGTGCGGTGAGCGCAGCCGCCTGCAGCTCGGCCGTCGCGAGGGCCTGCGCCTCCAGGCGGAGATCGGCGATGGGAGCCGAAAGGGTGCCCGACAGCGCCGCCGTGGCGGTCGCCGCGCCGGCGATCGGCAGGCCCAGCGCAGCGCCGACCGGGGCGAGGTCGACCAGCGTCGTGTCGACGACGCCCGACAGCGTGCCGGCACGATCGAGGCGGCCTTGCGCAGCGACGGTCACGACCCCGGTCGCCGCCTCCAGCGACTCCAGCGCGACCCCGCCTCCGGCAAAGGCCAGTCCCGCCGACAGGCGCACGCCGTCGGCGACGATCGCCGACCAGTCCGGCGGGACGAGCGGCGCGGCACGCAGCGTCCCGTCGATCGACAGGCGATGGGGGGACGAGCCGCGCACCGTGAGGTCCAGATCGGCACCGGCATCGTCGCCGAGCCGCGCCGTCAGGCGTCCCCGCCAGCCGTCGAGCGGACCATCGCCGTCCAGCGAGAGCTGCAGCGGACGCCGGTCGGTGCGTGCGAGCAGGCGGTCGGCGAGCCAGCCCGAAGGCTCGCGTGCGTCGACGCGGAGGTCGAGCCGGTTCTCGGCCGGCGCGAAGGCGAGGCGCAGGTCGAGCATCCCGGCTGGACCGTCGATCCGGCGTATCGCGAGCGTCGCCGTGGCGCGGGCCGGCTCCAGCGTCGCGCCGCCGTCGATCGCGAGGACCAGCGGCTCGCCCGCGACCGAAGCGCCGATCGCCAGCCGGGCGACGGCAAAGCGGTCGAGCGCCACCGTGACCGGCAGCTGCGGGAGGGCGAACCGGTCCGCGGGCGCCGCGGCCGCGTGGGCGGGTGCCTGCGGCAACCGGTCGAGCGTCGCGGTATCGATCTCGACCGCGGGCAGGCGGATGCGGCGGGACAGCAGGTCGAGCAGCTTCCAGTCGACGCGCAACCGGTCGACCTGCAGCCACGGACCCTGCGCATCGGCGACCGCGAGGTCGCGCACGACCATGTCGAAGGGGAGCAGGCCGTCGAGGCGTCCGATCGTCACCGTCGCGCCGGGCTGCGAGGCGAGCCGGGCGATCAGGGATGCGACGGCGGCCCGTCCCGGCCCCGTCTGGGCGAGCCCGAAGGCGGCGACCAGCAGCGCCGCGGTCGCGCCGAGGGCGATGAGAACCCGGCGCAGCCACCGCAGGTGCCGGACACCGACCATCAGAACGCCTGCCCGAGGCTGATGTAGAACTGCACCACGTCGTCGACGCCGCGCCGGCGGTTGAGCGGCGTGCCGATGTCGAGCCGGACCGGCCCGAAGCCGGTGTAGTAGCGCAGGCCGATGCCGGCCCCGACAAAGAGCGTCTCGCCGAATGAAGGGAAGGCGCGGTCGTAGACGGTGCCCGCCTCGATGAACGGCACGATGCCGATCGTGTCGGTGATCTTGATGCGCAGCTCGGCGCCGGCGGCCAGCAGCGACTTGCCGCCGAGCGGCTTGTCCGCGGCGTCCACCGGCCCCGCCATCTGGTAGCCGAAGCCGCGCACGCTGCCCCCGCCGCCGGCATAGAAGCGCTGCGGCGCCGGCACGTCGCCGCGCGTGGCGCCGAGCAGCGACCCGATCGCGGCGTTGGCAGCCAGCACCCAGCGGCCATGGTCGTCGAGCCGCCAGTAGGCGGTCTGGTCGAGGCGCAGCTTCAGGAACGCCAGGGTGCTGTCCTGGACGCCGAGATAGGGCGTGCCGGCGATGGTGGTGCGCGTGCCGCGGGTCGGGTTCAGCAGGTCGTCGGAGCCGTCGTAGCGCAGGAAGACCGGCGTGCTCAGCAGGTGATAGCGCCGCGTCGCGCCTTGCGCGTCGACCTCCTCATGCTCGTACTGGAGGCCCGCGCCGGCCGTCCAGCGCGGCGGGAAGCGCCGCTCGACGCCGGCATGGGCGCGCAGGTAGCGGTTCTCGTAGGCCGGCGGGTCCTCGTCGGCCAGCGTCAGGCTGGCCACGAGGTCCTGGTCGGGATGGAAGAAGTAGGGCCGCCGGAAGGTCGCCGTCGCGCCGAGCTCCTGCTCGGCGAACCTGGCCGACAGCCGCAGCCGCTCGCCGTCGCCCAGGATGTCGCGGTGCTCCCAGAAGGCCTCGGCGCCGAACCCGGTCGAGGTCGAGTAGCTGGCGCCGCCGCCGATGCTGCGCCGCTTGCCCTCGACGAGGGTGATCGCCATCGGCACGCTGCCGTCGGCCGCCGGCCGATCCGCCGGCACGATGCGCACCGAGGAGAAGAGGGCGGTCGCCGCCAGTGCCTTGCGCGTGGCCTCGACCTGCCGCGTGTCGTAGGTCTCGCCGGGCTGCCATGCGATGCGGCGGCGGACCATCGCCTCCCTGGCATCGGCGAGGCCCTGGACGGTCGCCTCGCCGAAGCGCGCCGGCGGGCCGGCGTCGATCGTCCAGGCGACGGTGACGGCCTTCAGCGCATGGTCGACGGTGACGCGGCGGCCCGCCTGGCGGGCGTAGGGGCGGCCGCTCTCGCCCAGGCGCGCGATGATGCGGCGCTCGGCCGTGACGATGTCGGCACTGGCCGCCGGCGCGCCGGGCGCCAGGCCGAACGAGCCGGGGTCGGGCAGGTCGGGGGGCAGCGCCGGACCGGCGGCCGGCGCGGCGATGGTGACGTCGGCGACGAGGTAGAGTGGCCCCGGGGCGACGACGATGGCGACCGATACGGGCGTCGCCTCGCGGTCGATGCGCATCTCGACGGTCGCGGCGTAGTAGCCGAGCGCGCGCAGGGCCTCGCCGAGGCGCGCGCGGTCGTCGGCGGCGCGGCGGAAGAGGGCCGCACGGCTCGCCGGCGGCTGGTCGGCGCGGCGCACGAGCTGCGAGACGCCCTTCAGCGTCCCGGCGAGCGCCTCCTCCCCCTGCGGCAGCTCGAGGGTGGCGGAGTAGGTCACCTCGGCGCGCGCCGTGGCCGACGCGAGCATGAGCGACGCGACGAGCGGCAGGGCGTGCGCCATGCGACGCGCGGATGGGCGGCCGGCCATGGCGAGCACGATGGTCTATGGCCGCCGACGGCCCGCGGGCAGCGGACGGCACGGGTTTCGCGGTCGTTCCGACCGACAACGGCACGATCCGCGCCGTCGTTCCCGGCGACGCCCGCCGCGGCGGGCGTCGGCGTGTCAGGCGGCGCGGCGGCTGCGGCTGCGGCCGCCGCCGCGATCGTCCTCGTCGAACAGCTCGGCCAGCTTCTCGGTCATCGTGCCGCCGAGCTGCTCCGCGTCGACCAGCGTCACGGCGCGCTTGTAGTAGCGGGTGACGTCGTGGCCGATGCCGATGGCGGTCAGCTCGACCGGCGAGCGGTTCTCGATGTACTCGATGACCTCGCGCAGGTGCTTCTCGAGGTAGTTCCCGGGATTGACCGACAGCGTCGAATCGTCGACCGGCGCCCCGTCGGAGATGACCATCAGGATGCGGCGCTGCTCGGTGCGGGCGATCAGACGGTTGTGCGCCCACAGGAGCGCCTCGCCGTCGATGTTCTCCTTGAGGATCCCTTCGCGCAGCATCAGGCCGAGGCTCTTGCGCGCGCGCCGCCACGGCGCGTCCGCGGACTTGTAGACGATATGGCGCAGATCGTTGAGGCGACCGGGATTGGCCGGCTTGCCCTCGGCGATCCAGCGCTCGCGCGCCTGGCCGCCCTTCCATGCCCGCGTCGTGAAGCCCAGGATCTCGACCTTGACGGCGCAGCGCTCCAGCGTCCGCGCCAGGATGTCGGCGCTCATCGCGGCCACGGTGATCGGCCGGCCGCGCATCGAGCCCGAATTGTCGATCAGCAGGGTCACGACGGTGTCGCGGAAGTCGGTGTCGCGCTCGCGCTTGTAGGAAAGCGGGAAGGTCGGGTTGGTGACGATGCGCGACAGCCGCGCGGCGTCGAGCATGCCCTCCTCGAGGTCGAACTCCCAGGAGCGGGTCTGCTTCGCCATCAGGCGGCGCTGCAGCCGGTTGGCGAGGCGTCCGATCACGCCCTGGAGGTGGGCCAGCTGCTGGTCGAGCAGGGCGCGCAGGCGGGTCAGCTCGTCGGGGTCGCACAGGGCGTCGGCGCCGACCACCTCATCGAACCGCGAGGTGTAGGCGCGATACTGCGCCTCCGGCCCCTCGCCCCACATCGGCCGCGGCACCTGCCCGGGGCGGCCCGGGCGGTTCGGGTCGTCGTCGCCGGTGCCCGGCATCATCTCGCCGTCCTGCTCCTCGGCGGCGGCGCCGGCCTCGTCCTCGCGCGGGTCGCCGGGGGCGGCCTCCATGGTCGACTGGGTGCCGGTCGCCGCACCCTCACCCTGCTCGCTCTCGCCCTCGGCGTCGGCCGAATCGCTCTGGTCGTCGTCGCCGTCGCCCTCCGATCCCTCGCTCTCGGTGTCGCCGAGGTCGAGGTCGAGGTCGGTGATCAGGCGGCGGACCGCCTTGGCGAAGCCTTCCTGGTTGTTGAGATGCTGCGTCAGCTCGGCCAGATCCGCGCCGCCCTTGGCTTCCACCCACGGCCGCCACATGTCGACGACATTGCGGGCGGATGCGGGCGGTGCGTCGCCGGTCAGGCTCTCGCGCGCCAGCAGGCGCACCGCGTCGGCCAGCGTCACGTCGGTGCGTTCGGTGATGCGGTCGAAGCCCTGGCGGCGATAGCGCTCATCGAGGGCGGCGGCGAGGTTGGCGGAGACCCCGCTCATGCGCCGCGCGCCGATCGCCTCGACGCGCGCCTGCTCGACGGCATCGAAGATGGTGCGGGCGAGCTCGCTCGCCGGGGCACGGCGGGCATGCACCTTGGCGTCGTGGTAGCGATAGCGCAGGGCGATCGCGTCGGCCGCGCCGCGCACCTGTGCGGCCTCCTCCGCGGGCAGGTCGCGCGAGGGCAGCGGCACGCGCGCGCGGGTGCCCGCCGCACCCGGCGGATCGGAGCTGAAGACGACGTTGATGTCGTCGCGCTCGGCGATCGCCCTGAGCGCGTTGGCGGTCGACCGCTTGAAGCTCTCGAGCGGCGTCTCGGCCTTGCCCTGGGTCATCGCCGCCTCACACCAGCTTCGCCCGCACCCCGGTTTCCTTGAGCTCGGTGCCGAAGCAGCGCTGGTAGTACTCGGCCACCGTCGCCCGCTCGACCTCGTCGCACTTGTTGAGGAAGGTCAGGCGGAAGGCGAACCCGAGGTCGCCGAAGATGTTGGCGTTCTCGGCCCAGGTGATGACCGTGCGCGGCGACATGACCGTCGAGATGTCGCCGTTGATGAAGCCGGCGCGCGTCAGGTCGGCGCAGGCGACCATCTGGCCGATCGTCTTCTTGCCGGCCTCGGTGTTGTAGGTCGGCATCTTGGCGAGGACGATCTCGACCTCGTCGTCGTGCGGCAGGTAATTCAGCGTCGCGACGATGTTCCAGCGGTCCATCTGACCCTGGTTGATCTGCTGCGTGCCGTGATAGAGGCCGGTCGTGTCGCCGAGGCCGACCGTGTTCGCC
>JADZBA010000374.1 GCA_020852355.1 Alphaproteobacteria bacterium
CGGCAGCGCATGCGCCCTTCCTCGTCGGGCAGGCGCTCGAACCCGAGCAGCCGCTGGCGCACCCGCATCACGCCGCGCACCACCCAGAACATCGAGCCGCCGTCGAGCAGCTCGTCGGCCCGCGTCGGCGTGTGCCGCGTGAAATGCCCGAGCGTGCCCGTCTCCTTCAGCCGGCGCTTCTGAAAGCGGGCGATGCTCTCGACGCTCTCGGCGCCGACGGCGAGCTTCATGAGGTGCAGGGTCACGGGATCGGGAAATAGCCGAGGAGCCGCCACCAGAGATAGTTCAGCGGCACGATCACCGCCACGGTCGGCACCAGGACGACCAGCGTCACCCGCGCCGCCTGCCCCATGCGGACATGGGCGAGCTGGAGCGCCACCACCACCGGCGGCGCCTGGTAGGGCAGGATGATGGTCGAGAAGCCGATGACCTGCGTCATCAGCACGGTCAGGAGCGGCAGGCCCGAGGCGGCGGCGAGATCGGGGGCGAGCGGCGTCAGCACCGCCGGCACGCCGGGGAAGGTCGTCGCCAGCGCCAGCAGCGCCGCGCTGGCCGTGAGCGAGGCGAAGTTCGAGAGATCGGCGCCCGGCGCCAGCGGCAGCACCGACAGCAGGAACCGGCTGACCAGCGCGCCGACGCCCGACTGCGCCACCATCGCACCGAGGCCGAGGATGCCGGCGACGTAGATGACGGATGCGAAATTCACCTCGCGGCCGAACGCCGCACCCGGCAGCAGGTTGATCCAGGGCAGGAGGCAGGCGACGCCGGCGGCGAGTCCGATCCAGCCGGCATTGATGCCGTGCAGGAAGTCGGTGACCCAGAAGCCCAGTGCCAGCGCCAGGATCACCGCGAGCGTGCGCTCGTCGCGGGTCATCGGCCCGCGCGGCGGCAGGGGTGCCGGCCGCACCGGCCGGTCGGGAAACACCAGCCGCGCCGCACCGACGATCGCCACCGCCTTCAGCAGCCCGGTGACCGGAAAATGCAGCTTCAGGTACTGGCCGTAGGTCAGCACGACGCCGTGCAGCGACTCGGCGGCGCCGATCAGCACCATGTTCGGCACGTTGGCCGGCAGGATGGTGCACGGCACCATGAAGCTGGTCAGCGCCAGCGTCACCGCCATGCCGGTGCGTCCGGGCCGGCCCTCGACGAACCCCATGCGGTCGGCAAGCGCCAGGATCACCGGCATCAGCAGGATGATCCGCCCCATCGTCGAGGGCATGACGAAGGCGAGCGCCACGGCGACCAGCGCCACGCCCGACAGCGCGCGGGCGTAGGAGGCGCCGAACAGCGGCAGGATGGCGACGGCGAGGCGCTCACCGAGGCCGCTGCGCTGCATCACGGTGCCGATGATCAGACCGCCGAAGACGAGCCACATGGCGGTCGCCTCGAACCCCGCGAAGGCGACCCCGGGCGGCGCCACCTTGAGCAGCACGGCGAGGGTCATGAAGACCAGCGCCGTCACATGCTCGGGCATCGCCCCCGTCGCCCACAGCCCGATCGTCAGGAAGGCCAGCGCGCCGGCATGCATCGTCGCCGGCGCCACGCCGTCGGGCACCGGAGCGAACGCGATCGCCGCCGCCAGCAGGGCCAGCAGCGGGACGACGCGCGCCGGCGCCAGCAGCCGGCTAATGGCGCCGTCCTGCCAGCGCGCGGGCGACCTTGGAGCCGGTCGGCCGCTCGAGGAAGCCGGAAATCCAGTCGCCGGCGGCCGCCAGCCGCTCCAGGTCGACGCCGGTCGCGATGCCGAGCCCGTCCAGCAGGTAGAGCACGTCCTCGCTGGCGACGTTGCCGGTCGCCCCCTTGGCGTAGGGGCAGCCGCCCAGGCCCGCCACGGACGCGTCGACGACGGCGATGCCGCGCTCCAGCGAGGCCAGGATGTTGGCAAGCGCCTGGCCCCAGGTGTCGTGGAAATGCACGGCCATGCGCGCGCGCGGCACGCGCGCGGCGACGGCATCCAGCATCGCCTGCACCACGCCCGGCGTGCCGACCCCGATCGTGTCGCCGAGCGATACCTCGTAGCAGCCGAGCGCCATGAGCCGGGCCGAGACGTCGGCGACGGCGGCCGGCGCGATCGGCCCCTCGTACGGGCAGGCGACGGCGCAGGAGACGTAGCCGCGCACCCGCATCCCCGCCGCCGTCGCCGCGGCGGCGACCGGCGCGAAGCGCTGGAAGCTCTCGTCGATCGAGCAATTGGTGTTGCGCCGGGCGAAGGACTCCGATGCGGCGGCGAAGATCGCGATCTCGCCGACCCCGGCCGCCGCCGCCGCGGCGAAGCCCTGCATGTTCGGCACCAGCACGGGATAGGCCACGCCCGGCCGACGCCGGACGCGGGCCAGAACCTCGGCGGTGTCGGCCATCTGCGGGACCCATTTGGGCGACACGAAGCTGCCGGACTCGACCACCGGCATGCCCGCGTCGGCCAGCCGCTCGATCAGCTCGACCTTGACCGCGAGCGGCACCGTGCGCGCCTCGTTCTGCAGCCCGTCGCGCGGGCCGACCTCGACCAGGCGGACTTCCTTCGGCAACATCCCCGTTAGCCCGCGACCAGGCGCTCGACCGGCCGGGCGCTGGTCTCGTCCAGCAGCCCGACATGTCCCGGCAGCGCGGCGACGCGTGCGAGCCAGCGCCCGACGGCCGGATAGGCCGCCAGCTCGAACCCGCCCTCGTCGGCCACATGGGTGTAGGCGTACAGCGCGATGTCGGCGATCGTCGGCCCCGAGCCGACCAGCCACTCGGCGCCCGCCAGATGGTCCTCCATGACCTGCAGGGCGTGGCGGCCGCGCGCGTCGTTGAAGCGGATGCGCTCAGCGTCGAAGGACGACAGCTCGCCGGCGAAGCGCAGGAGGTAGCGGTTCACGGCGATCGCGGGCTCGTGGCTGTACTGCTCGAAGAACATCCAGCGCAGCACACCGGCCTGGTCCCACCGATCGGCCGGCCACCACGCCGTGCCCTGGGCGAGGAAATAGAGGATCGAGCCGGATTCGGTCAGCACGCGCCCGTCGCCGAGCCGCAGCGCGGGCACCTTGCCGATCGGGTTGATCGCGCGGAAGGCCGGGGACATCGGCTCGCCGCGCACCTGGTTCACCTCGACGCGGCGATGCGGCAGGCCGAGCCAGGACAGCAGCAGGCGGACCTTGTAGACGTTGCCGGATTCGAGGTTGCCGTAGAGCGTCAGCATGCGGCCTTCTCCTCGGCCTCCAGCGACAGCAGCTCCGCTCCCTCCTCCACCAGGTCGCCCTCCTGATAGCGCAGCGCGGCGACGCGGCCGTCGGCGGGTGCCGCGATCGTGTGCTCCATCTTCATCGCCTCGAGCACCACCAGCGGCTGGCCGCGGCCGACATGGTCGCCCACCTGCACCATGATGCGGGCGATGCGGCCCGGCATCGGCGCGGTCAGGCTCCCCGACGCCGCCTCGGCGGCGGCCGACGGCGTCATCGGGTCGACGCGCATGACGCGGTGCATGGCGCCGTCGACGAGCACGGTCAGCACGTCGCCCGCCGCCACCACCGTCGCGGAAAGGATCCACCCGTCGAGGTCGGCGCGGATGCGCCCATCCGCAGCGCGGGCGGCACGGGCATCGATCGCCTGCCCAGCGACATCCAGCCACCAGCCTTCGTCGCGGTAGCCGACGACGACGGTGCCCTCGCGGAACGTCAGCTTGCGCCGCGCGCGCTCGCCGACACGCCAGCCGTCGCGGGCGGCCCAGGGCGAATTCTCGCGCGCCGCGGCCGCCTGCTCGGCCAGCAGCACATGCAGCGCCGCCAGGGCCAGCACGACCGCTCCGGCCGCGGCCGGCTCGGGCAGCAGCGCCTCGCGATGGCGGGCGATGAAGCCGGTGTCGAGCTCGGCCGCGGCGAAGGCGGGATGGGCGGCGACGCGCGTCAGGAAGTCGCGGTTGGTTGTGACCCCGACCACCTCCGTCGCGGCCAGCGCCGTGCGGAGCCGGGCGACCGCGTCGGCGCGCGTCGCACCGTGGACGATGAGCTTGGCGATCATCGCGTCGTAGTGGACGGAGACCGCGTCGCCCGCCGCCACGCCGGCGTCGACGCGCACCCCCTCGCCGTCGGCGGGCAGGCGCAGATGCGCGAGGCGGCCCGTCGAGGGGCGGAAGTCGTGCAGCGGATCCTCGGCATACAGCCGCGCCTCGACCGCATGGCCGGAGATCGCCAAGTCCTCCTGCCGCAGCGGCATCGGCTCGCCCGCCGCGACGCGGAGCTGCCATTCCACGAGGTCGAGGCCGGTGATCATCTCGGTCACGGGATGCTCGACCTGCAGTCGCGTGTTCATCTCCATGAAGAAGAACTGCTCGCCCTCGGCGATGAACTCCACGGTGCCGGCGCCCTCGTAGCCGATGGCGCGCGCAGCGGCGACCGCCGCATCGCCCATGGCGCGGCGGCGGTCGGCCGTCATGCCGGGTGCGGGCGCTTCCTCGATGACCTTCTGGTGGCGGCGCTGGATCGAGCAGTCGCGCTCGAAGAGGTGCAGCGCGCCGCCGTGGCGGTCGGCGAAGACCTGGACCTCGATATGGCGCGGGCGGCCGAGATAGCGCTCGATCAGCAGCCGGTCGTCGCCGAAGGCCGCGGCCGCCTCGCGCCGCGCGCTCTCCAGGGCGGCGGCGAGATCGGCCGCGCCGTCGACGACGCGCATGCCGCGTCCGCCGCCGCCGGCCGACGCCTTGATCAGCACGGGGAAGCCGATCCGAGTCGCCGCCGCCGCCAGCGTCGCGTCGTCCTGCGCCGCACCGTGATAGCCGGGGACGACCGGCACGCCGGCCTCCTCCATCAGCGCCTTGGCGGCGCTCTTGGAGCCCATGGCCCGGATCGCCGCCGGCGGTGGCCCGACGAAGACCGCGCCCGCCGCCGCTACCGCCTCGGCGAAGGCGGCGTTCTCCGAGAGGAAGCCGTAGCCGGGATGCACCGCCTCGGCGCCGCTCGCCCGGATCGCCGCGACGATGCGCTCGATCGCGAGATAGGAGTCGCGCGCCGCCGGGGGTCCGATCCGGTGGGCCTCGTCGGCCGTGCGCACATGCAGCGCGTCGCGGTCGGCGTCGGAGAAGACGGCGATGGTGCGCAAGCCGAGGCGCCTGGCCGTGCGCATCACCCGGCAGGCGATCTCGCCGCGGTTGGCGACGAGGATGGACCGGAACATCAAGCCGCCGCCTCCGCCGTCACGGCTCGCGCCATCGGGGCGCGCGCTTCTCCAGGAAGGCGGCGATGCCCTCCCTGCCCTCCGCGCCGGCGCGCAGCGCGGCGATGCGCGTCGCCGTGTCCTCGATGAGCGCGTCGTCGATCGCCGCACCGGCGACCCGCGCGATCAGTGCCTTGGAGGCCGCCTGCGCCTCGGGCCCGCCGTCGGCCAGTGCCTTCAGGATGGCGGAACCGGTCGGCTCCAGCTCCTCGCGGGCGGCCAGCGTGTGGACCAGGCCGATGCGCATCGCCTCCGCGGCGTCGAAGCGCTCGGCGGTGAGGAAGTAGCGCCGGGCCTGGCGGGCGCCGATGGCGGCCACGACGTAGGGGCTGATCGCCGCGGGCAACAGACCGAGCTTCACCTCCGACAGCGAGAACGCCGCCTCGGGCACGGCGACCGCGATATCGCAGGCGGCGACGAGGCCGACTCCGCCGCCATAAGCCGGTCCCTGGACCAGCGCCAGGGTTGGCTGCGGCATGCGGTCGAGCGCCTTCAGCATCCCCGCGAGCCGCCTCGCGTCGGCGAGGTTCTGGTCCTGCGAGTAGCCGGCCGTCCGCTTCATCCAGTTGAGGTCGGCGCCGGCCGAGAAGCTGCGGCCGTTGGCCGCCAGGACCACCGCGCGCACGTCGGCCAGGCCGGCGAGCCGCGTGAACACGGCGGTCAGCTCGTCGATCAGCCGGTCATCGAAGGCATTGTGCACCTCCGGCCGGTTCAGCGTGACGCGCGCCACCCGGCTGGCGACGGAAACGAGGACGGAGCCGGCCATGGTGGAAACCCCCGGTCGCAGAGCGCTGGCGCGGACCGGACGATGTTCGCCCCGGCCGTCGCCCGTCAAGGGGATTGGCGGTCGGCGCGTCTGGACGCGGCGGCGCCAACCGCGCTACGGCTGCGCCATCTCACCCAGGCGAAAGGCCGGACCGATGAGCGTCGAGATCTACTGGGGCAGCGGCAGCCCCTATGCGTGGCGCGTGCTGCTGGCGGCCGAGGCGAAGGGCGTGCCCTACGTCTCCCACCTCCTCTCCTTCCAGGCGAAGGAGCACAAGACGCCGGAGTTCCTGAAGATGAACCCGCGCGGCGCCGTGCCCGTGCTGAAGGACGGCGACACGGTCGTCACGGAGTCGCTGGCGATCATGCACCACATCGACCAGAAGGCCGCCGACCCGTCGCTCTTCGGTCGCACGCCGGCCGAGCGCACCCGGGTGCTGGAATGGTCGAGCCGCGTCGTCTACGACATGGAGGACGCGGTCTGGAACTTCGCCCGGCCACTGCTGGCGGCGAAGCCCGCCGACGACCTGGCGCAGAAGGTCGCCGAGGCACGGCCCAAGCTGGAGGACGTGCTGGGCCAGCTCGAGGCGGCGCTGGCGTCCCGGCCCTATCTCGCCGGCGAAGCGCTGTCCGCGGCCGATCTGGCGGCCTATCCGTTCCTCATGTTCGCGCTGCGGGCAGCCGGCAAGGAGGCGGCGAAGCCGCTCGACCTCGGCCTGCTGCCGCTCGCCGCGCGCTACCCCCGGCTCGCCGCCTGGCAGGGACGCATCGAGGCGCTGCCCGGCTACGATCGCACCTACCCGCCGCACTGGCGGGCGATGTAAGGAGCCTCACGGCACGTAGCGGAACTGCGCCGTCTGCACCTCGCCCGCGCTGGGGCCGATCATCACGTCGATCGGCCCGGCCGGTGCGGCGAATCGGTCGCCTTCCTGCCAGTAGGCGAACATGTCCGGCGTCACCGTGAAGGTGACGGTGCCGCTCTCGCCCGGCACCAGTGTCACCCGCCGGAAGCCGCGGAACATCTGCATTGGCCGGGAGATGGGCGCGACGCGATTGCGCAGGTAGAGCTGCGCCATGGCGGTGCCCGTACGCGCGCCGGTGTTGCGCACCTCGACCGACACGGCGAGGCTGCCGCTCGCGTCCAGCGTGCCGGCGGCCAGCCGCGGCGGCGAGAAGGCGAAGCTGGTGTAGCCCAGGCCATGGCCGAACGGGTAGAGCGGCGTCGTCGGCCGGTCGATGTAGTTCGAGGAATAGATGTCCGGCCACTTCACGGCCGGCCGGCCCGAGGGCAGGCGGTCGTGGTGCACGGGAATCTGGCCGACGGCGCGGGGCGTCGTCATCGGCATGCGCCCGGTCGGCTCCGCCAGCCCGAACAGAACACGCGCCAGCGCGGTGCCGCCCATGGTCCCGGGAAACCATGCCATCAGGATCGCCGGCGCGTCGGCCGACAGGCGCTCCATGGCCAGCGGCCGGCCGGAGAAGACGACGGCTGCCGTCGGGCGGCCCATGGCGACGACGGCACGCGCCACCGAGGATTGCACGCCCGGCAGGTCGATATCGGTGCGGCTCGCCGCCTCTCCGCTCATCGCCGCGGCCTCGCCGACCGCCAGGACGACGGCGTCGGCCCGGCGCGCGGCGGCCAGCGCCGTCTCCAGCTCGGCATCGCTCACCGCGTCGAAGGCGGCGAAGGGAACGGCGATCACCTCGACGCCGGGTCCCAGCACGGCACGCAGCCCGGCCGCGACCGAGACCGGCTTGCTGAAGATGCCGCGACCGATCCAGGTGCCGAGCATCTCCGTCGGGTCGTCGGCGTGCGGGCCGATGACGGCGACGGTGCGCACGTCGCGCGCGAAGGGCAGGACGTCGCCGGCGTTCTTCAGCAGCACGAAGGAGCGTTCGGCCAGCGCTTCGGCCGCTGCCCGATGGCCGAGCCGCTCCGGGTTCCCGGGCTCCTCCGACGCGGCGAAGCGCGCGAAAGGGTCGTCGAGCAGGCCCATCCGCTCCTTCAGCGCCAGCACGGTGCGAACCGCACTGTCGAGATCGGCCCCGGAGGCGAGACCGGCGCGCACCAGAGCCGGCAGCTCGGTCGCGAAGAACCGCGTCGCCATATCCATCTGCAGCCCGCCCGCCAGGCCCAGCGCGGCGGCCGACGCCGGCCCGTCGGCGACGCCATGGCGCTCCAGCTCGTCGAGCGCGCCGAAATCGCTCATCACCACGGCGGTCGAGCGCCACTCCTCGCGCAGGATGCGGCGCAGGATGAAGGGGTTCACCGCCCCCGGCACGGAATCGTAGGTATTGAAGGCAGCCATGAAGCAGGCAGCGAAGCCCGCCACGGCGCGGAACGGCGGCAGGTGCGCCTCGCGCAGCTCGCGTTCGGTGATCTCGGCGCTGGTGTAGTCGAGGCCGCCCTTGCTGGCGCCGTTGGCGCCGAGATGCTTGGGACAGGCGGCGATCGCCGTCGGACCGGCGAGGTCCGCGGTCTGGAAGCCGCGCACCCGGGCGGCCGCGAGCTGCGCACCCCACCACGCAGACTCCCCCGCCCCCTCCGCGGTGCGTCCCCAGCGCGGGTCGCGGCTGTTGTCGAGCATCGGCGAGAAGGTGATGTTGACGCCGTCGCCCAGCGCCTCCAGGGCGGCGATGCGCTCGGCCGCCTCCACGGCGGCGAGATCGAAGGCGGCGGCCTGGCCGATCGGCATCGGAAAGACGGTGTGGTAGCCGTGCACCACGTCGTAGCCGAGCAGCACCGGGATGCCGAGGCGCGTCTCGCGCACCGCGATCTCCTGGGCACGGCGCGCGACGTGGCGCTCGTGCATGTTGAAGAAGCCGCCGATCAGACCCTGGCGCAGCCGCTCCTCCGCCTCGTCGGAGAGGTAGAGGTCGCGCGCCGGGCTCCAGTCCGCGGTCTCGAAGCTGAGCTGGCCCGCCTTCTCCTCGATCGTCATCCGGGCGAGCAGGGCCTCGACCCTGGCCGATGCGGCGACCGCGGCATCGCGGGGCTGCGCGACGAGTGCGAGAAAGGCGAGCAGGACGGCGCGGCGGATCATCGGGCTCCCGGCTTGGCCGAAAGAAGATAGGGGACGGCCGCCGGGCGTCGAGGCCTCCGATCCGGCGGATGACGGCGTCAGGCGCCGCCGGCGCCGCGAAATCCCTTGGCGATGACGTAGACCTCTGCGGATTCCGCCCGGCTCGCCGGCGGCTTGACATGGCGGACCTCGGCGAAGTCCTTCTTGAGCGCGGCCAGCAGGCTGCCCTCGGTGCCGCCCTGGAAGACCTTGCAGACGAAGGCGCCGCCCGGCTTCAGCACCTCGCGCGCGAAGGCGTGCGCCGCCTCGGCGAGCGCGATCACCCGGATATGGTCGGTCGGGCCGTGGCCGGTGGTGGGTGCTGCCATGTCGCTGAGCACGATATCGGCGCCGCCGCCGATGGCGCGCATCAGCCGCTCCGGCGCCGCCGGGTCGAGGAAGTCGAGATGGATGGTCTCCGCGCCGGGCAGCGCCGCCATCTCCAGGATGTCGAGGGCGACCACCTTGCCGCCGCCCTGGCCGGACTTCACCCGCTCGACGGCCACCTGGGTCCAGCCGCCGGGTGCCGCCCCCAGGTCGACGACGACCAGTCCCGGGCGCAGCAGGCGAAAGCGCTCGTCCAGCTCCATGAGCTTGAAGGCGGCGCGCGAGCGCAGGCCGAGCCGTCGCGCTTCGGCGACGTAGGGGTCGTTGAGCTGGCGCGCGAGCCAGCGCTGCGAGGAGACCTTGCGGCCCCGGGCGCGGACGCGGACGGCGAGGTCGCGGCTGCCCCGGCCGGACGATCCGCGACCGCCGCCGGGGGCGCGGCTCATGGCAGGGCCTGGCGGAAGCGCCTGCCGTTGCGCGCCATCAGGCCGTAGAGAATGCCCTCGCGCACGCCGCGATCGGCGACCCGGAGCCGTGACGTCGGCCAGCGGTCGAGGATCGCCGACAGGATGGCGCAGCCGGCGAGCACCAGGTCCGCGCGCTCCGGCCCGATGCAGGGATGGGCGGCGCGGCCGGCATAGTCCAGGGCCAGCAGACGCTCGGAGGCGTCGGCGACCGCGGCGCAGTCGAGGACGATACCGTCGACGAGCGCCCGGTTGTAGCGCGGCAGCTCCAGATGCACCCCGGCCAGCGTCGTCACGGTGCCCGAGCTGCCGAGCATCTGGACGCCGCCATCCTCCATCGCCTCGCTGATCCCGTGCTCGGCGTCGAAGGCGTCGAGATGGAGCGCCGTCTCGTCGCGCATCACGGCATAGAGCTCGGGCGACACGTCGCGGCCGCCATAGCGGTCGGCCAGCGTCACCACCCCCAGCGGGATCGAGGCATAGCCCAGCATCTCCGGCTCGCGCCGCTCGAGCCGCACCCACAGGAGCTCGGTAGAGCCGCCGCCGATGTCGAACAGCAGCGCATGGTTGGCGTAGGGGTCGAGCAGCGGCGCACAGCCCGCCAGCACCAACCGCGCCTCCTCGGCCGCGGCGATCGTCTCGATGGCGAGCCCCGTCTCGGTCTGCACGCGCTCCAGGAACAGGCTGCAGTTGGCCGCCTGCCGGCACGCCTCGGTCGCGACGGCGCGGACATGGTCGACACGCCGCGCGCGGATCTTCTGGGCGCACACAGCCAGCGCCGCGACGGTGCGGTCCATGGCCGCCTCCGACAGGGCGCCGGTGCGCGTCAGCCCCTCGCCCAGGCGGACGATGCGCGAGAAGGCGTCGAGCACGCGGAACCCACCCGAGGCCGGCCGCGCCACCAGGAGCCGGCAATTGTTGGTGCCGAGATCGAGCGCGGCGTAGACGACGGAATGGGCGGATTGCGGCCCCGCCGGAAGCGATGCGGTTGACACGGTCACGAAACCGAACGATATCCCGTCCGCGTCACGCCCGGAAGCCGTCGGCGGCCTTCCCCGGCGAAATCTCTTGTGCTAGAAGCGCCGCCCACGTCGGCGGCGCCGGCGCACGATCCGGATTGGGGGATCGTCTAACGGTAGGACAGCGGACTCTGACTCCGCCAGTCTAGGTTCGAATCCTAGTCCCCCAGCCA
>JADZBA010000375.1 GCA_020852355.1 Alphaproteobacteria bacterium
CCGGCATTTCGAGACGGTCGCCGGGACGTCCGGCACCTCCGGCTGGCTGATCGCCGCCGGGGCCTACTGGGCCGCCCGCAGCCAGCGCGCGCTCGGCGCGCCCGAGGCGGCCCAGGCGCTGCTGCGCACGGCGGCCGAGCATCCGGTCACCTTCTACGGCCAGCTCGCGCGCCGCACGCTGGGCGACCTCGCCGCCTATGGCGACGGCGAGAAGGCGGAGGTGGAGATCGACGCGCTGGCGGCGATCCCGGCGGTGCGCCGTGCCATCGCGCTGCTCGACGTCGGCGAGCGCGAGCTCGCCGTGCAGGAGCTGGTCGCGGTCGCCAAGGCGGCGCCGACCGCCCTCGCCGATTCCGTCGTCGCCTTCGCCCGCGCCGCCGAGCTGCATCGCGCGGTGCCGCGCATCACCGCGGCGATCCGCGAGGCGGAAGGCGCGCTCTTCGACGACGCCATGTACCCGATGCCGCGCTGGTCGCCCGACGGCGGCTTCGCCGTCGACAAGGCGCTGATGTACGCGATCATCAAGCAGGAATCGAACTTCCGCTCGGGGCTCGTCAGCCCGCGCGGCGCCCGCGGCCTGATGCAGATCATGCCGCGCACGGCGGCCTTCATCAGCCCTGCGTCCGCCCAGGGCCGCGATCTCGACGACCCCGGCGTCAACCTGTCGATCGGCCAGCGTTACATCCAGCACCTGCTGGCCCAGGAGCCGATCCGCGGCAACCTCATGCTCATGGCCGCCGCCTACAACGGCGGGCTCGGCCGCGTCGCGCGCTGGTTCGGCGAGGTCGACCATGGCGGCGACCCGCTGCTGTTCATGGAGGCGGTGCCCTCGGCCGAGACCCGGCAGTTCATCGAGCGCGTGCTGGCGGCAATGTGGATCTATCAGCTCCGCCTCGGGCTGCCGACGCCGACGCTCGACGCCGTTGCGGCCGGGCAGTGGCCCGTGTATGCCTCGACGGACGATCCCCTGCGTCCCGCGGTGGCCAGTGCCGAAAATCGATGAATCCCGGCCCTTCCTGCCGGTACAGATCGCGGTCCTGACGATCTCCGACACGCGCACCGCCGCCGACGACCGCTCCGGCGACACGCTGGTGGAGCTGATCGGGACGGCCGGCCACAAGGTCGCCGGGCGGGCCATCGTCCGCGACGAGCAGCACGCCATCATCGCCCGCCTGCGCGCCTGGATCGCCGACCCGGCGATCGACGTGGTGATCGCCACCGGCGGCACCGGCGTCACCGGCCGCGACGTGACCCCCGAGGCGTTCGAGGCGGTGTTCGAGAAGCGCATCGACGGCTTCGGCGAGCTCTTCCGCTGGCTCAGCTACGAGAAGATCGGCACCTCGACGATCCAGTCCAGGGCGACGGGCGGCGTCGCCGCCGGCACCTATCTCTTCGCCCTCCCGGGCTCGCCGGGCGCCTGCCGCGACGGTTGGGAGGGCATCCTGCGCTGGCAGCTCGACAACCGCCTGCGCCCCTGCAACCTCGTCGAGCTCATGCCCCGCCTGCGGGAGCACGAGACGATGGGCCGCGGCGCGTAGCCGCCCGCCAGCGGCGCCATGCGGCGCCGTCGTCGACGTCCTCCAGCTCGTCGACCAGCGCCACCCGTCGCCCGGGCCCGATGGCGGCGATCGAGTCGGCGAGCGCGTGCGCCGTCGACCAGCGCACCCGACCGAACCCGCGCGGCGCCGGCCGCGGGCGGCGCCGCAGCCCGATCAGCCAGTAGCCGCCGTCAAGCGCCGGGCCGAAGACCACGTCGTGGTCGCCGAGGGCGCGGAACGCGTCCGCGACATGGCGCGGCGCGATGCCCGGCACGTCGGCGCCGACCAGGACGACCGGGCCGGGCGGCGGTGCCGCCAGGGCGCGCGCCATGCGGCTGCCGAGGTCGCCCGTCCCCTGGGGCAACAGCGCGCAGGAGGCCGGCCACGGCCGCGGCTCGGCCGCCGCGCGGTCGGGCGTGACGGCGAGCACCGTCCGCCAGCGCCGGTCGGCCGCCAGGCGGCGCAGCAGCGCCGCAGTCTGCACGCGCTGGAACCGCCATGCCCAGACCATGCCGATGTCGCGGGCGAGCCGGCGCTTGCCGCGGCCCAGGCGGGCCGCGCGCGCGAAGACGATGAGCGTGCGCCGCATCGTCCTCAGCCGTAGAGGCGGCGGATCGCCGCCGGCGGCAGGCCGAGGAAGTAGAGACCCAGGCAGGCGAGGTTGCGGGCGGGACGCAGCACCCAGCCGTCGCGGCGATAGCGCGCGGCCGAGGTGAGGGCGTCGGCGGGCAGGGCGTCGAGATTGCGGCGGCCGATCCGCCGCACCAGGTCCACGTCCTCCATCAGCGGCAGGGGCCGCACCCCGCCCAGCCGGTCGAGATGGGCGGCGGCGATCAGCAGTCCCTGGTCGCCATAGGGGAGGCCGAGCCGCCGGGTCCGCCAGGCGACCGCCCGCTCCAGCCGCCGCGCGGCGGCGCTCGCGTCGTCCAGCCGGAAGCGGAAATGGGCGGCCCGCCCGGCGCTCGCCGGGGTGGCGATCCAGCGGGCCGCGGCGTCCTCCCAGCCGGGCGCGGGCGCGGTGTCGGCGTGCAGCAGCAGCAGCCATGGCGCGCCGGCCGCCGCGATCCCCGCCGCGAGCTGCCGGCCGCGTCCGGGCGGCCCCGCGAGCCACCGCGCACCGGCGGCCGCGGCGACCGCCGCGGTCCCGTCGGTCGAGCCGCCGTCGCTGACGATCACCGCGCCGACCAGCCCGCGCGACCGTGCCGCGGCGATCGCCGTCAAGGTGCGCGGCAGCGTCGCCGCGGCGTCGAGCGTCGGGATGACCACCGCGATCGTCATGGGCGAATTCGGTTGCCTCGGTCGGGGCGCAACGATAGTGGACCCGGTTCTACAACC
>JADZBA010000376.1 GCA_020852355.1 Alphaproteobacteria bacterium
GCGCCGGTACGCCGAAGCGTTCGTCCCACAGGGTGGAAAGGTCGGGCGGGGTGGCGTCTTCCATGGCGGTTCCTCGGCGGTCGTTGGACGAGGGCGCACTATGCCCGAAAACGCCGTCCGGTCGCCTCATCCGCGCGATCGCGCGTCGGCGCGCCAGCCGAGCAGGGCCTTCGCCTTCCCGCTGTCCACCGTGCCGTCGTCCTCGGCCACGTTGTAGATGCCGGGTACGCCCTTGCCGACGGCCAGGCGCGCGGCCTCGGCCGCCGCGTCGACATGGACGGGTGCGGCACCCGCCGGCGCGTCGACCCCCGTGCCGGGCCCGTAGAGACGGCCATAGCGCAGGACGACACCCTCGAGCGGTGCCGCCAGCACCTGCGCCTCCAGGCTGGCGACGCCGCGCGCCGAGACGCTGCCGCCGCCTGGCGCCGCGACGTTGAGCGGGGCGTCCTCGCGGTAGGGCAGGGGCCCCGGCGCATAGGCGAAGGCGATGCTCTGGGCGACCAGGCGGCGCGCGCCGGCGGCCACCGCGGCGGCTACCAGGTTGCGCGTGCCCACCTCGCGCAGACGGGCGTTGCGCGCCAGCGCCTCCTCGCGCCCGGCCGGGTCGAGGATGCCAGCCAGGTCGGTGAGCTGATGGACCACGATCGCGGGGCGCACCCGCGCCACGGCGGCGGCCAGCGCCGCCGCGTCGAAGACGTCGACGACGACCGGCGCGACGCCCATGCCTTCCAGCTCCGCGGCCTTCGCGGGCGAGCGCGTCGTGCCGACGATGCGCCAGCCGTCGGCGCGCAGCAACGGGACGAGGCGGCGGCCGATCGCGCTGGCGGCGCCGGCGAGGAAGAGGGGCTCTGGCACGGTTCGGCATCTCCCGGAACGGCCGCGGCTGGGGGGCCGCAGGCGCGGACACTACTGCCGCGACGGCGCGACTGGAACCACGTCGCCGTTCCGCCTATGTTCGTTGCGAACGACTTGCAATCGGAGGATGTGATGACGGCAGCACCTGCGACGATCGCCACCTGGCACAAGGACCGTGTCCGCGAGAACGCCATGGGGCCGGCGCACGCCCCGATCTGGCGCCACTTCATCGATCTCGTCCCCGAGGGCGACCTCTCGGCCAAGACGGTCCTCGACTTCGGCTGCAACCAGGGCGGCTTCCTTCGGATGCTGCACGCCGTGCGGCCGTTCCGCCGCGGGCTCGGCGTCGACATCGCCGCCGATTCGGTGGCGCGCGCCCAGGCGATGAAGGGCGACCTGCCGATCGACTATGCGCCGGTCGCCGCGCTCGACGCCCATGCCGGGCGCTTCGACATCGCCTTCAGCCACGAGGTCATCTATCTCGTCCCCGACATCGCCGCGCACGCGCAGCAGGTCTGGGCGGCGCTGCGTCCCGGCGGCGTCTACTACGCGGTGACCGGCTGCCATACCGGCAACAAGCTGTGGCCGCGCTGGCGCACCCTCATCGCCGAGACGACCAACGTCGCGACCCAGGACCGCTCGCTCGACGACTATGGCGAGGCGTTCCGGGCGGCGGGCTTCGAGGTCGGCGTGAAGCGCTTCGGCTTCAGCGGCTTCGCGCCGTACGGCGGCTACAGCGACTACTACCCGACGCTGGAGGAACGCATCTACTACTACAGCGAGGCGAAGACCCTGTTCCGCCTCGTCAAGGAGGGCTGAGGCGGCGCCCGGTGGACCGGCCGCCATCTTGCGCCCGTCGAAACCGATCCCATGTGCCGGCGGAGCCGGCGTCGCCGCGGGTGTCGGGCTCGCCGGTCGCCCCCACCATTCCCAGAGGCCAGGACAGCCATGCAGCAGCTCCAGATGTTCATCGACGGCCGTTGGCGCGACGGCACCGGCGGCGGCGAGGAGGTCATCAACCCGGCGACCGAGCAGCCGATCGCGGCCCTGACCCATGCTTCGCCCGCCGATCTCGACGAGGCGATCGCATCGGCCCGGCAGGGCTTCGAGGTGTGGCGCCGCACCTCGGCCTACGATCGCTCGGCGATCCTGCGCAAGGCTGCCCAGTCGCTGCGTGCGCGCGCCGACGAGCTGGCCCGGGTCATGACCCGGGAGCAGGGCAAGGTGCTGGCGGAATCGAAGGTCGAGGTCCTGACCTCGGCCGACATCATGGACTGGTATGCCGAGGAGGGCCGCCGCGCCTACGGCCGCATCATCCCCGGCCGCGTCGCCGGCTCGCGCCAGATGGTGCTGAAGGAGCCGGTCGGCGTCGGCGCCGCCTTCACCCCCTGGAACTTCCCCGCCCTGACGCCGATGCGCAAGATCGCCGGCGCGCTGGCCGCCGGCTGCGCCCTCATCATCAAGCCGTCGGAGGAGACGCCGGCCTCGGCCATCGCCATCGCCAGGGCGCTGGAGGAGGCGGGGCTGCCCAAGGGCGTGCTCAACCTCGTCTTCGGCGTGCCGGCCAGGGTGTCGGAGCACGTCATCGCATCGCCGGCGGTGCGCAAGATCTCCTTCACCGGCTCGACGGCGGTCGGCAAGCTGCTGATGGGGCTTGCGGCCAAGGGCGCCAAGCGCTCCACGATGGAGCTCGGCGGCCATTCGCCGGTCATCGTCTTCGACGACGTCGATGCGGCGAAGGTCGCAGCCGTCGCGGCCGGCGGCAAGTACCGCAACGCCGGCCAGGTGTGCATCTCGCCGACCCGCTTCTTCGTGCATGAGAGCAGCTACAAGAAGTTCGTCGACGCCTTCGCCGAGGTCGCCAACGGGCTGAAGCTGGGTGACGGGCTGGCCGCCGACACGCGCATGGGGCCGCTGGCCAACGCCCGGCGCGTCGATGCGATCGAGGGCTTCGTGCGCGACGCCGTCGACAAGGGCGCCAGGCTGCGGGCGGGCGGCGAGCGCCAGGGCAACAACGGCTACTTCTTCGCGCCGACCGTGCTGTCCGACGTTCCCGACGACGCCCGCATCATGCGCGAGGAGCCGTTCGGCCCGGTGGCGCCGATCGTGCCGTTCAAGACCTTCGACGAGGTGATCGCGCGGGCCAACAGCCTGGAATACGGGCTCGCCGCCTATGCCTTCACCAGTTCGGAGAAGACCGCGGCGGCCGTCGCCGACGCGCTGGAGAGCGGCATGGTCGGCGTCAACAGCCTCGCCGTCTCCACGCCCGAGACGCCGTTCGGCGGGGTCAAGGATTCCGGCCACGGCTCGGAAGGCGGCATCGAGGGCCTGGACGCCTACCTCAACACCAAGTTCGTGGCGCAGTACCAGCCGGCCTGACGGGCCGGCCGCGAGGGGCCGCCTGCGGCCCCTCGCGCCGTTCGCCGGCGAGCGCGGGGTGTGGAGCCGCCCCGCACCTCGGCGTATCGTGCCGTCATGGAGCGTGCGGCGCACAGCAACTACCTCGACGGCGTGCTGGAGCAGGCGCGCCTGCGGCCCGGCGCGCCGGCCCTCGACACCGCCGCCGGCATCGTCACCTACCGTGACTTCGCCGCCGCCCTCGGCGGGGTGGCGGCCGGGCTGGCGCGGCAAGGCCTCGTCCCGGGCGACGGCGTGGCGATCCTGTGCGGCGACGCCGGGGATTATCTGCGCGCGGCACTCGGTGCGGCACTCGGCGGCTTCGTGGTGGTCGCGGTCGACCCGGATTGGCCGGCCGGCGACATCGCCCGCCTGCTGGCGCTGACCGGGGTGGCGGCGATCGTCGGCGACGGTGCCGCTGCCGGTGCGCTGCCGGTCCTGCCTCCGGCGTCGCTGGCTCCGGCCGATCCCTGGGCGGCACGCCATCCCGGCGGCCCGCATACGGTGCAGGTCGCCGTCTCCTCCGGCACCACCGGTCCCTCGAAGGCGGCCCCGGTGGCGCACGATCAGCTTCTCCGGCGCACCCGCGCCATGACCGAGGCGCTCGGCGTCGGCGCGGCCGACCGCTACCTGCCGATCGTCGCCATGCCGTTCGCGATCGGCCGAGGGCCGGCACTGCGCGTCCTCGACGTCGGCGGCACCGTGGTGCTGCGGCCGCCCGCGGCGACCATCGCGGAGCACGTCGCCGACCTGGCGGCGCTGGGCATCACCTACCTCTCGGTCACGCCCAGCCATGTCCATTCCTATCTCGACGCGCTGCCGCCGGCCGCCGCCCCGGCGATGCCCGGCGTGCGCGTGCTGACCGTCAACTCGGCGATGCTGGCGCCCGGCGTGCGGCGCCAGGTGCGCAGCCGGCTGACGCCGGGGCTGCACATCACCTACGGCACCAACGAGGCGGGCTACGTCGCCCATGCCGGGCCGGCCGATCTCGGCCGCCGTCCCGCGACGGTCGGTCGCGCGTTTCCCGGGATGGCGATCGAGATCGTCGACGATGCGGGGCGTGCGCTGCCGCCCGGGACCGTGGGCGAGGTGCGCGTGCGCACGCCCTTCGTGGCGTCCGCCTATCTCGACGATGCCGCCGCGACCGGCCGGGCCCATCGCGGCGGTTGGTTCCATCCGGGCGACGTCGGCCATCTCGACGCCGACGGCTTCCTCTTCCTCGCCGGCCGCGTCGACGACCGCATCAATGCCGGCGGCATCAAGGTCTATCCGGCGGAGATCGAGGCCGCACTGCTGGCCCATCCCGCGGTGGCCGAGGCGGCGGCGGTCGGCTGGCGGTCGGCGCGCCTCGGCGAGGCGCCGGTCGCCGCCGTGGTGCTGCGCTCGCCCGTCCCCGAGGCGGCGTTGCGCGCCTTCGCGCGCGACCGGCTGGGGGCGGAGAAGACGCCGCGCCGCGTGCTGGCGGTGCCGGCCCTGCCCCGCTCGCCGACCGGCAAGGTGCCGCCGCGCGAGCTGCGGCGCCTCCTCGAGGCGTTGCTCGCCGGCGCGGCCTCAGCCTGACGGCCCGTCGAGCGCGGCGAGCGCCGCCGCCAGCCGCGGGAAGACGCGGGCCGCGACCGCGGCGCGGTCCGGCCGCAGGCTGGCGGGGCTGGCGATCAGCGGGTTGGTGTTGATCTCCCAGACGATCATCCGGCCGTCGCGGACGCTGAAGTCGATGCGGCCGTAGTCGAGCCGCGCCAGGCGGAACACGTCGATGATCGCGTCGGCCCACGGGTTCTCGTCGAGGAAGCGCAGCTCCGCCGCGGTCTCCGCGGGATCGACGATGTCGATGTCCTTCACCGCCCAGGCACGGCTCGTGTCCATGTGGCCGGCGACCACGCTGCCGGCGACGTGGAAGGCGCCGAACTTGCGGTAGAGCCCGTCGGCCCCGCGCGTGTCGGAGAACTCGACGACGATCATGCGCTGGCGCGGCCAGGCGCGCCGCCGCAGCCCGGCGACGGCGGTGAACAGCGCCTCGGCGTCGCCGCACAGCGCGGAGACGGGGCCGCTGTGGTTGTCGTCGCGCCGCAGGAACACGGGATAGCGGCGCGGCGGTCGCTGGTCGGTCAGGCGGTAGACGTCGAAGTCGTTGATCCCCTTGTCGTGCAGCAGGCGCAGCATCTCGTAGCGGCGCAGCGCCCGCGTGGGATGGTTGAGCAGCCGGCAGCCGCGCTCGGCCAGCCGCCGCCACAGCCGGGCGGCGAGCATCGCGCCCTGCCAGCCCAGCCGTTCCAGGTCGGCGAAGATCCAGGTGCCCAGGGGCAGCCGGTCGGGGTCGCGGGTCAGCACCTCCTCGTAGTGCATCGTCCGCACCCGGCCGGCCAGTGCCGCCCCCGGGCCCGCCAGGAAGTCTCCCATGGGATAGTCGTGGGCCGCCGTCGCGAGATAGACGATCATGGCGCGTGCGGTGCCGGGGCGCCGTCGACGCTTGCGTCCGGCCCGGCGATCATGGATAGCTCGAATCCGCGCGGCGGCTGGCCGGGGAAGGGTTCGGACATGGCGACACGACTGCTCGGGACGTCGATCGGCGGCGGCGACGCGTGGCCCGGCACGTATGGCGAGGCGAACGACGGCGCCGACAGCATCGTCGGCAATACCGGCGCCGACACCATCGTCGGCGGTGCCTCGCCCGACACGCTGGCCGGCGCCACCGGCAACGACAGCATGTTCGGCAACACGGGCGACGACGTCCTCGACGGCGGCAACGACAAGGACCTGCTGTGGGGCGGCCAGGGCAACGACCTGGTCTCGGGCGGCGCCGACGCGGACTGGGCGCTGGGCGACAAGGGCACCGACACCGTCAACGGCAATGGCGGCGACGACGTGGTGTATGGCGGCCAGGGCGACGATGTCGGCAATGGCGGGCAGGGCGCCGACTCGCTGTTCGGCGGCTTCGGCGACGACACGCTGTCGGGCGACCTCGGCGCCGACACGCTGTTCGGCGGCGACGGCGCCGACCGCTTCGTCTTCCGCGATTCGAGCGCCCTCGACCGCATCGCCGACTTCGACCCCGCCGGCGGCGACGTGATCGTCATCGAGATCGGCCCCGACGGCACCATCAACGGCGTGCCGATCCCCAGCTTCGACGTCCTGTTCTCCCGCATCGAGGACATCCCCGGGGGCGTCTTCGTGCATCTCTGCGACTGCCCGGTGCCATCCCAGGGGATCACCATCGTCGGCGTCACCAAGGCGCAGCTCGCGGCCGACGACTTCCTGCTGGTCTTCTGACGCCGGCGGACGGCCAGTTGGCGAAGACCGGGGGCTGTCTCAACCGGCCTTGCCCACGGTCAGCGCGGCGCGAAATTCCGGGTCGGCGTCGACGAAGGCCGGCTCCGGGCCGGCCCCGACCGCGTCGAAGAAGCGGCTGACGAAGCAGCGGAAGGCGGCGCACAGCGCGATATCGCAGATCTCCCGATCGGAAAATCCGGCCTCGCGCAGCCGCGCGATGTCGCCCTCGGCGATCCGCGAGGCGTCGGTCGTCACCTTCTCGGCGTAGGCCAGCATCGCGACGTCGCGCGCCGGCAGGCCGGCGGTGCGGAAGTCGCGCTGCACCGCCATCACCGCCTCCCTCGACCCGAGATCGGCGACGAGCTGCCCGCCGTAGACGTAGGAGCAGTAGGTCGACGGGATGTGCCGGGCAGCGATCAGGGTGATCAGCCGCCATTCCCGCTGGCCGAGCGAGAAGCCCGCGCGAATGCCCTGCAGGAAGTCCGTATAGAGGGGCAGCAGGTCGGGCCGGGCGGTGAAGCAGCGCGTCGCCGCCATGACGAAGCCGAGCTGCGCCTGCTGCGCCCGGTAGATGTCCGCGACCCTGCCGGTCGCGTCCTCTTCCGCGATCGTCTCGATGAACATCGCGTTCTCGGTCGCTCAGGGACGGGTGGGCGGCGGGTTGCGGTCGCTGCTGGTGCGGCGCTGGTGCCAGTAGGGGTAGACCGGCGGCCGCCCGCTCGCCTCGTCGAGGCGCGCCACCTGCTCGGGCGTCAGGGTGAATTCGACGGCGCCGAGATTCTCGCGGAGCTGCGCCTCGTTGCGGGCGCCGACGACGACCGACGCCACCGTCGGCCGGCGCAGCACCCAGTTGAGCGCCACCTGCGGTACCGTGCGCCCGGTCTCCCGGGCGAGGTCCTCCAGCACGTCGACGATGGCGTAGTGCTGTTCCTGCGGATATTCCGGCCCCATGGCGCCGATCTGCGCCGTGCGGGTGCCCGCCGGCAGCACCCGGTTGCGCCCGATCTTGCCCGACAGGCGGCCGCCCGACAGCGGGCTCCAGATCACCGCGCCGACCTGCTGGTCGAGGCCGAGCGGCATGAGCTCCCACTCGTACTCGCGCGCCAGCAGCGAGTAGTAGACCTGATGGGCGACGTAGCGCGACCAGCCGTAGCGATCGGCCGTCGCCAGCGACTTCATCAGGTGCCAGCCCGAGAAGTTGGAGCAGCCGACATAGCGCACCTTGCCGGCGCGCACGATGTCGTCGAGTGCCCGCACCGTCTCCTCGATCGGTGTCTGCAGGTCGAAGCCGTGCATGTACCAGAGGTCGATGTGGTCGGTGCCGAGCCGCTTCAGGCTGGCGTCGCAGGCGGCGACCAGGTGATGGCGCGAGGAGCCGAGATCGTTGGGCCCGGGACCGACGCGGAACGTCGCCTTGGTCGAGATCAGCAGCCTGTCGCGGCGGCCGGCGATCGCCTGGCCGAGGATCTGCTCGGCGAGGCCCGTGGAATAGGCGTCGGCGGTGTCGAACATGGTGAGGCCGGCGTCGAGGCAGAGGTCGACCAGCCGCGTCGCCTCGGCGACGTCGGACGCGCCCCAGGCGCGGAAGAAGTCGTTGCCGCCGCCGAAGGTCGCCGTGCCGAAGCTGAGCGCGGGCACGCTGAAGCCCGAACCGCCGAGCCGCCGATATTCCATCGCCACGTTCCTCCTCCTCGATTGCGGGGCGGCAGTCTAAAGCGCGGCGGTCATCCGCGCGCGCATTTCCGCATCGGGCATCGGCCCGAATCCGGCGCCCGCATTGTCCCGCATGTGCTCGGGCCGCGAGGTGCCTGGGATGGCGCAGGTCACCGCCGGATGGCCGAGCACGAACTTCAGCAGCACCTGCGCCCAGCTCGCGCAGCCGGCCTCGCCAGCCCAGCCCGGCAGCGGCCGCCCGCGCAGGCGGCGCAGCAGCCCGCCGCCGCCGAACGGCTGGTTCACCAGGACGGCGATGCCGCGGTCGGCGGCGAGGGGCAGCAGCCGGTCCTCGGCAGCGCGGTCGTCGAGCGCGTAGTTGATCTGCACGAAATCCAGCCGCTCGGCGCGCATCACCGCTTCGAGCGCGTCGTGGGCGCCCGGCGTGTAGTGGGTGACGCCGACGTAGCGTACGCGCCCGTCCGCCTTCCAGCCGGCCAGCGTCGCCAGATGCGCGCGCCAGTCGACGAGGTTGTGGACCTGCATCAGGTCGATGCGGGGCGCGCGCAGCAGCTCGGCCGAGCGCCGCATCTGGCTTATGCCCGCCTCGCGCCCGCTGGTCCACACCTTGGTGGCGAGGAACGCCCGGTCGCGGCTGCCGGCCGCCGCCAGCAGGTCGCCGACCACGCCCTCGGACGCCCCGTACATCGGCGAGCTGTCGATCACTGAGCCGCCGGCCGCGAACAGCGCGTCGAGAACCGCCGCCAGGGGCGCCCGCTCCGCCGTGCCGGCGCCGACGTCGAAGGTGCGCCAGGTGCCGCAGCCGACGACGGGCAGCGCCTCGCCGGTCGACGGGATCGGTCGCGTCGCCATCCTCTCCCCGGCCATCGCCGCTCTCCCCGTCGCCGCGCCGAGCGCCGCCCAGCATCCCGCGCCGGCGGCCATGCGCAGGAAGCCGGCGCGCGTCGTTCCCCCGGCGCACGGGCCCTGCGGATCGCGCCGCCTCGGGGCTGGCCGCTCCATCACGTCCAGTTGAGCGGATGCGGGGTGGCGCCGTCCACCCGCGATCGCCATCTGTGCCTGCGAGGAGGGTCGGCGCTCCGCCTCCTTGGCGCCGCCCTCCGGGCCTCGCCGGCGGCCCGATGGCGTCCCTCCCGCCGTCGCTGGCCGCGGTCTGGCCGGCGGGCCGGGGCCGTTCCCCGGCCCGCCTCCCCATTTCCGATCCTCGGCTGCGGGCGAGCGCAGATGAGAGTGCGGCGCAATGGCACTTGATCTCGGGCGAACCGGTCGCTAGTATCGCGTGCGAATGGTTCGCAATTGCTGGTCGCCATGATCGTCTGCAGCTGCCGCGTGATTTCCGACCGCGAGATCCGCATCGCCGCCGCCTGCGGCGCGCTGCGCTCCGCCGACGTGTTCCGGCGCTGCGGCAGCCGCCCGCAGTGCGGCAGCTGCCTGCCGATGATCCGCGAGATGCTGGCCGCCGTGCGGCCGGAGCCGGCGCTGGCCGCCGCCGACTGAAGGGTTCAGCTCCCGTGCTCGCCCATCTGGCTCTGCAGGTAGTTCTGCAGCCCGACCTTCTCGACGAGAGCGATCTCGGTCTCGAGGAAGTCGATGTGCTCTTCGGTGTCGTCGAGGATGGCGGTCGCGATCTCGCGCGAGACGTAGTCCTGGACCTTCTCGCAATGGGCGATCGCGGCGAGCACGTCCTTGCGCGCCCCCGACTCCAGCCGCAGGTCCGCCTGCAGGCATTCCGGCACCGTCTCGCCGATCAGCAGCTTGCCGAGATCCTGCAGGTTGGGGTGCCCCTCGAGCATCAGGATGCGCTCGACCAGCTTGTCGGCGTGGCGCATCTCGCCGATCGATTCCTCGTAGATCTTCCGGCCGAGCCGTCCGAAGCCCCAGTGCTTCAGGGTGCGGGCGTGCAGGAAGTACTGGTTGATCGCCGTCAGCTCGTTCTTGAGCAGGCGGTTGAGATGGACGAGGACGTCCGGATCGGTCTTCACGGATGCCGTCTCCTTTCGCGGTGGCGCCGGGGCGCCGCCGGGGACGCGCCGTTCCCGGCCGCCCAATTGCAGACCCCGAAGCCGTGCGACGCAAGGGCTTTAGGGACGATGGAGGCGGCATGATCGATCGCCCCCCGCGCCGCGCGCGCGGGGGCTGCGGAACCCCGGCGATCGTTCGCTCTGTGCGCGGGCCGTGTCGGCGACACGGCCCGCGCAAGACCCAGCGGAACGGCCGATCTTCGGGGGGCGCGCGACCGGGTGGTGGATCGGCAGGGGTCACCATCCGGTCGCTGCGCCGAGCCGCCTAGAGTCGGGCGGCCTCGAAGGCCCCGCGCCGCCATTCGTAGACGACGTGGAAGGGAGCCTTCAAGTCCCCCTTCGCGTCGAACGCCATGGTGCCGACGACGGTGTCGAAGCTTCCGGCACGCAGGGCGGCGGCGACGGCGGCCGGGCGCTCGCTGCCGGCCGCGGCGATGGCCCGGGCGACGAGCTGGATCGCCGCGTAATGGTAGAAGCTGAAATTGTCCGGCTCGGTCCCCGCGGCGCGCAGCTGCGCCAGCGCCGCGGCCGCCGCGGGGCGCCCCTTCACCTCCGGCGCGTCGGTGATCAGCGTGCCTTCGCCCGCCGATCCCGCGATCGCCCAGAACTCGGCGGTCGCCAGCGCCTCGCCGCTGACGAAGGTCGCCTCGACCCCCTGCCGGCGCGCCTGCCGCACCATCGGCCCGAGCTCGGTGTGGTCGCCGCCGAAATAGACGACGTCGATCCGCTGCTTCCTGAGGCGGGTGGCGATCGCCGTGAAGTCGCGCTCCCCGGCGTTGACGGCCGCCGCCATCGAGGTCGCGATGCCGTGCTCGCGCATCGTGGCGACCGCCTGGCGCGCCAGGCCCTGCCCGTAGGCGCTCCTGTCGTGGATGACCGCGATGCGGCGGCCGCGCCAGGGCCGGGTCGGCAGAACGCCGGCGACCGCGCCCTGCCGGTCGTCGCGCCCGCAGGCGCGGAAGACGTTGGCGAGCCCGCGCTCGGTCAGCGCCGGGTTGGTGGCCGAAGCCGTGATCATGATCGTGCCGGCTGCCGCGTAGATCGGCGCGGCGGCGATCGCCGCCGCGGAACAGAGATGGCCGACCACCAGCCCGACCTTTTCCGAAACCAGCCTGTCGGCGACCGAGACCGCCTGCCTGGGGTCGCAGGCGTCGTCGGCCGGCACCAGCCGCAGCTTGCGGCCCAGCACGCCGCCCTCGGCGTTGATGGCCGCGACCGCCACCTCGGCGCCGCGCATCGCCTGGGTCCCGATGGCGGCGAGCCGGCCGGTCGACGCGACGGCGATGCCCAGGGGAATGTCGGCCTCCGCACGGGCGGGCTGGGCCATGGCCGCCACGACGGAGGCGGCGAGCAGGAAGGAGAGCGTCTTCACGCGGGCTTCTCCGATGCGGTTTCCCAAGCGTCGGAAGGCCGCCCGGCCGCCGCCGCCGCAAATTGTGTCGCGGTGGCGGGAGGGTCAGTTCTGCGCGCGGTCCGCCGTCAGCGGCCCGCGATGCCGGCGACGGCGAGCGCCAGCCAGCCGGCGATCAGCACGCTGCCGCCCGTCGGCGCGGCGAGCGGAAAGAGGCGGGCCCCGAGCCAGGCGCGCGCCAGCAGGTCGCCGCAGAAGAGGATCGTGCCGAGCGCCAGCAGCCCGCCGGCGACGTGGGCGACCGGCCATCCCGGCGGCGCGCGCATGGCGACCGCGGCGGTCGCGGCGACCGCCGCGGCGTGCAGCAGCAGGAAGTGCGCGGCGGTGCGCAGCGTCTCGTCGCCCGTCCCGTGGGCGGCTACGGCGGCCGTCGCGACGCCGCCCGCCCCGAACAGCCCGGCGAGGACCAGGAGGATGCGCACGGCGAGATCCATGGACGCCAGGATGGGCGTCGCCGCGGCCGCGATCAAGCGGCCCCGGATCACGCCGCCCGGGCCGTGCCTTCCGCCATCTCCGCGATCAGCGCGGCCAGCCGCGCGATGCCGGCGTCGATCGCCTCGTCCCCGGCCAGCGAGAAGCTGAGGCGGATGGTGTTGGCGCCGGTGCCGTCGGGATGGAAGGCGCCGCCCGGCACGAAGGCGACGCGCGCGCTCTCGACCGAACGGGCGAGGAGGCGGGCGCCGTCGAGCGTATCGGGCAGGGTCAGCCAGATGAACATGCCGCCCTCGGGCCGGGTCCAGCGCACGCCGGGCGGCATGTGCCGGGCGAGGGCGGCCAGCATGCGGTCGCGCCGCGCGCGATAGGCCGTGCGGACCTTCTCGACCTGGCCGGCGAAGACGGTCTCGGCGACCTGGTGCATGACCATCTGGTTGATCGTCGGGCTGTGCAGGTCGCCGGCTTGCTTGATCAGGACGACCTTGCGTACGACCGCGCTCGCGGCGCAGATCCAGCCCAGGCGCAGGCCGGGGGCGAGCGTCTTCGAGAAGCTGCCGCAATGGATGGTGCGCGTGCGCTCGATGTCGCCGGTCTGCGCGACGTCGAGGGCGAGAATCGCGGGCTGGGCGTCGCCGTCGTAGCGCAGCGCGCGATAGGCGGCGTCCTCGACGACCGGGATGTCGAGCTCGCGCGCCAGCTCGAGCACGCGCAGGCGGCCCTCCCGGCTGACCGTCTCGCCGGTGGGGTTGCAGAAGTCGGCGGTGAGGTAGGCGAGCTTCACCCGCCCGCCGGCGGCGGCCGCGGCCTCGCGGTAGGCCTGCGGCGTCATGTTGCCCTGCTCGGGCGTCAGGCGGTCGTAGCGCGGCTCGTAGGCGTTGAACGCCTGCAGCGCGCCGAGATAGGTCGGCCAGGTGGTCAGCACGGTGTCGCCGGCCGACAGGAACAGCTTGCCGAGCTGGTCGAGCGCCTGCTGCGAGCCGGCGGTGATGGCGATGTTCTCCGCGGTGCAGGGCACCCCGATGCCGGCCATGTAGCCGACCAGCCATTCGCGCAGCGGCGCGTGGCCCTCGCTGGTCGAGTATTGCAGCGCGGCGCCGGGATTGCTGCGCAGCGCCTCGTCATAGGCGGCGCGGAAGGCCGCGTCGGGGAAGAGGGCGGGGTCGGGGATGCCGCCGGCGAAGGAGATGATGTCCGGCTGGTCGAGCAGCTTCAGCAGCTCGCGGATCTCCGAGGCGCGCATGCGCTCCGAGCGGGCGGCGTAGCGACGGTCCCAATCTTCCACGGCCGGGGCTCCTGGCGATCTTTCCTGTCGCGAAGGTGCGCGCAGCGGATGGTTTATGTCAATGATGATGACCTATTGGAAAGACCATGGCTGGGTTGCGGGCTTTGCATGGGTGCCATTAATTAGGGTATGACGTTATAAGGATCGATTGGAGAAATGTAGGATGGAGACCGTTTCCGTCTCGCCCAAGTTCCAGGTCGTCATTCCGCGCCGCATCCGCGAGGCGCTGGGGCTGCGGCCGGGCCAGAAGCTCCAGGCGGTGCAGTATGGCGACCGGGTGGAACTGATTCCGCTGCGGCCACTGTCCGCAGCGCGCGGTTTCCTGTCGGGCATCGCCACCGATATCGAGAGGGACGAGGATCGGGCGTGATCCCGGACCCCAACGTCGTCGATTCGAGCGGCTGGCTCGAATATTTCGCGGACGGCCCGCAGGCCGAACGGTTCGCGGAACCGTTGCGCGACCCCGACCGTCTGATCGTGCCCTCGCTGTCGATCTTCGAGGTGTTCAAGCGCGTCCTGCAGCAGCGCGACGAGACGGCGGCGCTGCAGGCCGCGGCGCTGATGCAGCAGGGCCGGGTCGTCGATCTCGACGCGGTGATCACGTTGTCGGCGGCGAAGCTGTCGGTGGATCTGAAGCTGCCGATGGCCGACAGCGTGATGCTCGCCACCGCCCGTCGGTTCGCCGCGACGCTGTGGACCCAGGACGCCGATTTCGCCGGCCTGCCGGACGTGCGCTATTTCCCCCGGGCGCGGTCGTAGCGGGCCCGATGACGGCGGCCGCATCCGTCACCGGATGCGGGAGAAGGCGGTCGATCCACGGAATGGAGGCGGGCGGTCTGCCGCGATGGGCATCGCCGGCACGTTCGTGCCGGCCGCAGCGAGGTGCGCCGCGCCGTAGCGTCGGCTTGACGATACCCTGACCCCGCTCTAGAACAAAAAGAGAACACAAGCGGAGTCCGGAACGCCTCGCCATGGCCGCCGTGGTGCCCATCGCCGTCTCGCCCCGCGCCCGTGCCGCCGCGGTGACGGCGCTGCGCGCGCGGCTGCGGGGGCTGGGGACGGGCGCCGCGCCGGGGGCGGCGGTGCCGCTCGGGGTGCCGGCGGTCGACCGCTTCCTGCCGGGCGGGCTGGCGCGGCGCGGCGTGCACGAGGTGACGGCGGCGTCGGAGGGCGATCTCGGGGCGGCGACCGGGTTTCTGCTGGCGCTGCTGCGGCGCCTCGCGCCGCGCATGCCGGTGCTCTGGGCGCGCGCCGCCGATCCCGCCGCCGGCGTGCCCTACGCCCCCGGCCTCGCCGCCGCGGGGGTGGCGCCGGGCCGGCTGCTGCTGCTCGTCGCGCGCCGGCCGGTCGAGGCCTTGTGGGCGGCGGAGGAGGCGCTGCGCGCCGGCCGTGTCGCCGTCGTCGCCGAGCTCGACGCGATCGACCTCACCGCCGGGCGCCGGCTCCAGCTCGCCGCCGAGGCGGGCGGCGGGCCGGCCCTGGTGCTGTGCCGGCGGGCCGAGCGCCGCACCGCCAGTGCGGCGCGCAGCCGCTGGCGCGTCGCCGCCGCCCCCGGCGAGGGGACGGCGGCCGACGGCGTCGGGCGATCGCGCTGGCGCGTGGCGCTGGTGCGCTGCCGCGGCGGCGGCGAGGGGGAGTGGCTGGTGGAGTGGGACGATGCGACGGATCATCTCGCTGTGGCTGCCGAGCTGGCCGATCGACCGCTGGCGGCAGCGTCGCGCCGCGCCGGCTGACGGGCCGTTCGCCCTCGTCGCGACGGTCGACGGCGGCCGCCGCCTCGCCGCGCTCGACGCCGCCGCGGTGGCGGCGGGGCTGCGCGTCGGCGACGCGCTCGCCGATGCCCGCGCCCGCCTGCCCGCCCTCGTCACCGCCGACGCCGAGCCGGAGCGCGACGCCGCCGACCTCCTGGCGCTCGCCCGCTGGTGCCAGCGCTACACCCCCTGGACGCGGCCCGACGAGCCGGCCGGGGTGCTGCTCGACGTGACCGGCTGCGCCGCCCTCTTCGGCGGCGAGGCGGGGCTGCTGGGCGATCTCGCCGGCCGCCTGGCGCGGCGCGGCCTCGGCCATCGCCTGGCGATCGCCGACACGCCGGGCGCGGCGTGGGCGGCGGCGCGCTACGCCGCCGGCCCGTCGCCCGCCGTGATCCCCGCCGGCGCCGGGCGGGCGGCGCTGGCGCCGCTGCCGGTCGAGGCGCTCGGCCTCGACGCGGTCGCCGCGGCCGGGCTGCGCCGGGTCGGCCTCGGCCGCATCGGCGATCTCTGCGCGCTGCCCAGGGCGCCGCTCGTCGCCCGTTTCGGGGCGGCCGTCGCCACCCGCCTCGACCAGGCGCTCGGCGCCCTGCCGGAGCCGGTGATGCCGCTCGCCCCGGCGCCGGAGCGGCGGGTGCGCCTGGCCTTCGCCGAGCCGATCGCCACCGCCGAGCCGATCGCCGAAGCGGCCCGCCGCCTGCTCGACGATCTCTGCGCGCGGCTGGCGGCCGACGGCACCGGCGCCGTCCGTCTCGCCCTCGATTTCTACCGGGTCGACGCGGAGATGCAGCGCCTCGCCGTCGGCACGGCGCGGCCGAGCCGCGACCCCGCCCATCTCTTCCGCCTGCTGGCCGAGCGCCTGCCCCTGGTCGAGCCCGGCTTCGGGATCGAGCTGGCGATGCTCTCGCTGCTCGAATCCGCCCCCCTGGCGCCGGAGCCGGCGGGCCGGCTCGACGTCGTCGTCCCGGCGGCGCCGGCGCCGGCCGCACCCCGGCGCCGGCCGCCGCAGGAGGACCGCGCCGGCGAGGTGCTGGCGATGGCGGCCGAGCTGGCGCCGCTCGTCGACCGCATCCAGAACCGCCTCGGCTATTCCGCCGTCCATCGTCCGGCGCCGCGGGCGAGCCACGTGCCGGAACGGGCGGTTGCCGCCCTGGCGCCCTTCGCCCCCGACCCGCCGGCCGAGGCGGCGTGGCCCGCCCGCCGCGCGCCGCGGCCGCTCCGCCTGCTGCGCCGGCCGGAGCCGGTGGAGGCGACGGCGCCGGTGCCCGACGACCCGCCGGTGCTCTTCCGCTGGCGCACCGTGCTGTACCGCGTCCGGCGCGCCGACGGGCCCGAGCGCATCGCCGCGGAATGGTGGCGCGAGGAGGGCGGCGTGCGCGACTACTACCGCGTCGAGGACGAGGCCGGCCGCCGCTTCTGGCTCTACCGCTCCGGCCTGCACGACGGCACCGCCACCCCGCGCTGGTTCCTGCACGGGTTCTTCGCGTGAGCGGCCGCGGCGACATGTCCACCGGCGCTCCGTGTTTCCTCGTCCTTCGACGGGCTCATGGTGAGGCCCCGGCCGCTGCCGCTTTCTCGGGGGCCGATCGGCCCGCGCCATGACCGCCGCCTATGCCGAGCTGCAGGTGACCAGCAACTACAGCTTCCTGCGCGGGGCCTCCCACGCGGCGGAGCTGGCGCTGCAGGCGGCCGCGCTGGGGCACCGGGCGATGGCGGTCACCGACCGCAACACGCTGGCCGGCGTGGTGCGGGCCCATGTCGCGGCGAAGAAGGCGAACATGCCGCTCGTCGTCGGCACCCGCCTCGTCCTGGAGGACGGGCCCGACGTGCTCGCCCTGCCGCTCGACCGCGCCGCCTACGGCCGGCTGGCGCGCCTGCTCACCCTCGGCAAGCGCCGCGCCGCGAAGGGCGAATGCCGGCTCGGCTGGCGCGACCTGCTGGAGGCGGGAGCGGGGATGGTGCTGCTCGCCGTGGCGCCCGAGGATGCCGTCCCGCCGGCGGATTTCCGCACCGCCCTCGGCGAGCTGGCGCGGCGCTTCCCGGGCGCGGCCTTCCTGGCGGCCAGCCATCTCTACCGCGGCGGCGACGCCGCCAGGCTCGACCGGCTGGCCGCTCTCGCCGGCGCGGCGGGCGCGCCGCTGGTCGCCACCAACGACGTGCACTACCACCATCCCGACCGCCGCGTGCTGCAGGACGTGGTGACGTGCATCCGCGAGGGCTGCACGATCGCCGAAGCCGGCTGGCGCCTGCACGCCAACGCCGAGCGCCACCTGAAGCCGGCGGCCGAGATGGCGCGCCTCTTCCGCCACCATCCCGAGGCGGTGGCGCGCACCGTCGCCATCGCCGCGCGCTGCCGCTTCTCCCTCGACGAGCTGCGCTACGAGTATCCCGACGAGAGCCCCGAGCCGCAGGCCGAGCTGGAGCGCCTGGTGCATGCCGGGGCGGCCGCGCGCTGGCCGGGCGGCGTGCCGGCGAAGGCGGCGGCGACGATCGCGCACGAGCTGGCCCTGATCGCCCGGCTCGGCTACGCGGCCTACTTCCTTACCGTTTACGACATCGTCCGCTACGCCCGCTCCGAGAAGATCCTCTGCCAGGGCCGCGGCTCGGCCGCCAACTCGGTCGTCTGCTACTGCCTCGGCATCACGGCGATCGACCCGATCGACATGGACCTGCTGTTCGAGCGCTTCATCAGCCAGGCGCGCAACGAGCCGCCGGACATCGACGTCGACTTCGAGCACGAGCGGCGCGAGGAGGTGATCCAGTACATCTACGAGAAGTACGGCCGCGAGCGCGCCGGCCTCGCCGCGACCCACATCTGCTACCGCGCGCGCGGCGCCATCCGCGAGGTCGGCAAGGCGATGGGTCTCTCCGTCGACACGGTCGAGGCGCTGGCCGGCACCGTCTGGGGCTGGAGCGTCGAGGGCATCGCCGAGCCGCATGTCCGCCGCGCCGGCCTCGATCCCGCCGACCCGACGCTGGCGCGCACGCTGGAGCTGGCGCGCGCCCTGATCGGCTTTCCCCGCCATCTCTCCCAGCATGTCGGCGGCTTCGTCATCACCCGCGGCCGCCTCGACGAGGTCGTGCCGATCGAGAACGCGGCGATGGCCGAACGCACCGTCGTCGAATGGGACAAGGACGATCTCGACGCGCTCGGCATTCTCAAGGTCGACGTGCTGGCGCTCGGCATGCTGACCTGCATACGCAAGGCCTTCGACCTGCTGCGCCGCCACCACGGCGTCGACCACGACCTCGCCTCGATCCCGGGCGGGGACCGGAAGGTCTACGAGATGCTGTGCCGCGCGGACTCGATCGGCGTCTTCCAGGTGGAGAGCCGGGCGCAGATGACGATGCTGCCGCGCCTCAGGCCGCGCAACTTCTACGACCTCGTCATCGAGGTGGCGATCGTGCGGCCCGGGCCGATCCAGGGCGACATGGTCCATCCCTACCTGCGCCGCCGCGACGGCAAGGAGCCGGTCGAGTACCCCGGGCCCGAGCTGCGCCAGGTCCTGGAGAAGACGCTGGGCGTGCCGCTGTTCCAGGAGCAGGCGATGCGCATCGCCATCGTCGCCGCCGGCTTCACGCCCGACGAGGCCGACGGGCTGCGCCGCGCCATGGCGACCTTCCGCCACGCCGGGGTGATCCACGAGTTCCGGGACAAGCTGATCGACGGCATGGTCGCCAATCGCTACGACCGCGGCTTCGCTGAGCGCTGCTACCGTCAGATCGAAGGCTTCGGCAACTACGGCTTCCCCGAATCCCACGCCGCCAGCTTCGCCCTGCTGGTCTATGTCTCGGCCTGGGTGAAGTGCCACTATCCCGCCGCCTTCGCCGCCGCCCTGATCAACAGCCAGCCCATGGGCTTCTACGCCCCGGCGCAGCTCGTCCGCGACGCGCGCGACCACGCGGTCGAGATCCGTCCGGTCGACGTCAACGCCAGCGGCTGGGACTGCACGCTGGAGCCGGGAACGGGCGGGCCGGCCCTGCGCCTGGGGCTGCGCCGGGTGAAGGGGCTGGCGGAGGCGGCGGGGCGGACGATCGTCGCCCGGCGCGGCGCCGGCTATGCCGACCCGCAGGCGCTGTGGCGGCGCACCGGCCTGCCGGCGGCGGTGCTGGAACGGCTGGCCGACGCCGACGCCTTCGGCTCGATCGGCCTCGGCCGGCGCCCCGCCCTGTGGGCGGTGAAGCGCCTGAAGGCGCCCGCGCTGCCGCTGTTCGCGGCGATGGAGGCGGCCGCCGCCGAGCACGCCGACGAGCCCGCGGTGAGCCTGCCGGCGATGTCGCTGGGGGCCGAGGTGGTCGAGGACTACACCGCGCTGGCCTTGTCGCTGAAGGCCCATCCCATGGCGCTGCTGCGCCCGGGCCTGCCGCCCGCCGGGCCGCGCCCGTGGCAGCGCCTCGTGCCGGCCCGCCGCCTGGTCGAGATGCCGGACCGCTCGCGCGCCGCGGTTGCCGGCCTCGTCCTCATCCGGCAGCGGCCGGGCAGCGCCAAGGGCGTCATCTTCCTGACCCTGGAGGACGAGACCGGGGTCGCCAACCTCGTCGTCTGGCCGCCCGTCTTCGAGCGGCTGCGGCCGGTCGTGCTGGGTGGCCGCCTCGTCGCGGCGAGCGGCCGGGTGCAGCGCCAGGGCACCGTCGTCCACCTCGTCGTCGAGGATCTCGGCGACTGGAGCGACCGTCTCGACCGCCTCTCCGAGGAGGAGCGGACCTTCACCCCGCCGCTCGCCCGCGCCGACGAGGTCAAGCATCCGGGCCGCGACATCGTCGAGTTCCCGCTCGCCAGCCGGGACTTCCGATGATGCCGCGCCCGGATCGCCATGACCGTCACTCGTTGTTCCACAGCGTGAAGAACTCGTCGATCTGCTCCTTGACCTCGTCGGCATCGTGGCCGAGGAGGACGATGCGATGACCGCTGCCCATGTCGAGCACGGCATTGCCGTCGGGATCCTCCCCGATCGAGCCCAGCAGGTCGGAGACGGCGCCGATCGGCGTCGCCACGGGCTGGCCGTTCACCCAGCGGATGAACACCGCGTCGTCGTCGAGAAGGATCTCGTCGTCCCTCGGGCTGAAGTCGGAGATCGTGTCGGCGCCGATGCCGATGCCGACGATGCCGCACGGGCAGTCCGAGACGGCGTCGGTGAGATCGAGAATGATCCGGTCCTTGCCGTCACCGAGGATCAGCAGGTCGTTGCCGGCGTCGAGGAAGAAGACGTCGTCGCCCGGACCGCCGTCCACGATGTCGTCGCCGGGGCCGCCGATCAGCTCGTCGTCCGCGAGCCCGCCCTCCAGCGTGTCGTCGTCGAGACCGCCGCACAGGTAGTCGAAATCGTCCTGCCCGTGCAGGACGTCGGACCCGGCCCCGCCATAGATGGTGTCGTTCTCCTCGCCGCCCTCGAGGGAGTCGGCGCCCTTGCCACCGTGCAGATAATCGTGCCCCTCGCCGCCGGTGAGAGTGTCGGTGCCGTCCTCGCCGTAGACGGAATCGTCGTCGCCGCCGCCGCGCAGGCTGTCGGCGCCTGTTCCACCGAAGAGGGCGTCGCGGTCGAGATCACCGTAGAGCGTATCGTCGCCGTGGTCGCCGTGGGCGGTGTCGGCACCCTTGCCGCCGAAGAAGGAGTCGTTGCCAGGCGGTGGCGATCCGGGCTGCTCCGGCGCGTCGCCGAGGAAGAGGTCATTGCCCGGGCCACCGTAGCCGGTATCGTTGCCGCCGCCGGGTTCCAGCCGATCGTTGCCGGCACCGCCGGTCACCTCGTCCTGGCCCGCGCCGGCGACGACCGTGTCGTCGCCGTCGTCGCCGAACATCTGGTTGCCGTCGTCCCAGGCGACGAGCAAGTCGTTGCCGGCGCCGCCGTAGACGAGATTGAAGCCGTTGTTGCCGTGGACGTAGTCGTTGCCGGCGCCGCCGATGACCGTGTCGGCGCCGTCCTGGCCGTAGATCTGGTCGTCCCCCTCCCCGCCGTCGACGTGATCGCGTCCCCCGCCGCCGTCGAGCGTGTCCCGGCCGGCCTCGTCGGTGATCCAGTCGTCGCCTTCGCCGCCTTCCGCGCGATCGTCGCCCGGGCCGGCCAGGATCATGTCCGCTCCCTGGCGGCCGTAGAGGCGGTCGGCATCCGCCCCGCCGTGCAAGGTGTCGTCGCCGTCGCCGCCGTCGAGCAGGTCCTCCCCCTCCTCGCCGCCGAGGGTGTCGTTGCCGACGCCGCCGGAGACGGTGTCCTCGCCTGCCTGGCCGCTGAGATTGTCGGCGTCGCCGCCGCCGTCGATCAGGTCGTTGCCGGGGCCGCCCCAGACGAAGTCGCTGCCCAGGTTGCCGCCGATCAGGTCGGGGCCGCCGTTGCCGTTGATGTCGTCGTCGCCGTCGCTGCCGACCAGCGTGTCGCCGGCGTCGCTACCTGTAAGCCGAGCCATTCGTGCCTCCCGAGGTTCGAGATCCGCCGGCTCGGCTCGCGCTGTCGTCGGGCGTTGCCGTGCCGTGCGCTCGATCCTGCGTCGCCCGGTTCGCCCATCCGGTTCATCCCCCGCCGGGCGCACGCGCGCCGGTATCCGGCGCAGGGTTTCCCGTTCCGGCGCGTGCAACTGGGCGACGGGTGCGGAAGCCCGTCGTCCCCACCCCCCGAAAGGACGCGTTTCGATGAAGCTCCTCGTTTCCGCCGCGGCGCTGGCCATCGGCCTCGCCGCCGCCGGCGCCGCCGCGGCGCAGACCACCGCCTCGCCCGGTCCCGGCCCGCGCGGCGCCCGCCACATGGACATGATCAAGGCGATGGACGCCGACGGCGACGGCAAGGTCTCGAAGGCGGAGTTCCTCGCCTACCAGCCTCAGGGCCGCGGCAACCTCGACGCCGACGGCGACGGCCGCATCACCCGGGCGGAGTTCATGGCCCCGCACGGCGGTCCCGGCTCCGACCGCTGGAACGCCCGCATGGACGAGCGGCGCGACGCCGTCTTCAAGAAGCTCGACGCCAACGGCGACGGCGTCATCAGCCGCGAGGAGTTCGGTCAGCTCCGCGGCCGCGTCATGGCGACCGCGGGCGAACCTTCCGCCGATCGCCGCGGGCGGTTCGAGAAGTCGCGCGCCGAGATGTTCCAGCGCCTCGACAAGAACGGCGACGGCGTGATCGACGCCGCCGAGCGCACGGCCAGCCGCGAGGCCGCCTTCGCCCGCCTCGACAGGAACGGCGACGGCTTCGTCACCACCGACGAGCTGCCGCGGCGCGGCCACCGCCGCGACCGCTGAGGGCGGGACGTGACCGCCGTCGCCGGCGTCCTGCCATCCGCCCCGGCTCCCGCCGGGGCGGCGAGGACGGCGACGGCGGGCTATTCTCGCGCGATGGCCGACTCGGCCGAGACCGACGAGACGCTGATGGCGCGGGCGGGACGGGGGGACCGCCTCGCCTATGCGCGGCTGGTCGACCGCCACCTGCGCCGCGTCCACGCCGTCGCCCGCCGCTTCCTCGCCGACGGGCCGGAGGCCGAGGACGTGGCCCAGGAGGCGTTCCTCAGGGTCTGGACCCAGGCGCCGCGCTGGCAGCCGGACGGCGCCCGCTTCACCACCTGGCTCTACCGCATCACGGTCAATCTCTGCATCGACCGCAAGCGCAGGGTGACGCCGCTGCCGCTGGAGGCCGCCGGCGAGCCCGAGGACGGGCGCCCCGACGGCTTCGCCGCCCGCCATCGCGACGAGGTCCAGACGGCACTCTCGGGCGCCATCGCGCTCCTGCCGGACAGCCAGCGCGCGGCGGTGCTGCTCAGCTACTATGAGGGGCTCGGCAACGCCGAGACGGCGACGATCCTCGGCACCACGGTCGGCGCCGTCGAATCGCTGCTGGTCAGGGCGCGCCGTGCGCTCAAGGATCGTCTCGGCGGCGTGCTCGCCGGGGCGCTGGAGGAGGGGCCATGACCGACGACGTCCGCCGGGAGGATGCGCGGGCCGCGCGCGAGCGGATGCTCGACCGCGCGCTCGACCGGGCGCTGGCGCGCGCCCCCGACCCCGAGCCGCCCGCCGACCTCGCCCACCGCATCCTCGCCGCCGCGTGGCGGACGCCGCAGGAACCGCCGCCGGCGCGGGCCGCCTGGTTCGTGCGGCCGCGGGGGGTGGCGGCGACGCTGGCGGCGGCCGCGGTCTGCGGCTTCCTGGTGGGCTGGGCCGAGCCCATGGTGATCGCCGACGCCCAGGCGCTGGACGTGGTGACCGTGGCCTTCGGGCCGGAGGCGGAGATCGACCAGTGACCATGCCGGCCGATGCGGGCGCGGTGGCGACCGGACGGCGCTGGCGGCGCTGGCTGCTGCCCGCCTGCCTGCTCGCCTCGCTCGCCTTCAACGTCTTCCTCGGCAGCATCCTGGTCGGCCGGCTCACTCATGACCGGGCGCGGGGCGAGCCGTGGATGATCGCCTCGCTGCGCGAGTTCACCGAGAAGCTGTCGCCCGGCATGCGCGAGGCGGCGCGCGAGAGCTTCCGCGCCCGCCGCCCGGCGCTCGCCCGCGAGCGCCAGGAGCTGCGCGACGCCCGCTTCGCCGTCGCCCGCGCCCTGACCGCGGAGCCCTTCGACAGCGCCGCGGCGACGCGCGCCTTCGAGCGCCTGCGCGAGGCGACCGGCGCGATCTCGCGCACGACCCAGGAGGCGATCGTCGAGGCGGCGGCGCGGCTGCCGGCCGAGACGCGCCGCGAGCTCGTCGAGCGCGCCCCGCGCCTGTCGCGCCAGCCCCGGCCGTAGCCGCCGCGCCCGCGCGGCCGGCCTCACCCCTTGATGCAGACGAGCGGCTCGAGGTGTGCGACGCGGCGGGCGAGGCCGGCCTTCTCGGTGACCTCGGCGATGCGGTGCAGATCCTTGTAGGCGCCCGGCGCTTCCTCGGCGATGCCGCGGGTCGACGGGCTGCGGACGAGGATGCCCCGGGTGGCGAGGTCGTCCTGCACCTTGCGTCCGCTGTAGAGCTTCAGCGCGGCGTGCCGGCTCATGGCCCGACCGGCGCCGTGGCACGCCGAGCCGAAGCTCGCCGCTTCCGCGGTTGCCGCTCCGGCCAGGACGTAGGAGCCGACGCCCATGCTGCCGCCGACGAGGACCGGCTGGCCATATGGCCTCAGGCGGTCGGGGAGGGCAGGGGAGCCCGGCCCGAGCGCCCTGGTCGCGCCCTTGCGATGCACGAACAGCGTGCGGTCAACACCGTCGACGGTATGCGTCTCCTCGCGGCAGGTGTTGTGCGAGACGTCGTACAGGAGGTCGAGCTGCGCACCGGGAAAGACCCTGGAGAAGGTCTCGCGGGTCAGCGCCGTGAGGATCTGCCGGTTGGCGAGCGCGCAGTTGGTCGCGGCGCGCATCGCGCCGAGATAGCTCCGGCCGAGCTCGGAGGCGATCGGCGCGCAGGCGAGCTCCCGGTCCGGCGGACGGAATCCCTGCCGCGGCGCGGCCACCGCCATGGCGCGCAGGAAGTCGGTGCCGATCTGGTGGCCGAGGCCGCGCGAGCCGCAATGGATGCTCACCACGGCCTGCCGCTTCGTCAGCTCGAAGGCCTTCGCGAGTTCCCGGTCGTAGAGTTCCGCGACCTGCTGGACCTCGAGGTAGTGGTTGCCCGAACCCAGCGTGCCCGTCTCCTTGCGCTGGCGCCGCTTGGCCTCGTCGGAGACGAGCCCGGGCGATGCCCCCGCCATCCGCCCGCGGTCCTCGATGCGCTCGAGATCGGCCGGCTCGCCCCAGCCCTGGGCCACCGCCCAGCCCGCGCCGTCCGCCAGCATGGCGTCCATGTCGGCGCCCGCCAGCGCGATCGCGCCCGTCGAGCCGAGGCCGGCGGGAATGGCTTCGAACAGGGCGTCGGCCAGCGCGCGCTGGTGGGCCTCGATGTCCTTGCGGGTGAGATTGGTGCGCAGCAGGCGCACGCCGCAGGAAATGTCGAATCCCACGCCACCGACGCTGATCACGCCGCCGGCCGCGGCATCGAATGCGCCGACCCCGCCGATCGGGAAGCCGTAGCCCCAGTGCGCGTCCGGCATCGCATAGGCGGCGCCGACGATGCCGGGCAGGCGCGCGACGTTGGTCAGCTGCTCGAAGACCTTGTCGTCCATCGCCGCCAGCAGGGCCTCGTCGGCGTAGAAGATCGCCGGGACGTGCATGCCGTCCGCGGGCTCGACCCGCCAGCACCAGTCGTTCACCTTGTGGAGGCCGGCGACGATCATCGTCAGACGTCCACGACGCACTGGGCACGCCAGCGTCCGTCCGGCTGCCGCGTCACGCCGAGCTCGGTGAAGGTGGCGCCCTTGACCTCGACCGCCGGCTTGTGGCGCGCGGGATCGATCGCCTCTCCGAAGGCCGTCGCGTCGAGGTGGTCGTCCTCGATCGCGACCTCGAAGCGGCCGAACAGCATCTCCTCGGTCGCCATCGCCGCGATCAGGCGGTTCAGCCAGTCCAGGAGGAGGATTTCGCGGTCGGGCGCCGCGCAGGCGATCTCGATCCGCCTCGTCGGACGAATCGCCGCGGGGTCGGTGATCACGGACGTCAGGGCCATCGCGGCGTGCGCGAACGCTTCCGCGGGCGTGCGCCCGTAGCCGCGGACCCCCACGTCCGACCCGTGCGGGAACGTCTCCCAGGGCACGCGCAAGAGCGGATCCTCCAGGGTACCGGCCAAGGTCGTCGCTCCGGCGACGAGCCCCCAAGAACGCATGGCGGCCGGCGGGCCGCCTTGATCCGCATCAACGCCGGCTCCGGCCCGGCCGACGCCATCCGCCCGCCGTCCGCGGCGGCCGCCGCGCCGCCGGGTTGTCCGCTGTGGCAGGCGCGGGTAGGGTCCGCCGCGCCCCGTCCCAGCCGGAACCGTCATGGCCCTGTTCGGCGCCCGCACGCCGCTCGACCTGCTCCGCGACTACCGCAAGCGGCTCGTCACCACCGTCGCGCCCGCCGACCAGATGGTGCTGCGCTTCGACGCTGCGACCATGGCGCGGATCGGCGAGAAGAGCTGGGAGGACCAGTATTTCCGCGTCGGCGAGGCGGCGCTGCGGGCCGTGGTGCGGGCGATGCTGCTGGCCGAGAAGACGGACCTCGCCTCGATCCTCGACCTGCCCTGCGGGCACGGCCGGGTCCTGCGCACGCTGCGCGCCGCCTTTCCCGGCGCGCGCATCGCGGCCTGCGACCTCGATGCGGGCGGCGTCGAGTTCTGCGCGCGCACCTTCGCCGCCGAGCCGGTGCATTCGGCGGTCGATCCCGCCGCCATCCCGCTCACCGGCACCTTCGAGCTGATCTGGTGCGGCTCGCTGCTGACCCATGTCGACGCGGCGCGCTACGCCGCCTTCGTGCGCTGGTTCCTCGACCGGCTGGCGCCGGAGGGCCTGCTGGTCTTCACCAGCCACGGGCGCTGGTCGCTCGACTACCACCGGACATATCCCTACATCGCCGAGGACCGCTTCGAGGCGATCGTCGCCGACGTGGCGGCGACGGGGTTCGGCTACCGCGACTATCCGGGCCAGGCGGAATACGGCATCTCCATCGCCCTGCCGTCCTGGGTCGCGCGGCTCGTCGAGGGCCACCGCGACGCGACCCTGCTCGCCTATCACGAGCGCGGCTGGGGCCACCACCAGGACGTCGTCGTGGTGTGGAAGAAGCCGATCGACGTCCCGCCGGGGCTGGAGCGTCCGCGCCCGGCGATCTACCGCGGGCACTACGACAAGTTCGCTCTCGCTGCTTCGGCCGGGTCGGGCACCAGCGAGCGGTAGAGCGCCAGCGTCTCGCGCACCACCACCGCTTCGCTGAACGCCTCCTCGACCATCCGCCGCGCCGCCGCCCCCATGCGCCTGCGCGCGCCGTCGTCGGCGGCGAGGCGGGCCAGCGCGGCGGCCAGCGCGTCGACGTCGCCGTAGGGGACGAGCAGGCCGGTCTCGCCCGGCCGCACCACCTCGCGGTTGCCGGCGACGTCGCTCGCCAGCAGCGCGCGGCCGCAGGAGGCCGCCTCCAGCAGCGCCTTCGGCAGGCCCTCGCCCGAGGACGGCAGGGCGGCGACGTGGGCGGCGGCCCAGACCCGGCGGACGTCCGCCTGGTGGCCCCACCATTCGACGAGGCCGGCGGCCGCCCAGGCGCGGAGCTGCGCCTCGGGGATGGCGGTCGGGTTGCCGGCGTCCGGCGCGCCGGCGAGCACCACCCGGACCGCGCGGCCCCGGGCGCTCGCCCGCCGCGCCGCCTCGACGAGGTCGGCGATGCCCTTCTCGTGGATCATCCGTGCGGCCATGGCGACGGTGAACGGCCCGTCCGGCTCGGGCAGCAACGCGAAATGCCCGAGGTCGATGCCGGCCCCGCGGATGATGGCGACGCGGTCGTGGCGCAGGGCGCCGGCGCGGCGCAGCGTCAGCCGGTCGTCGTCGTTCTGCAGGTGGACATGGACGTTGGGCCGGTTCAGCGCGTAGCGCAGCATCAGCCCGACCAGGGGCCGCAGCGCGCGCGCGGCCGGCCGCGCCGAGGCATAGACGAACCCGAGCCCGTCGAGCGCGTCGATGATGGCGGGCACGCCGGCCCGACGCGCGGCGAAGGTGCCGTAGACGACCGGCTTGACGGCCACCTGATGGACGATCGCCGGCCGCTCGCGGCGATAGAGGGCGACGAGGTCGGCGATCGCCGCCACCTCGGAGACGGGATCGAACGAGCGGCGGCGCATGCGGATCGGCAGCAGCGCGAAGCCCTCGCCGCGGATCCGCTCGCCGTGCGCGTCCTCGCGCGTCGCGACGGTGACCCGGAAGCCGGCATCGCGCGCGGCGCGCGCGATCGCCAGCCGGTGCGACCAGAAGAACCAGTCCTCGGTGACGAGATAGAGGAGGGTCGGCGGCGTCATGCCCGTCCCGCGGCACGCAGCAGCGCGACGACGCGCGGCGCCCAGGCGGCGAGCGAGAAGCCGGCGACCGCCCGCGCCCGGCCGGCCGCTCCCATGCGCCGGCGCAGCGCCGGATCGCGGGCGAGCGTCAGCAGCGCATCCGCCCAGGCGTCGCTCCCGGCGGCCAGGAAGCCGGTCGTACCGTGCGCGACGATCGTGCCGTTGACGCCGACCGGCGAGGCGACGGCCGGGCGGCCGGCGGCCATGTACTGGATCAGCTTGTAGCCGCACTTGCCGCGCTCGAACGGCGTGTCGGGGAGCGGCATCAGGCCGACGTCCATGTCGGCGAGATCGGCCGCCTCGCGTCCCTCGTCCCAGGCGCGCACCGTGCCGGGCAGGCCGTCCAGCGCGTCCGCGCCGGCACCGACCAGCAGCAGGCGCGCGCCCGCCTCGCGGCACGCGCGCGCCAGCGCCGGCCGCACCGGATCGAGGTAGCGGGCGTTGGCCGGCGTGCCGATCCAGCCGATGGTGAAGGGGCGCGCCGGCGGCTCCGCGGCGACGACGATGGCGGTGTCGACCACGGTCGGCACCTCGACGATGCGGGTCGCGCCGGCAGCGCGCGCATGGGCGGCGATGTAGCCGTTGCCGGCGACGACGGTGTGCGCGGCCGCCATCACCCGGGCGATCTTGCCGCCCAGCAGGCGGCGCACGGCCGCGCTCGGATGGGCGTCGTAGCGATGGAACCAGGCATCGTCGTAGTCGACGACCAGCCGCGCGCCGCACCGCGCCAGGATCGTCTCGGCCACGGCCGGCAGCCAGGGGAACAGCTCCTTCTCGACCCACAGCGCATCCCAGCGCCGCGCCGCGAGCAGCCGGCCGGCGCGCCGCGCATAGGCGGCGGCGATGGGCAGCGCGCGCGGCCGGCCGCCGCCGTGCATGCGGCGGACATAGCCGTCGTCGAGCAGGGCGTCGACGTCGACCGTGATTCCGGCCGCCGCCAGCGCGGGGAGGAACTGGAGATGCCGTTGCCGGCTAGTGGCGCTCAGCCGGCCGTACCGGCTGAGGAGCAACACGCGCATCGCGGACGCCGGAGAGGGGGGTGCTGAGGATGCGCGGCAGGTCGGCGATCAGCAGCCGGTAGGCCCGCACGGTGTCGAGGACGACCGCGAGCGAGCCGCGCAGCACGGCCAGCGCCAGCCGTGACAGCGGCTCCGCCAGGATGGTGACCGCGGTCAGCGTCGCGGCCCGTCCCCAGCCGAAATGCTTGCGCGCGTAGATGATGCGGCTGCGCAGGCAATAGAAGATGCGCTCGGGCTTGACCTGCTCCGACGTGCCGCCGCCCTTGTGGTAGGCGGCGACGTCGGCCAGGAAGTAGCAGGGCCGGCCGAGCTGGCGCGCGCGCCAGGCGAAGTCGACATCCTCGAAATAGAGGAAGAACCGCTCGTCGAACCCGTCGAGCTGCTCGAACAGGTGGCGGGGCATCAGGAAGAAGGCTCCCATCACCTGGTCGACGACGCGGCTGTCGCCGTGCGGCCACTCCAGCATCAGGTGGCCGTGGAACAGCGACGGCGCGAGCCGGTCGAGACCCAGCACCTTGCCGACGAAGTGGCGGACCAGCGGGAAGCGCGCGCAGCTGCGGTGGGTGGCGCCACGCTCGTCGACCAGACGCACGCCGAGGATGCCGACTTCGGGGCTGCCGGCGAGATGGCCGAGCGAACGGGGGAGGGTGTCGGGCTCGACCCGGGTATCGGGATTGAGCAGCAGCAGGTACTCCGACTCGCCCATCGCCGAGGCGCGGTTGCAGGCCGCGCCGAAGCCGATGTTGGCGCCGATGCGCAGCACCGCCAGCGGCAGCGCGATGTCGTCGAGATGGTCGGCGGAGCCGTCGACCGAGCCGTTGTCGGCGACCACGACGCGGCCGATGCGGTAGTCGCCCGGCGCCGAGCGCGCGATCGATTCCAGGCAGGCGCGGAGCTGCCCGCCGGAGTTCCAGTTGACGATGACGATATCGAGGGTCGGGACCATGTCCTGCCCGCCTATCTAGACCGCGGCGCAGGCGGGCGCAACTTCGCCCGGCTTGACGGCGCCCGGCGCCCGGCCAATCGTCGCCCGGTCCGCCCCGCCCGGGAGTCTTCCGTGATGCTGTTCCCCGCACCGCTGCCCGCCGCCGATCCGCTGCGCGCCGCCCTCAGGCGGGCGACACGCGCCGACGAGACGGAGGCGGTGCAGCGGCTGCTGGCCGAGGCGACGCTGCCGGCCGACGTCCGCGACCGCATCGCCGCCGCCGCCCGGCGGCTGGTCGAGGCGGTCCGCGGCGGCCGCCAGGGGCGCGGCGGCCTCGACGCCTTCCTGCACCAGTACGAGCTCTCCAGCCAGGAGGGCATCGTGCTGATGTGCCTGGCGGAGGCGTTGCTGCGCATCCCCGATGCCGACACCGTCGACCGGCTGATCCGCGACAAGATCGGCGGCGCCGACTGGGAGCGCCATCTGGGGCAGAGCGATTCGCTGTTCGTCAACGCCTCGACCTGGGCGCTGATGCTGACCGGCCGGCTGGTGCGGCCGGGCGAGAAGGTGGGCCATGGCGGCGTGCTGCGCCGCCTCGTCACGCGTGCGGGCGAGCCGATCATCCGCGAGGCGGTGACCGGCGCCATGCGCATCCTCGGCCGGCAGTTCGTCATGGGCCGCACCATCCAGGAGGCGCTCGAGCGGGCGCGCGCGGCCGAGCTGCTCGGCTATCGCCATTCCTACGACATGCTGGGCGAGGCGGCGCGCACGGCGGCCGACGCGGAGCGCTACCTCGCCTCCTATGCCGCCGCCATCGCCGCGATCGGCGGCGCGGCGGCGGGCCGCGGCCCGGTCGAGGGCCCGGGCATCTCCCTCAAGCTGTCGGCGCTGCATCCGCGCTTCGAGTTCGCGCAGGGGCACCGCGCGCGCGAGGAACTGGCGCCGCGCGTCGCCGCGCTCGCGGCCCGGGCGAAGGCGGCCGGCATCGGCTTCACCATCGACGCCGAGGAGGCCGACCGCCTCGACCTCTCGCTCGACGTCCTCCAGGCCGTCGCGGCCGACCCGGCGCTGGCCGGCTGGGACGGGCTGGGGCTCGCCGTGCAGGCCTACCAGAAGCGCGCCCTGCCGCTGCTCGACTGGCTGGCCGACCTCGCCCGGCGCACTGGCCGGCGGCTGATGGTGCGGCTGGTCAAGGGCGCCTACTGGGACAGCGAGATCAAGCGCAGCCAGGAGCGCGGGCTGTCGGGCTATCCCGTGTACACGCGCAAGGTCGCGACCGACGTCTCCTACATCGCCTGCGCCCGCCGCCTGCTCGCCGACCCCGGCGCCTTCTATCCGCAGTTCGCCACCCACAACGCCCACACCGTGGCGACCGTGCTGGAGCTGGCCGGCAACCGCGCGGACTGGGAGTTCCAGCGTTTGCACGGCATGGGCGAGGCGCTCTACGACGAGATCGTCGGCGCCGGCCGGCTCGGCCGCCCGTGCCGCGTCTACGCCCCCGTCGGCAGCCACGAGGATCTGCTCGCCTACCTCGTCCGCCGCCTGCTGGAGAACGGCGCCAACACCTCCTTCGTCAACCGCCTGGTCGACGAGAAGGCGCCGATCGACGAGATCGTCGCCGACCCGGTGGCGCGGCTCTCGCGCCTGGCGGCGAAGCCGCATCCGCACATCCCGCTGCCGGCCGACCTCTACGGGGCGGAGCGGCGCAACAGCGCCGGCATCGACCTCGCCGACCCCGGCGCGGCGTCGGCTCTCGCCGAGGCCATGGCGGCGGCCGCGCGCGAGCCGGCGACGGCGATGCCGCTGATCGGCGGCCGGGTGGAGGGCGCCGGCGGCCGCGCCGTCGCCAACCCGGCCGACCGCTCGGTCACCGTCGGCACGGTGGTCGAGGCCGATGCGGCGGCCGTCGACCGGGCGGTGGCGCGCGCCGCCCGCGTCGCCCCGGAATGGGACGCCGTGCCGCCGGACGAGCGCGCCCGGGTGCTGGAGCGCGCGGCCGACCTCTACGAGGCGAACGGCCCGCGCCTGATGGCGCTGGTGGTGCGCGAGGGCGGCCGCACCGTGCCCGACGCGCTGGGCGAGCTGCGCGAGGCGGTCGACTTCCTGCGCTACTACGCCGCCCGCGCCCGTGCCGACCTGCCGCCGCGGCGGATGCCCGGTCCGACCGGCGAGCGCAACGAGCTGTCGCTGCACGGCCGCGGCGCCTTCGCCTGCATCAGCCCGTGGAACTTCCCGCTCGCCATCTTCACCGGCCAGATCGCCGCCGCGCTGGCCGCGGGCAATGCCGTGCTGGCGAAGCCGGCGGAGCAGACGCCGCTGGTCGGAGCGGCCGCGGTGGCGCTGCTGCACCGCGCCGGCGTGCCGGGCGACGTGCTGCAGTTCCTGCCGGGCGACGGGCCGACGGTCGGCGTGCCGCTGGTCGCCGACCCGCGCCTCGCCGGCGTCGCCTTTACCGGCTCGACCGAGACCGCGCGCGCCATCAACCGTGCGCTGGCGGCGCGCTCCGGGCCGATCGTGCCGCTGATCGCCGAGACCGGCGGGCAGAACGCCCTCATCGTCGATTCCTCGGCCCTGCCCGAGCAGGTGGTGCAGGACGTGCTCGTCTCGGCCTTCAACAGCGCCGGCCAGCGGTGCTCGGCGCTGCGCGTGCTCTTCGTCCAGGAGGATGCGGCGGCGCGCACGCTCGCCATGCTGGCGGGCGCCATGGCCGAGCTCGCGATCGGCGACCCGGCGCTGCTCGCGACCGACGTCGGCCCGGTGATCGACGAGGACGCCCGCGCCATGCTCGCCCGCCACGCCGAGCGCATGCGGCGCGAGGGCAGGCCGGTGGTCGAGCTGCGGCCGCCGCCCGGCACCGAGCGCGGCACCTTCTTCGGCCCCGCCGCCTACGAGATCGACCGCCTCGATCGGCTGGAGGGCGAGGTCTTCGGGCCGATCCTGCACGTCGTGCGCTGGCAGGCCGGCCATCTCGACCGGGTCATCGACGCGATCCGCGCCACCGGCTACGGCCTGACGCTGGGCATCCACAGCCGCATCGACGAGACGGTGCGCCACGTGGTCGGCCGCCTCGGCGTCGGCAACGTCTACGTCAACCGCAACATGATCGGCGCCGTGGTCGGCGTGCAGCCGTTCGGCGGCGAGGGCCTGTCGGGCACCGGCCCCAAGGCCGGCGGCCCGCACTACCTGGCGCGCTTCGCC
>JADZBA010000377.1 GCA_020852355.1 Alphaproteobacteria bacterium
GCCCGGCGCAGGCGCGGCCCTTGACGCCGCCGGTGATCCGTGGTGTTCGGCGGGTCGACCCGATCCCAGCAGGTGAGCCATGCCCGACGGCGCCTTCCACGAAATGTTCCCGCTCGCGTCCGACCCGACGCCCTACCGCCGGCTGACGGACGGTTTCGTCGGGCGCGCGACCTTCGCGGGCAAGCCGATCCTGACCGTGGAGCCCGCGGCGCTGACCCTGCTCGCGCGCCATGCCTTTTCCGACATCGCGCACCTGCTGCGACCGGGCCATCTGGCGCAGCTCCGCGGGATCCTCGACGACCCGGAGGCCTCGCCCAACGACCGCTTCGTCGCCTTCGACCTGCTGAAGAACGCCAACATCGCGGCGGGGCGCGTGCTGCCGATGTGCCAGGACACCGGCACCGCCATCGTCATGGCCAAGAAGGGCCAGCAGGTGTGGACCGGCGGCGGCGACGAGGCGGCCCTGTCGGAGGGGGTGCGGCGCACCTACGTCGAGACCAACCTGCGCTACTCGAACCTGGCGCCCCTCTCGATGTTCAAGGAAGTGAACACGGGCGACAACCTGCCGGCGCAGATCGACATCTATGCGACCGACGGCGACGCCTACAAGTTCCTGTTCGTGGCCAAGGGCGGCGGCTCGGCCAACAAGGTCTTCCTCTTCCAGCAGACGCCGTCGATCCTCAAGCCGGACCTGCTGCTGAAGTTCCTCGACGAGAAGATCAAGACGCTCGGCACGTCGGCCTGCCCGCCCTACCACCTCGCGATCGTCATCGGCGGCACCTCGGCCGAGCTCAATTTGAAGACGGTGAAGCTCGCCAGCACCCGCTATCTCGACGCCCTGCCGACCGAGGGCGACAAGTTCGGCCGTGCCTTCCGCGACATCGAGCTGGAAGGGCAGATCCACGCGCTGACCCGCCTCAACGGCATCGGCGCGCAGTTCGGCGGCAAGTATTTCTGCCACGACGTGCGCGTCATCCGCCTGCCGCGCCACGGCGCGTCCTGCCCGATCGGCATGGGCGTCTCCTGCGCGGCCGACCGGCAGGCGCTGGGCAAGATCACCGCCGATGGCGTCTTCCTGGAGCAGCTCGAGGAGAACCCGGCGCAGTACCTGCCCGATGCCGATCTCGACGCGCTCGCCGGGCCGGTCGTCACCATCGACCTCGACCGGCCGATGGACGAGATCCGCAGGACCCTGTCGCAGTACCCGGTGAAGACCCGGCTGAAGCTGAACGGGCCGATGATCGTCGCCCGCGACCTCGCCCACGCCAAGGTCCGCGAGCGGCTGGAGCGCGGCGAGCCGATGCCCGACTACTTCAAGGACCGCATCATCTACTACGCCGGCCCGGCGAAGACGCCGCAGGGCTACGCGTCGGGCGCCTTCGGCCCGACCACGGCCGGCCGCATGGACAGCTTCGTCGGCGACTTCATGGCCAAGGGCGGCAGCTTCGTCAGCCTCGCCAAGGGCAACCGCTCGCGCCAGGTGACGGAGGCCTGCAAGACGCACGGCGGCTTCTATCTCGGCTCGATCGGCGGCCCCGGCGCGCGCCTCGCCCAGGACTGCATCAGGAAGGTCGAGGTGCTCGACTATCCCGAGCTCGGCATGGAGGCGGTGTGGCGGATCGAGGTGGTCGATTTCCCGGCCTTCATCGTCGTCGACGACAAGGGCAACGACTTCTTCGCCGACATTCCGAGCTACTGATGGCGGCGGGCGCCGACGGCGTGTTCTTCGCGATCGTCGCCGGCGAGGCGCGGGCGGGGCAGCTCCGGTCGCGACGGTGATCGATCCTGCCGACACGGTGCTGCGCAAGCACTCGGTCGTCATCGCCGGCCACCGCACCAGCGTCTCGATGGAGACCGCCTTCTGGGAGGCGCTGCGCGTGATCGCCGAGGCCGAGGGCCGCTCGGTCTCCGCGCTCATCGCCGACATCGACCGCAAGCGCACCGGCAACCTCTCGGGCGCGATCCGGGTGTTCGTGCTGCGGCGCTACCAGGGCGTGGAGGCGGAGCCGTAGCCTACCCTGCCTGTGCGGCGGGTTGCTTCAGCTCCTGCTCGTCGAATGCCATGAACGCCTGATGGTAGCGGTCGGCGTCCTCCAGGAAGAAGCTGCGCGAGATGCCGTGGGCGAGGCGCTGGACGCCGTAGGGCATGCCGTTGATGCCGGCACAGATCGGCCCCATGCTCGGCAGCGCCGCGACGCCGTAGGCAAAGACCCGCTCCACCCAGTCGTCGGTGCCCGGCCGCCGCGGCTGGAACTCGAACCAGCGTCCGAGATAGGGATGGACGGCGATCGCCGGCTGCTCCTCGCCGGGCGGTGGGCGGTAGCGGTCGGCCCAGCGCGCGCCATCCGCGGCGAGCCGCGCCAGCTCCGGCCGCTGGCCGGGATCGACCGAGAAGCCGGTCGCCGCGATCAGGAAATCGAACGCCTGCCAGCCGCAAGGGGTGCGCACGCCGGCGCCGCCGCCGGGCTCGACCCGCGCCTCCAGCCATGGGCTCGCGAGGTGCAGGGTGAAGTTCGCATGCGCCGTGCAGCGCTCGACCGAGTGCTGCGGCGGCGGCACGGGCAGCGCGAAGATGCGGCGCATGAAGCGCCAGCGGTGCGCGTCGTCGAGCTCCGGGAAGTTGCGCATCAGACCGGCGAACTCCAGCCAGCGCGTGCTGTTGACGCCGGGAATCGCCGGCCGGCGGATGAAGAGACCGACCCCGGCGGCCCCCGCCTCGAGCGCGGTAGCCGCGTTGTCGAAGGCCGAGGCGCCGGCGCCCAGCACGGCGACGCGGCGGCCGGCCAGCGCGGCGAAGTCGATGTCGTCGGCGCTGTGCGCCCAGAGGTGCCGGGGCAGGTGGGCCATCTCCGCGGGCACGCGCTTCTCGCCGTAGCCGTCGATCCCGGTCGCCAGCACGACGCGGCGGCCGCGGAAGCGCCGACCGTCCCGCGTGGTCGCGACGACGAGCGCACCCTCGGGCGCGATGTCGACGATACGCGCCTCGTTGACCACCGGCAGCGCCAGGAAGCGGCGCAGCCAGTCGAGATAGTCCATCCACATGCCCTTGGGGATGCGGACGAGATCGCGCCAGGCCGCGTCGCCGAACTGCGCCTGGAACCAGGTGGGGAAGGCGAGTGCCGGAAGGCCGGCGTCGGGTCCCGTCAGCTCCTTGATGGTGCGCAGGGTCCGCATGCGCGCATAGGTCATCCATGGCCCCTCGCGTCCGGGCGGGCTCTGGTCGAGCAGGACGAAGCTGCGGATCTTCTCGCGGATCAGTGCCACCGCCAGGGCGATGCCGTTCTGCCCGGCGCCGACGATGACGACGTCGGGCACGGGCCCGTCCGCGTCGGCGCGGTGCAGCACCCAGTCGCGCGGCGGGTAGTCGTAGAGGGCGAGCTGCCGTCGGGCCTCCGCCTCCAGCGCGGCCAGGCCCGAGGTCACGCCTTGGTCCCGCGCGGCCGCAGCTTCGCCGGCGGGCCGGCGCCCAGGCGCGAGCCGCCGTCGACGGTGATGATCTCGCCGGTGACGTGGCGGCCGCCCGCCAGCAGCCAGACGATCACCTCGGCCTGGTCGTCGGGCGATCCCGCGCGCTTCAGGGGCGTGCGCTCGGCGGTCTTCGCGCGCACCTCCTCGTAGCGCGCGTCGCCCCAGCCCTGGCGCAGCCACTCGCCCTCGATGAAGCCGGGGGAGACGACGTTGACGCGGATCTCCGGCCCCAGCACGCGGGCCAGCGCCCGCGACATGACGTCGAGCGCCGCCTTGGAGGCGCCGTAGGCGATCGAGCTGCCGGTCGCCTGGGTCGCCGCCACCGACGACACGTTGACGACCGATCCCGCGCCGCTGTCGCGCAGCGCCGGGGCCGCGGCGCGCACCATCTGGAAGGGTGCGGTGACGTTCATCGCGAAGATCCGCGCGAAGTCGTCGCCGGTCAGCCCGTCGAGGTCCGGATGGGCGACGAACTTCGTGGTGGCGGCGTTGTTGACGAGCGCGTCGATGCGGCCCCAGCGCGCCAGCGTCGCGTCGACGGCACGATGGCATTCCGCGTCGTCGGTGATGTCTGCGGCGATGGCGAGCCCGCCGATCTCGGCCGCCAGCGCGTCGGCCTTGGCCTTGTTGCTGCGATAGACGAAGGCGACGCGCCAGCCCTGGGCGGCCGCCCTGCGGCAGATCGCGGCGCCGAGATTGCCGGTGCCGCCCGTGACGATGACGACGCGATCGGAAACTGTCTCGGCCATGTTCACCTCGTGGCGGCGCGCGGCCGCAGGCGTGGATTGAAGGCGTCGTTGAGGCCCTCGCCGACGAGATTGAGGGCGAGAACGGTCACGACGATGGCGAGGCCGGGGATGGCCGTCAGGTACCAGGCGTTGCGCAGCGACGTGCGCCCCGCGCCGATCATGCTGCCCCAGCTGATGACGTTGGGGTCGCCGAGGCCGAGGAAGGAGAGGCCCGCCTCGATCAGGATCGCGGTCGCGACCATGATCGAGGCGGTGACGATCACTGGCGCGAGGCAGTTCGGCAGGATCTCCGTCAGGATCACGCGCGCGTCGCCCATGCCGACGAGGATGCAGGACTGCACGAACTCGCGCCGGCGCAGCGACAGGAACTCCGCCCGCACGAGGCGGGCGAGCGCGGGCCACGACACGGCGCTGATCGACAGCACGATGGTCGCGATCGACGGCTTGAAGATGACCACCAGGACGATGATGAAGATGAAGTTCGGGATGGTCTGGAAGATTTCGGTCAGGCGCATCAGCGCGTCGTCGACGATGCCGCCATAGTAGCCGGCGACGGCGCCCACGAGGATGCCGACGCCGAGTGCCGCCGCCGTCGCGGCGATGCCGACCAGCAGCGAGACGCGGGCGCCGTGGAAGAGGCCGGCCGCGACGTCGCGGCCGAGCGTGTCGGTGCCGAGCGGGAACCCCGTCTCCTGCCCCGGCCACAGGTAAGGAGCGCCCGCCATGTCCCAGGGGTCGGCCGGAAAGACGAGCGGCGCCGCCGCTGCCCCGGCGACGACCAGGGCCAGCAGGGCGAGGCCGAGCACCGAGGCCCAGCGCCGCGAATAGCGTCGCCAGAAGCCGCCCATCGCCTCAGCGCACCTCGATGCGCGGGTCGAGCCAGGCGTAGGCGAGGTCGACCAGGATGTTCGCCGCCACCACCAGGATCGAGGACAGCAGCAGGATGCCCAGCAGGAGGTTGAGGTCGCGCGCGAGGATCGCCTCGAAGGCGAGCCGGCCGAGGCCGGGCCAGCCGAACACCATCTCGACCATCACTGCGCCGCCGAGCAGCGAGCCGACCTGCATGCCGATCATCGTCACCATCGGCAGCAGGGCGTTCTTCAGGACGTGGCGCCAGATCACGGCGCGCTCCGACAGGCCTTTGGCGCGGGCGGTGCGCACGAAGTCGTGGCCGGTCACCTCCAGCATCGAGGCGCGCATCAGGCGGGTGTAGACCGCCATGTAGAACAGGGTCAGCGTCACCGTCGGCAGCACCGCGTGACGGGCGACGTCGGCGGCATAGGCGAGGGGGCTCTGGTCGACGCCGACGGTGCTGATGCCGCCCGACGGCAGCCAGCCGAGCATCACCGAGAACAGCACGACGAGCATGAGGCCGAGCCAGAACAGCGGGATGGCGTAGGAGAGCAGGGCCACCAGCGCGATCACGTTGTCGGTAACGGTGTTGACCCGGCGCGCCGCGGTGACGCCCAGGACGAGACCGAGCAGGAACGCCGCGGCGATGCTGGTGACCATCAGCAGCAGCGTCGCCGGCACGCGCCCGAGGATGAGGTCGAGCACGTCGGTGCCGTGGCGGAAGGAGTAGCCGAAGTCGAGCCTGACGACGTTCCAGAGATAGAGAGCGAGCTGCTCGTGGAGCGGGCGGTCGAGGCCGAAGCGGGCGCGCAGCCGCTCGACGTAGCCGGGGTCGCCGGCACCCCCCGCCTCGCCCGCCAGCACCTCGACCGCATCGCCGGGGGCGAGATGGACCAGCAGGAAGTTGATGACGGCGATGCCCAGGATGACGCCGGCCGCCTGGACGAGGCGCCGGCCGAGGAACCGCGCGATGCGGGCCATGCCGCGCGCCGCGCCGCCGACCCGGCTAGGGCTTCATCCAGGCGTCGGCGAAGTTGCCGTGCGGGCCGAGCGGCGGCTTGATCATGTTGTGGACCTTGCGGTTGGTGACCGACAGCCACTCCAGGTCGACCACCGGGATGTTCGGCACGTCGCCCATGACCAGCTTCTGCATCTGCTGGAACAGCGACGTGCGCCTGGCGGGGTCGACCTCGATCTGCGCCAGCTCGAAGGCGCGGTCGACCTCGGCGTTGGCGTAGCCCGAGCCGTTGGAGAAGGCGACGCCCTTCACGATGTTCTTCGACCAGTAGAAGCGCTGCACCCCCATCGTCGGGTCGGCCAGGTTGAAGGCGGCGTAGTTCGACGTGTCGAAATCGTTGTCGGTGTAGATGCGGCGGTACCAGGTGGCGAAGTCGGCGGTGCGGATCTCCACCGCGATGCCGATGCGCTGCATCGCCTGGCGGAAATACTCGGCGGTGCGCAGGTAGAACTCGTTGCCCGGCAGCGGATCGTGGGTGATGCGGGCACGGATGCCGTCGGAGCCGCGCTTCAGCCCGGCCTCGTCCAGCAGCTTCTGGGCCAGTGCCGGGTCGTAGGGATAGGCGGGAACGTCGGCGGTGTAGAAGCGCTTCAGGTCCTTCGACACCGGCCCGGTCGCCGGCGTGGCGAAGTTGAAATAGACGTTGCGCGCGATGAACCCGCGGTCGATCGCATGCGCGATGGCGCGGCGCACGCGCACGTCCTGGAACAGCGGGCGGCGCAGGTTGAACTCGATGAAGGTCTGGGCGTTGATCGCCTCGTCGCCCTCCAGGTGCACCTGCATGCTCGGCATCCCCGCCAGCCGCCGCGCGTCGCTCAGCGGTACCGGGATGCCGGCGCCGGCGTCGATCTCGCCGGTCTCGAAGGCGACGGTCCGTGCGCCGGGGTCGGGAATGAAGCGGAAGACGACGCGGTCGAGATAGGGCTTGCCCGTGTCCCAGTAGTCGGGATTGCGGTCGAGCTGCAGGTACTGGCCGCGCTCCCAGCGGGTGAACTTGAACGGTCCCGTGCCGACCGGGGCGACGTTGTTCGGGTTCGTCGCGAGGTCGGTCCCGTCATAGATGTGCCTGGGCACCGGCTGCGACTCGGCCGAGAAGAGCGCGTTCAGGATGTAGGGCGCGGGCTGGCTGAAGCGGAAGATCGCGGTCAGCGGGTCGGGCGTGTCCACCCTTTCCAGGTTAGCGTAGACCGAGCGGCCGCGCGGGTGGGCGACCTTCCACACCTTCATCGCCGAGAAGGCGACGTCCTCGGACGTGAAGGGCTTGCCGTCGTGCCAGCGCACGTTCGGCCGCAGCGTGAACTTCATCTCCTTGCCGTCGGCGCTGATCGTCCACGCCGTGGCGAGCTGCGGCTGCAGGTTGAAGTCCGCGTCGTAGGCGACGAGGCCGTCGTGGATCTTGGGCGAGATCACGTAGATCTGGCCGGCCGAATTGAAGGCGCCGGTCAGCATCACCGGCTCCGGCACGGTGATGCGCAGCGTGCCGCCGCGCACCGGCTGCTCCTGCGCCGTGGCCGTCGCCGCGAGAACGGCCATCAGCAGCGCCGCCATCGAGCCGAGTAGTCGCGATCCGCCGAGCATGTCCGCCTCCCTCACCACGCGCGAGGGCGCACTGCAAACCGTGCGCCGCGCGGGGTCAACGCGAATCTCCTGCCCACACGCTCGCCAGGGGCATCGCCCGGTCGAGCCCCGCGGGATCGATGCGGAACGGCAGGGGAAAGGAGGTCGACCAGCCGGGCTGGCGGTGCATGCGGGGCCTCCCCGCGGCGGCGCCCTGCATCGCGGGCGTCAGCCGATCACCGCCTTGCCGTTGTTCAGCACCACCGCCGCGCGCTCGACGACGCGGGCGCGGAAGGAGACGACGTCGCCGGCGCGCCACATCTCCGTGCGCACCGTCTCGCCCGGATAGACGGGGGCCGAGAAGCGGACGTCGAAGCTCTTCAGGCGCGCGGGATCCATGGCGCAGAAGGTCTTCATGACGGCGTGCGCGGCGACGCCGTAGGTCGCCAGGCCGTGCAGGATCGGCCGCGCGAAGCCGGCCTGCCGCGCCACCTCGGGATCGGCATGCAGCGGGTTGTCGTCGCCCGACAGGCGATAGATCAGCGCGGCCTGGGGCAGCGTCGCGATGTCGCAATGCGCCTGCGGCGCGCCCTCGGGCAGCCGGTGCGGTACCGGCGCCTCGACCGTCGGACCGCCGAAGCCGCCGTCGGCGCGGCAGAACGTCGTGTGCCGGATGGTGGCGACGAGGCGGCCGCCGGCCTCGTCGGTAACCGTGCGCTCCGCGATGACCAGGGCGCCGCGGTCCTTCCCCTTGTCGATGACGTGGGTGATGCGGGTGCGCCCGACGACCGTGCCCTCGGCGGGCACCGGTCCATGCAGCGTCAGCCCCTGCTCGCCATGGACCACGCGCACCCAGTCGATGCCGCTGTCGGGCTCGCGCATCCAGAAGCCGGGATAGCCCAGCACGCCGGCCATCGTCGGGAAGGCGGCGAGGCCGTCCTCGTAGACGAAGCGCAGCTCGCCGGGATCGACGGGGTCGCCGCCGAGCCCGATGCCCAGCGCGTAGAGGATGGTGTCCTTCTTCGTGTAGCTGTGGCGGCGCTCCGGGAAGCGGCGGGCCATCAGCCTGTCGTAGTCGATCGCCATGGCGTGCCTCCCTAGACCGGATCCCACGAGAAGACGTCGGCGGTGCGCTCCAGGGGCACCAGGCTCGACCGGAAGGCGGGCCCCATCTCCTCGGCCAGCGCTTCCGGGGTCCAGCCGCCGGCGCGGTGCAGGCCGCGGATCGGCCTGGGCTGGCTCATCAGGAAGACCTCGTTGTTGCGCACCGCCAGGATCTGGCCGGTGATCTCCCTCGCGGCGTCCGACGCGAGGTAGACCGCCATCGCGGCGATCTTGTCGGGCGTCATCTGCTTCAGCTTCTCGACGCGCGCCTGCTGCTCGGGCGTGTCGGTCGGGATCGCGCCGATCATGCGGCTCCAGGCGAAGGGCGAGATGCAGTTGGACCGCACGTTGAAGCGCGCCATGTCGAGCGCGATCGAGCGCGACAGGCCGACGATGCCGAGCTTGGCCGCGGCGTAGTTCGCCTGCCCGAAATTGCCGATCAGGCCAGACGTCGACGTCATGTGGACGAAGGCGCCGGACTCCTGCTCCTTGAAGTGGTTGGCCGCTGCCCGGCTGACGTTGAAGCTGCCCTTGAGATGGACGGCCAGCACGGCGTCCCACTCGTCCTCGCTCATGCGATGGAAGATGCGGTCGCGCAGGATGCCGGCATTGTTGACGACGATATCGACGCGGCCGAAGGCCTCGATGGCCGTCCCGATGATCGTCTCCGCGCCCTTGCGCTCGGTTACGCTGTCGGTGTTGAGCACCGCCTGGCCGCCGGCCGCGCGGATCAGCTCCACCGTCTCCGCGCCCGGGCTCCGGTCGGCGCCCTCGCCGGCGACCGACGCGCCCAAGTCGTTCACCACCACCCGGGCGCCGTGGCGCGCCATCATCGCCGCGATCTCGCGGCCGATGCCGCGGCCGGCGCCGGTCACGACGGCGACCTTGCCGTCCACCATCCTCGCCATGTCGTTTCCTCCGCCGTCCCCTAGAGCGTCGCCTCGGTGCCGAGGATCGCCGTCACCTGGCTCGACAATACCCCGCCATTGCCGTGGACGATTGCCGTTTCGGCCTTCTTCGCCTGGCGGTCGCCCGCTTCGCCCCGGAGCTGCCGCACCGCCTCGACGAGGATGAAGGTGCCGTACATGCCGGGATGGACGCAGGAGAGCCCGCCGCCGTTGGTGTTGACCGGCAGGCTGCCGCCGGGTGCGATCCGGCCGCCTTCCACGAAGCGCCCGCCCTCGCCCTTGGGACAGAAGCCGAGATCCTCGAGGAACAGGATCGTGTTGATGGTGAAGGCGTCGTAGAGCTCCAGCACGTCGATGTCCCGGGGCGTCATGCCGGCCATCGCGAAGGCGCGCGGGCCGGACTCCGATGCGGCGGTCACCGTGAGATCGGGCATCTGCATGATCGAGCGATGCCAGTGCGCCATGGCGCCGCCCAGGAAGTAGACCGGCTTCCTGGGGAAGTCCCTCGCCCGTTCCCGGGCGACGACGACCAGGGCGCCGCCGCCGTCGGTGACGAGGCAGCAGTCGAGCAGGCCGAACGGGTCGCAGACCATGCGCGCGTTCAGCACGTCGTCGATGGTCATCGGCCCGTGCATGTAGGCCTCGGGGTTGAGGTTCGCCCAGGCGCGCGCGGCGACGGCGACCTCGGCCAGATGGCGGCGCGTCGTGCCGTACTGGTGCATGTGCCGCGAGGCGGCGAGCGCATAGGCGTTCATCGGGAAGCGCGGCTTGTAGGGCTGCTCGTAGGGATTGAACTCCGCCGCCGACGAGACGAGGCGTCCCGACGCGCTCTTCTGGTTCGAGCCGTAGCAGACGAGCGCGGTCCGGCACAGGCCGGCCCGGATCGCCATCGTCGCCATCAGCAGGTGGGCGACGTTGGACGAACCGCCGATCATGCTGCCGTCCGAGAAGACGGGCCTGATCCCGAGATACTCGGAAATCGTGACCGACGGCATGCCGTGCACCGCCGACACGCCGAAGACCGCGTCGATGTCGGTCATCCTGAGGCCGGCATCGGTGACCGCCTTCCAGGATGCTTCGCCGATCAGCTCCATCGCCGTGCGGCCGGGCGCCTCGCCGCAGCCCGCGAGCCCGACGCCGACCACGGCGCTGCCGCCGCGCAGATCGTTGGCCGTCATCGCGCTCAACCCTCCACCAGGTCGAAGACCACGTGCGGCACGTCGCCCGTGACGATGCGCGCCTTCACCTTCGCGCCGATCGGGACCGCGGTCGGTGCCACGCCGTCGACTCGCGTCAGCAGCCGCGCGCCCTCGGCGATGTCGACCAGCGACACGTTGTGGTCGCCGCCCTTGTCGGGCCGGTTGCGCACGACGCTCGTGGCATAGACCACGCCGTCGCCCGAGGCGGCGATCCATTCCAGCGCGGCGGCGCCGCAATGCCTGCAGAACACCCGCGGCGGGAAGCTCGCCCGGCCGCAATCGCGGCAGCGCTGCACGGTGAAGCGGCCGGCCTGCAGCGCTTCGCGATAGACGGCGTCGGGGCCGGGCCCCTCGCTGGCGATGGTCATTCGGTTCCTCCCGGGAGATTGCGCGGAAGCTGCGTCGGCGGGCATGATACTCCCCGGTAGGTGCAGCACAAGGACCGGGAGGGTCGCCGATGGGCGTGATCTGGGAGCCGCGGCTCGACGCCGCGGCCGCCGGCTGGCGCGAGCGTGCGCGGACGGCGACCGTGCGCCAGTTCGCGCCGCTGGCCGCCGAGATCGACCGCGACCAACGCTACCCGCACGAGTCGATTCCTGTCCTCGTCGAGAGCGGCCTCTGCGGCATGTTCCTGCCGGTGGAACATGGCGGCGGCGGCGCCTCGCTGACGGCGCTGACCGCAGCCGCGGAGGAGGTGGCGAAGGGCTGCGCCACCACCGCGGCGATCATCTCCACCTACCAGCTCGGCGCGTTCCCGATCCTGCTGGAGGGCAGCGACGCGCAGAAGCGCACCTATCTGGGCGCGCTGGCGCGCGGCCGCTCGATCAGCTTCGCCCTGAGCGAACAGGGCTCGGGCTCCGACGCGGCGGCGCTGGCGACCACGGCGGTGCGCGAGGGTGCCGGCTGGCGCCTCCGGGGCGAGAAGTTCTGGATCGGCAACGGCGGCATCTCGCGCTTCTACGTCGTCTTCGCGAAGACCGAACCCGCGGCCGGCGCGCACGGCATCAGCGCCTTCGTCGTCGACAAGGAGAAGCCGGGCGTCGTCGTCGACCACTACTCCGACAAGATGGGCATCCGCGGCACGCGCACGAGCAACCTGAAGCTCGACACGCTGGTCGGCCCGGAGGATCTGGTCGGCACCGAGCATCGTGGCCTGCGGCTCGCCTTCCGCACGCTCGACGTCGGGCGTGTCGTCGTCGCCGCGCAGGCGCTGGGCATCGCGCTCGCCGCCTACGAGGCGGCGCGCGACCGGGCGCTGGCGCGCCGCGCCTTCGGCCAGCCGATCGTCGACTTTCAGGGCATCGCCTTCCAGCTCGCCGATGTCGCCACCACCGTGTCGGCGGCGCGGATGATGATGTACGAGGCGGCGCGCGCCTACGACGCGGGCGAGAGCGTCACCACCATCGGCGCCATGGCCAAGCTTCATGCGACCGAGGTCGCGCATCGCGCGGTCGACATCGCCGTGCAGATCTGGGGCGGTGAGGGCTATTGCCGGCCGAGCCTGGTCGAGCGGCTCTACCGCGACCAGCGCATCACCGAGGTCTACGAGGGCACATCGGAGATCCAGCGCCTCGTGGTCGGCCGCGCGATCAAGGCCGAGGCGGAAGCCCTGGCGAAGGTCGCCTGATGGCGCCGTCCCGCGCGGCGCCGCCGCCTCCGCCGGAGAGCGGCGCCCGCCCGGCGGCGCGCGTCGAAGGTCGCGACGCGATCCTCGTCGCCGCGGCCGCGGCGTTCACGGAACGCGGCTACACCGCGACGACGATCGACGACATCGCCGACCGCCTCGGGGCGACGAAGGGGCGCGTCTATCATTACTACCGCAGCAAGGCCGACATCTTCCTCGACATCCATCGCTACGCCATGCAGCGCATGATCGACATGGTGAAGCCGATCGCCGAGGGCCGCGCGGCACCGGCGGAGAAGATCGCGGCGATGGTGCGGGCGCACGCCGTCCTGCTGATGACCAGCTTCCCCTTCCAGCGCGTCTCGGTGCAAGGGCTGGAGCGCCATCTCGCCGGCCGCGTCACGGAGCGCCAGCGCGCGGCGCTCGACGGCGTCATCCGCATGCGCGACGCCTACGAGGACCTGTTCGTGCGCGTGCTGGAGGAGGGAAGGAAGGCCCGCGCCTTCCGATCGCTGGAGCCGCGCCGCGCGGTCAAGCCGATCCTGGGCGCCCTCAACTGGCTCACCGTCTGGTACCGGCCGCGCCCCGAGGATGGCGATGCCTCGCGCACGGCGATCGCCGAGGAGATGGTCGAGTTCGTCGTGCGGGGCCTCCGGCCGTGACCGGCGCCGAGCGGCGCCCGCACGCGCCCGACCTGTGGGATGCGCGCGAGGCATGGTCGCGCGACCGCATCGTCGCGCACCAGCGCGCCATGCTGTCGCGCCAGCTCTCCTACGTCGACGCGCGCAGCGGCTTCTACCGAAGGCGGTTCGTCGCGGCCGGTTTCCGGCCGGGCGACCTGCGCCATGTGGAGGACCTGCGGCAGTTGCCGCTGACGACCAAGCAGGACTATCTCGCCGCGCTCGGCGAAGCGCCGCCCTGGGGTTCGGCGCTGGCCTGCGAGCCCGCGGCCGTGCGGCGCGTGCACTTCTCCTCGGGAACGACGTCGCAGCCGACGCCCGACGCCTGGACCGCCTCCGACCTCGACCGTTGGACCGATCTCTACGCGCGCGGCGCCTATGCCCAGGGCGTGCGGGCCGGCGACGTCTTCCAGTGTCTCTTCTCCTACCCCTGGTTCGTCGGCGGCCTCGGCGCGACGGCGGCATTCGAGCGCATCGGCTGCACCGTCATTCCCGGCGGCAGCAGCGACACCGAGCGGCAGATCGAGACGATCTTCGCGTTCGGCACCACCGCGCTGATGGCCACGCCTTCCTTCGCCGCCCACCTCGCGGAAGTGGCGCAGCGCATGGGGCGCGACCTCAGGGCATCGTCGGTGCGCCATGTCGGCGTCGGCGGCGAGCCCGGCGCCGGCGTGCCGGCGACGCGCGCACGGCTCGAGGATCTCTGGGAGGCCAAGGTCTACGACTGCTACGGCAGCCTCGAGTTCCAGCCGATCGCCTGGGACTGCGCGGCGCAGGCGGGCGGCCACCTGATGGAGGATTTCGCGGTGGCCGAGGTCGTCGACCCGGCGACCGGCACCGCCGTCCCGGACGGCACGCCGGGCCTGCTCGTCCTGACCCACCTCGACAAGCAGGCATTCCCCCTGGTGCGCTGGGCGACCGGCGACGTCGTCGTGCGCGACAGCCGGCCGTGTGCCTGCGGCCGCACCCACGCCCGGCTGCCGGGCGGCGTCCGCGGGCGGGCCGACGAGATGATCATCGTGCGCGGCGTGAACCTGTTCCCCACCGCCGTCGAGGACGTGGTGCGGGCGACGCCCGGCCTCGCCGACGAATACCGCATCGTCCTCGACGACTCCGTGCGCGACCCGGCCACCGGCTTCCTCACCGGCATCCGTCTCCAGGTCGAGGCCGCCGCCGACGCGCCCCCCGACATCGGGCGGCGCCTGGCCGATGCGATCCGCGCCCGGCTGCTGGTCCGCGCCGCGGTCGAGGTGCTGGCGCCGGCGACGCTGGAACGCTTCACCCACAAGGCGAGGCGGCTGGTGAAGCGGTGACGGCGGGATCGGCTTCCGACACCCCCGCCGGCCGCGAGTTCCCGATCGCGCGATTTCCCTCTATAAGGCGCGCCGGAGCAAAGGAGGGCCAATGCTGGGTTTGTTCGGCGACAGTCACCAGCGGCTGTTCGCCAAGGAGCTGAAGGAGCGCGGCGTGAAGATCGCCAGGTCGGCCACGAAGGAGATCGTGGCGGCGGCGCTCACGACGGTGCCGCCCGGCCAGCATGCCCATGCCGGAACGCACGGCCGGAACATCGCCGAGGATGCGGTGCTGCACTTCGCGGCGTGGACGGCGACGGTGGTGAACCGCACGGCCGGCCGGCCCACGCGCGTGAGCGCGATCGACCCCGACCTCTATCCCGAGACCGAGGCCCTGCTGCGCGGCATCCTGGTGAAGCACGGCGTCATCGCCGGCTGAGTGCGGCTGGGATCGCCGGCCGATCACGGGCGCGCGGCGCCGGACGGCCCTCGGCGTCGATCAGGCGCGCCGCGTAGAGATGGTCGATGGTCGCCGCGAACCACTCCGCGGCGGCCGGCCGCTCCCAGCCCTCGAGCCAGTTCTGCTCCAGGAACGCGTGGATCGCCGGCTGGCCGAGCGCTACTTCCCAGAGGATGCCGAGCAGGGACGCGGCGGCCTCCTCGGTGGCGCGCGCCGGCTCGTCGAGGCAGAGCACGGCGTCCGCCTCGGCCTTGCGGCCGGTCTCCGGCCCCGCGCCCAGGCCGAAGTCGAGGAGGCACCGTCGCTCCGGCGGCGCCAGCTGCCAATGCGCGATCTCGTGCAGGACGACCCACGCCTCGCTGTCGGTACGCAGCGCCCTGCCGTCCCACGAGAAGGCGGCGGCCGGCATCTCGTCGATCGTCGGGATGCCGATCGCACGGGCGAGGTCCACCGCCTGGCGGCGCCGCGCCGGCGTGTCCTCCGGACCGCCGGCGTCGCGGCTGGCGGCGATGCGGGCGAAGGCGGCGGCGGCCACCGGCCGGCTGGCGAGCCGCTGCCCGAAGGCGGCCAGCGTGGCCGGCAGCGCCTCGGCCGCGATCGGCGTCAGGATCAATGCGGGTCGGCGATCGGATCGAGCGGCCATACCGGCCGCCGGACGTTGCGGTAGGGCAGCGCCGCAAAGTTCTCCGAGCACAGCGAGCCCGAATCGACCACTACCACCTCGCGGGAGATCGGCTGGAAGGCGGCGCGGAAATGGTGCATCGACTTGACCGCCACCGTCGCCTTGCGCGTCGGGTCGATGCCGAGCGCGGTGTACTGGCCGAGGTCGAGCGCCTGGCCGTTGTTGGTGATGAGCACGATGTCGATGCCGCCGACGCGGAATACGAGGCTGAGGCCGTAGTCGCGGCGCACGCCTCCGCCCATCGGCCCGTAGGCCCAGACCTCCCCGTCGTTGATGACGCGCACCTTGCCGGTCAGCGTCAGGGGACCGCCGCCCTTGGTCGGGTCCCATTTCCCGCCCAGCGTGATGGTCGCGCTGTTGCCGACGCCGGCCCTGACGCCCTCGGCGATCGCGGAGGGGTCGCAGATCGCGTGGAAGGCGGCGTTCTGCAGGTCGGCGTCGACCATCGCCTTGAGCAGCGCCGTGGTGTCGCCGTAGCCGCCGCCGCCGGGATTGTCGGTGTAGTCGGCGATTATCAGCGGCTTCGTCGCTCCGGCCTCCTCCGCCTTCGCCTTGCGCGCCGCCGCTTCGGGCGTCAGGAAGGTGAGGGCGGCGTAGTCGCGGGTTTCCCAGCAGCGGTCCATGAAGCGCTCGGCGACCTCGCGCGCCCGGCCCTCCTTGCCCGCCTTGGCGTCGTAGGCGATGGCGACGCTGGGGCCGACATCCGCGATGTCGGAGTGCGGGAAGCCGGCGAAGACGGAGACGTTGAGCAGCTCGCCCGAGCGCTCGATCGCGATGCCCTCGTCGACCAGCTCCTTCATCGGGCCGCCCTGGGTGCGGCCCATGTCGAGGCCGGTCAGCATCTTGCGCCGGGCCAGCACGACGCGCGGGGCGATCTCGCCGTTCATCGTCCGTTCGAGGATCTCGGCAGCCTGCCAGGCGCGCTCGTACTGGTCGATGTGCGGGTAAGTCTTGAAGCCGACGAGCGCATTCGCCGTCTCGGCCATCAGCGGCGTGATGTTGCCGTGCAGGTCGAGAGTGACCGCAATCGGCACGTCCTGGCCGACTTTTTCGCGCAATCGGCGGAGCAGCTCGCCCTCCGCGTCCTCGAACCCGTCGGCGACCATGGCGCCGTGGAGGTGCAGCAGGGCGGCATCGATGCCGCCCGCCTGGTCGACGGCGTCGAGGATGAGGCCGGTCAGATGTTCGAACGCCGCGCGGGTGACGGTGCCCGAGGGGTTGGCGCTGGCGATCACCGGATGGATCAGCCGCCAGCCGTACTTGTCCGCCGCCTCGAAGCTGCCGCCGAAATTCGACCGCGTGCCGCGCCGGGCGGCCGGAATCTGGTTGCCGAGATAGAAGTCGCGCTTCTGAAAGGACGCCAGATCGGTGGCATCCTTGCTGAAGGTGTTGGTCTCGTGACTCAGCACGGCGCACAGCACGCGTCTCATCGGCGGTTCCTCGGGGATGGCAGGTAGCGGCGAAGGGCCGGAACTCTCGCAGATCGTCCCGATATCGTCGAGCGCCGCCGGATGCGGCGCAGCACGCGGCTTTTCAGCCGCGCGATTCGCGCCGCCGCGAGACATTCCCCGTTTGTTGTCGCCGTCGGAATACCCTAAATTCGCTCGCAAATCTGCGGGGGCATGAGATGGCGACCTTCAACGGCGGCGGCAAGAACGACACTTTCCTCGGTGGCAACGACAACGACAAGGTCGCCGGCAACTCCGGCAACGACACCCTGCAGGGCGGCAACGGCGGCGATTCGCTGAATGGCGGCCCCGGCAACGATTCGGTGCATGGCGACCTCTTCGCGGGCGGCGCCTCAGGCAACGACACCGTCCGCGGCGAGGCGGGCGACGACATCCTGTTCGGCGGCGACGGAGCGGACTTCGTCCTGGCCGGCTCCAACAACGACCAGGTCTTCGGCGGCGAGGGCGCGGATACGCTGAAGGGCGAAGGCGACGGCGACCTCGTCTACGGCGACAACGGCACGGACACGCTCGACGGCGGCGGCGGCCACGACTACCTCAACGGCGGCCAGGGCGTCGACCGGCTGCTCGGCGGCGAAGGCAACGACACGCTGGTCGGCAACGATTCCATCTTCTCGACGGACGGCGACTACTTCGAGGGCGGTCCGGGCTGGGATTCGCTGGTCGGCGGCAACGGCGCCGACACCATGTACGGCGAGCGCGACAACGACAGCATCTTCGGCGCCGCCGGCAACGACGTCATCTTCGGCGGCGACGACACCGACTTCATCGACGGCGGCCAGGGCAACGATACGATCCACGGCAACCTGGGCCTCGACTTCATCACGGGCGGCAACTCGGGCTTCGATGTCCTCTATGGCGACGATGCCACGGACTACCTCGTGTCCGGCGCCGATTCGGTCGGCGACTATCTCAACGGCGGGCAGGGCATCGACATACTGATCGGCGGCAACGGCGACGACACCCTGGTCGGCAACACCGGCGAGAACTACTTCGGCGGCAACGGCGACGAGGACTTCGCCTTCGGCGGGTCCGGCAAGGACAGCATCCTCGGCTATTCGAGCTCCGACTTCCTGGTTGGCGGCAACGGCGACGATACGCTCGACGGCGGCTACGGCAACGATTTCCTGTTCGGCGACCTGGGCGACGCCGATTCGATCACCTCGAACAACGACCTGCTCCTCGGCGGCGCCGGCAACGACTTCATGTTTGGCGGCAACGGCGACGACACCCTGGACGGCGGCGACGACGGCGACGGCTTTGCCTTCCGGTTCGGCATCAACGGGGGCGGCAACGGCGACGACGACAACAGCTTCCTCTTCATCGGCGGCCTGTGGGGCGGCGACGGCAACGACGCGCTCGACGGCGGCTCCGGCAACGACATCCTGTGGGGCGGCAACGGCGACGACACCCTCACGGGGTCGAGCGGCGCGGACGTGTTCGTCTTCTCGTCCGAGGACATCGGCGACGGGGCGGATACGATCACCGACTTCACCTTCGCCGATCGCATCCTGGTGTACGACACGAAGGGCCTGAACATCTTCGACCCGATCGACGTGTCGAACGAGAACGCCGGCAGCTACGTGACGGCCAAGGACAACGTCATCGTCGCGGCGGACCAGGCCTACTCCTCGCTCGGCGCATTCGACCAGTTCCTGAGCCAGGGCGGCGCCGACACCAACAAGCCGGGCTTCTACGTCTTCTACAACTCGAGCGTCGGCGCCGCCCAGGTGTGGTTCGACGACGACATGCGCTCGACCGACGGCGCCGTGCTGGTGGCCTACCTCACCAACATCACCAGCCCCGCGCAGCTCAGGGACGCGATCAACTTCAGTTCCTTCGTCGGCGACCAGGACGACTTCGTCGTCTGACGCGCGCGCTCCGTGCGGCGCATTGCGCCGCACGGAGCCGGCCCGTCCACTTCCTTCCCCGGCGCGAGGCGTCCGCCTTGGCCTACCAGTTCCAGTTCGGGTCGGTGTTCGCCGGCTTCGACCAGCTCGTGTGGGGCGCGTGGCTGACGCTGCGGCTGTCCGCGGTGGGCATCGTGCTCGGCCTGGCGATCGGCATCGCCGGCGGGTGGGCCAGGGCCGACGGACCGCGCTGGCTGCGCGGCGCCGTCGCGGCCTACGTCGAGGCGATCCGAAACACGCCGTTCCTCGTCCAGCTCTTCCTGATCTTCTTCGGCCTGCCCAGCCTCGGCGTGCGCCTCGACGCCGGGACCGCGGCGCTGCTGACCCTCACCATCAACACCGGCGCCTACTGCACGGAGATCGTGCGCGCCGGCATCGAAGCGGTGCCGCGCGGCCAGCTCGAGGCCGGCCGGGCGCTCGGCCTGACGCGGCTCCAGGTGTTCCGCTTTCTCGTCCTCTTCCCCGCCCTGAAGACCGTCTATCCCGCGCTCGCCAGCCAGTTCACCTTGATGATGCTGGCGACCAGCGTCGTCTCGCAGATCTCGGCCGAGGAGCTCACCTTCGCCGCCAACTTCATGCAGTCCCGGACCTTCCGCAGCTTCGAGATCTACGCGGTGGTGACGGTCATGTACCTGGCGATGGCGCTCGCCATGCGCGGCTTCTTCCGCGGGGTGCACTGGCTGCTGTTCGAGCGCGGCCGATGATCCGCGAGTTCGGTTCGGGCGAGGTCTTCTATCTCGTCTTCGCCATGCGCTGGACCCTGATGCTCTCGGCCATCGCCTTCGTCGGCGGCGGCCTGCTCGGGCTCGTCCTGACCGTGCTGCGCGTGGCGCCCTTCCGGCCGGCGGGCTGGCTGGTGACGGGCTACGTGCAGCTCTTCCAGGGCACGCCGCTGCTCATGCAGCTCTTCGTGTTCTATTTCGGCTTCGGCATCTTCGGCTGGGATGTGCCGGCCATCGTCGCCGCCTCGACGGCGCTGGTGCTGTACGCGGCCGCCTTCCTCGCCGAGATCTGGCGCGGCTGCATCCAGGCGATCCCGAAGGGGCAGTGGGAGGCGGCGCGCGCGCTCGGCCTGCGCTTCCTGCCGGCGATGTGGCTGGTCATCCTGCCCCAGGCGGTGCGCATCGCGATCCCGCCGACCGTGGGCTTCCTGGTCCAGCTCGTGAAGAACACCTCGCTCGCCTCCATCGTCGGCTATATCGAGCTGACGCGGGCGGGGCAGGTCATCAACAACGCGACGTTCCAGCCGTTCGCGGTGTTCACCGTCGTGGCGTTGCTCTACTTCGCGCTGTGCTGGCCGCTGTCGCTGCTGGCGCGCCGGCTGGAGCGGCGCATGGCGGCGGGCGGACCGACGGTGCGCGCCATCCCGTGAGGCCTCCGCCGCGCGGCGCAGCGGCCTTGCCAGCCGACGCATGGCGATGGTGGAATCCGTCCCGGGGGCGGCGACGGCCGCCCGAGGAGGGAAAACCCATGCGCCCGTTCTTTGCCCGCTTGCTGCTGCCGCTGCTGCTTCTTCTCGCGCCGACGGTCCAGGCTTCCACGCTCGACGACATCGTCAAGCGCGGCACCGTCAAGGTCGGGATCGACCTCGGCGTGCCGCCCTACGGCCTGACCGACGCCAACCAGAAGCCCGCGGGCTACGACGTCGAGGTGGCGGAGCTGTTCGCCAAGGATCTCGGCGTCAAGCTGGAGATCGTGCCGGTCACCGGACCCAACCGGGTGCCCTTCCTGCTGACCAACAAGGTCGACGTCGTCATCGCCACCTTCGGCATCACGCCGCAGCGCGCCCTCTCGGTGTCCTTCTCCAACCCCTACGTGGCGCTGAGCCTCGTGGTGCTCGGCCCGAAGGACAAGCCGATCACCAGCATGGCGCAGACCAAGGGCCACCGCGTCGGCATCACCCGCGGCACCACCCAGGATCTCGACTTCACCCGGCTGGCGCCGGAAGGCTCGCAGATCACCCGCTTCGAGGACGACGCGACCACCACCGCCGCGCTGCTGTCGGGCCAGGTCGACATCATCGCCACGGCCGATCTCCTGGCGACCGAGATCGCCAAGCGCAACCCGCAGAAGAACCTGGAGATCAAGTACACGATCCGGCTCTCGCCCGGAGCCATCGGGGTGCGGCGCAACGAGGCCGACCTGCTGCAATGGGTCAACACGTTCGTCTACTTCCACAAGCTGAACGGCGACTTCGCCCGGCTGTTCGAGAAGTGGGCGGGCTACAAGATGCCGGAACTGCCGGTGTTCTGAGGGCCGCGGGCGGACGCCGGATGGCCGGTGTCCGCTCCCCCTTCGCCGAGGAGCCGATGAGCAGGTCGCCGATCTTCACCGACATCGACTACGAGAGGGAAGGCAAGCAGGTCGGCTTCCTGCATCTGCCCTACTCGCCCCACACCGACGCCTGGGGCACGATCCCCGTCCCGGTCGCCATCATCCGCAACGGCGACGGCCCGACCGTCGTGCTGATGGGGGGCAACCACGGCGACGAGTACGAGGGCCCGATCGTGCTCGGGCGCCTCATCCGCGAGCTCGATCCGCGGGCCGTGCGTGGTCGCCTGATCTTCCTGCCGGCTGTCAACCTCCCGGCGGTGCGTGCCGGCAGCCGCGTGTCGCCGGTGGACGGCAAGAACATGAACCGGACCTTTCCGGGCGATCCGTTGGGCACCCCGACCGAGCAGATCTCGCACTATGTCGACAGCGTCGTCTTCCCGCTGGCCGACGCGTTCATGGACCTGCACTCCGGCGGCTCGTCGCTCGACATCGTGCCGAGCGTGATGATGCAGCGGCCGGAAGACGCCGGCCTGCGCGGGCGCACGCTGGATGCCGTGCTCGCCTTCAACGCGCCGCTCACCGTCGTCATGGACACGCTGGGCGAGCGGCGCACCTCGTCGGCGGCGGCGCTCGCCCGTGGCCTCGTCGTCATCGGATCGGAGCTGGGCAGCGCCGGGGCGGTGTCGCTCGATGGGCTGGCGGTGTGCGAGCGCGGCGTGCGCAACGTGCTGCACCATCTGGGCGTGTTGCCGCTCGATCCGCCGCCCGAGCGGCGACCGACCCGGCTCATGCAGATCGTCGGCGCCGACAGCTACGTCTTCGCGCCGGCCGACGGCATCTTCGAGCCCTTCCATCCGCTCGGCACCTGGGTCGAGAAGGATCAGCCGGCGGGGCAGGTCGTCTTCCTCGACGATCCCGGCCGCACTCCGGTCGTCGCCCGCTTCCGCCGGGCGGGATATCTCTTCTGCCGGCGCGCGCCGGGCCGGGTCGAGCGCGGCAACGGCGTCTGCGTCCTGCTGAACGAATACCGGGAGTGACCGGTCGTCGGTCCGCCGCGCCGGCCGATGCCGCCAAGCGGGCGGTCGCCACGGCGGCGGCCGGGCTGGTGGCCGACGGCATGGTCGTCGGCCTCGGCAGCGGCTCCACGGCCGAGCTGATGGTCGCGGCGCTGGGCGAGCGCGTGCGCGATGGCCTGCGCCTCGCGGGCGCGGTGCCGACCTCCGAGCGCACGGCCGCGGCGGCGCGCGCCCGGGGCATCCCGCTCACGACCCTCGACGCCCATCCCGTGGTCGATCTCACGCTCGACGGCGCCGACGAAGTGGCGGCCGGCACCCTCGACCTGATCAAGGGGCTCGGGGGCGCCCTGCTGCGCGAGAAGATCGTCGCCGCGGCGAGCCGCCTCCTGGTGGTGATGGTCGACGAATCGAAGCTGGTCGATCGCCTGGGGCGGCGGACGCCGGTGCCGGTCGAGGCCGTGCCGTTCGCCTGGCCCGTGGTCGCCGCGGCGCTGCAGCGGCTCGGGGCGCGTGCCGTCCGCCGCCGTGTCGGCGCCGACGGCACGCCGTTCGTGACGGACGAGGGGAACGCCATTGCCGACGCCGACTTCGGCGCGATCGCCGATCCCGGCCGGCTCGAGCGCGACATCCGCCTGGTGACGGGCGTGATCGACTGCGGCCTGTTCGTCGGTCGCACCGGACTGCTCCTCGTCGGCGGGGCGGACGGGGTGCGGCGCGTCACGCCGGCGTAGGCGGCGCTACCGCGCCCGGCAGGTGACGCGCGTGACGGTGCGCGCACCCATGGCCCAGCTCCCGAACTGCGGCGCCCGGTCGCCGTCGAAACGCACGCCGATGGCGGCGGCGGGTGCCGGTCGCTCGCCCGGCGGCAGGCGGGCGAGCATGTCCTGGATGTTCTCGGGCGAGGCGGCGTAGAAGCGGCCGCGCCGGTCGGTCGCGGCGATCGCGACGCCGATCAGGCGCGCTTCGGAATCGACCAGCGGGCCCCCGCTGATGCCGCTCAGGGGACCGTCGCCCGGAGGCGTGCGGCGTTTCTCGACCCACACGGTGACCGAGGCCTCGCCGCGCATGCGGCCGGTCAGGCCGATGCGGCCGCGGCCGAGCAGGGTGCCCTCGACGACCGAAGGCACGCTCTTGGGATACCCGACGGCCCAGGCGGTCTGGCCGATATTGAGGCCCGGCCCCGTCGGTGGCAGGGCCGGCGGCGCGCCGCGGGTCGAGAGCACGGCGAGGTCGGTCTCCGGGTGCAGTGCCGCCACGCGCGCCCGGACCCAGCGGTCATAGCCCTCGATGCGCACCTCGGCGCAGCCCTCGACGACGTGGCGCGCCGTCAGCCACAGCCCCTTGGGGTCGATCGAGGAGGCGGTACCCTGGGTGTCGCCCTGGCGCGTCGGCACGTCGATCACGCCGCGCGGGTCGCTGACCGATGGCGGCGGCAGCGGCCGCGTGGGAAAGGGCTCGAGCGGCGGGCCCGGAGCCCGGAAGGCCTCCGGAACCCCGCGCCGCGGCTGCGGGAAGTCGCCCGGCTCCTGACGCAGGAACACGGCATGGAGGATCGCGGCGGCGACCGCGATCCACAGCAGCGACCGGACCAGCCGGCCCATCGCCGGTCAGCCGCCGATCGCGGCGGCATTGATGAGGGCGACGGCGAGCTGGACGCTCGCCAGCACCCAGGCCGATCCCTGCTCGTCCTTGGCGATGGCGTCGGGCAGGCGCTTCAGCAGGAGAGCGACCACCGCGTGGGCGAAGAGTTGCACCACCAGTGCGACGACGCCCCACACAACGATGTCCCAGACCGCGACCGAGCGCGCCATGCAGGCGGCGAGCGGCAGTGCCAGGCCGAGGATGGCGCCGCCGAAGGCGATTCCCGCCGCCGTGTTGCCGGCACGTACCATCGCGATCTCGCGATAGGGGGTGATCGCGATATAGAGCAGGACGCCGCAGATCAGCATCGCCAGCGTCACCGCGACGTGGGCGAGGAATATCGGCAAGCTCGCCGTCAGGTTGTCCAGGAATGGCATCATCGCAACCACCGGGGCAGGTCGAGTCGAGCCCATGTAGCAACGGTCGCTTCGGGCGCGAAGGCAAGAGGAAACCTTTTCCGCGCGCTCGCGTTGACGACGCGGACTGGAACCAACGGGAGTGGCGACCATGGCGACTTTTGTGCTGACCGACGGCGTCGACGTTCAATTTGCCACCGACGATCCCGACGGCATCTTCGGCCTGGGCGGCGACGACCTGCTGGTGGGCCTCAACGGCAACGACACCGTCGACGGCGGCAGCGGCAACGACGCGATCTTCGGCGGCACCGGTGCCGACGCGCTGGAGGGCGGCAGCGGCGACGACCTGATCGCCGGCGGCCCGGACAACGACACGCTGACCGGCAGCGCCGGAAGCGACGTGATGTTCGGCGAGAATGCCGACGACCGCGTGTTCGGCGGCGACGGCGACGACGTGCTGGCCGGCAACCAGGGCATCGACCTGATCGGCGGGGGTGCCGGCAACGATGGCGGCTTCGGCGGCCAGGGCAACGATTCGCTGTACGGCGAGGCCGGCGACGACACGCTGACCGGCGACCTCGACAACGACACTGTCGACGGCGACGGCGGCAGCGACCGGCTCTATGGCGGCGCCGGCAACGACGTCCTCGCCGGCGGCACCGAGAACGACACGATCTATGCCGGGCAGGGCGCCGACACCGCCTATGGCGGAGCCGGCGACGACCTGATCTACGGCAACCGCGGCAACGACACGCTGGTCGGCGATGCGGGTGCCGACGAGTTCGTCATCACGCCCGGCGACGGCCAGGACATCATCCTCGCCTTCGAGAGCGCCGACGTCATCGACATCAGCGCCTTCGGATTCGAGAGCTACACGCAGTTCGTGTTCTCGGTCGGCGTCGCCGCCGTCGCCGGCGGCATCGAGGTCGACTTCGCCGGCGACGACAAGCTGACGATCAATGGCATCGGCGCGCTCAGCCCGGACTATTTCATCCTCTGAACCCTGACGGCCCCTCGCGGGTCGCCGTGTCGCCATTCCCTTGCGCCCGGCCGCCGGATTAAGCTGGCGGCCGGGCGTCGGACGGGCAACGATCCGGCGGAACGGGAGAGGCTGTCATGACGGGGATATCGAGGGGCCGCGACCGCGGCCCCGGCCGCGGCGATTCGGGTGGAAACCACGGTGCCTCCTGATCGCCGCTTCGTGCTCGTCGATCTCGACGGCACGCTGACCGATTCGCGCCCCGGGATCATTGCGAGCTACCACGCCGCGCTACGCACGCTGGGGCACGAGCCGGATCTCGCGGTCGACCTGACCTTCGTCATCGGCCCGACGCCGGAGATCGCGATGGCGCGCGTCCTGGCGCCCTACGGCGACGATCGCATCGCCGCGGCCGTGTATGCCTATCGCGACCACTACGGGCGCGAGGGCATCTTCGACGCCGCCGTCTACGACGGCATGCCCGAGGCGTTGGACGCCCTGCGGGGTGCCGGCGCGTCGCTCTACCTGGCGACCGCCAAGCGCAC
>JADZBA010000378.1 GCA_020852355.1 Alphaproteobacteria bacterium
CTGGCGCTGGTCGCCAACCTCGTGCTGATGGTCATCCTCAGCGGCTACGAGAACTTCGTATCGAAGATCGACGTGCGCGACCATCCCGACCGGCCGGACTGGATGGGCAAGCTCGACTTCGGCGGCCTCAAGCTGAAGCTGATCTCCTCGATCGTCGCGATCTCGTCGATCCAGCTGCTCAAGACCTTCATGAATGTCGAGAAGTCGTCGGACCGCGAGCTCGGCTGGATGATCGCCATCCATGCCCTCTTCATCGTCTCCGGCCTGATCCTCGCCTTCACCGAGAAGCTGTCGGCGAAGAAGTAGGCCGGGCGCCGCAGGCGCCGACCTCCCCCGACGGCGCCGTCGGCCCCCTCAGCCGAGCATCGGCCTGGGCGTGCCGCGCACCAGGGTCATGTAGTCGTCGTAGAGCACCTGGCTCATGCGGCCCGGCGTGAAGGTGAGGTCGTCGATCTGGCCGACGGGGGTGACCTCGGCGGCGCTGCCGGTGAGGAAGACCTCGGTGGCGTTCTTCAGCTCCGACGGTTCGATGTGGCGCTCGACCACCTCGATCTGCCGGTCGCGCGCCAGGCGCATGACCGTGCGCCGGGTGATGCCGTCGAGGAAGCAGTCGGGCTTGGGCGTATGGAGCTTGCCGTCGATCGCCAGGAACAGGTTGGCGCCGGTCGCCTCGGCCAGCAGGCCGCGATAGTCGAGCATCAGGGCGTCGTGGAAGCCCTCCTTCTCGGCAGCGTGCTTGCTGATCGTGCAGATCATGTAGAGCCCGGCCGCCTTGCTGGCGGTCGGCGCGGTGTCCGGCGCCGGGCGGCGCCACTTCGACACCGTCATCTTGATGCCCTTGGCGCGCGCCTCGGGCGAGAAGTAGGACGGCCACTCCCAGGCGGCGATGGCGAGATGGATGGTGTTCGCCTGCGCCGACACGCCCATCATCTCGCTGCCGCGCCAGGCGATCGGACGGACATAGCCGTCGGTGATGCCGTGGGCGGCGACCACCGCCCGCTTTGCCGCCTCGATCTCCGCGACGGAATAGGGGATGGTGAAGTCGAGCAGCGCGGCGGAGCGGTGCAGGCGCTTGGTGTGGGCCTCGCTCTCGAAGATGTTGCCGCTGTAGACGCGTTCGCCCTCGAACACCGCGCTGGCATAATGCAGTCCGTGGGTCAGCACATGCACCTTGGCATCGCGCCAGGGGATCATCGCGCCGTCCATCCACATCACGCCGTCGCGGTTGTCGAAGGGAATCATCGCCATCTGGGGGCTCCTCATGCTCAGATTATGTCGTTTTCGATGAAAGACTCGTAACAGTCCGCACGAGATCCATCAACATGGCTGACATAAAGGCACCGACCCACCTGCTGTTCCTGCGCGAGGAGGAGCTGCGCCAGGGGATCGAGCTGCTGTACTTCGCCTACCGCGACTTCACCGCCGAGCCCGACCAGATGCTCGCCCGCTACGGCTTCGGACGGGCCCACCACCGCGTCATCTACTTCGTCGGCCGCCACCCCGGGATGACCGTCTCGGAGCTGCTGGGCATCCTGCGCATCACCAAGCAGAGCCTGTCGCGCGTGCTGGGACAGCTCGTGGAGGAGGGCTTCATCGTGCAGCAGCCGGGCGCCCGCGACCGCAGGCAGCGGCTGCTGACGCTGACCGAGAAGGGCACCCAGCTCGAGCGGCAGCTCTCGCAGAACCAGCGCGACCGCATCGCCCGCGCCTACCGCCGCGCCGGCGCCGACGCCGTGGAGGGCTTCCGCCGCGTCATGCTGGGCATCGTCAACGAGGCCGACCAGAAGCGCTTCGATCGTTCCAGGGAGCCGACGCCGTGACCGGCACCGACATGCCGTCCCCCGAATCCGCCGCCGACGACGCGCCGCATGTGCTCGTGGTCGACGACGACCAGCGGCTGCGCGCCCTGCTGCGCCGCTACCTCGCCGAGAACGGCTTCCGCGTCACCGCGGCGGCCGACGCCGCCGAGGCGCGCGCGCAGCTCGCCGCCATCGACTTCGACGCCCTCGTGCTCGACGTGATGATGCCGGGCGAGAGCGGCCTCGACCTGACGCAGTCGCTGCGCGCGACCAGCGACATGCCGATCCTGCTGCTGACCGCGATGGGCGAGGCCGCCAACCGCATCGCCGGCCTGGAGCGCGGCGCCGACGACTATCTGCCGAAGCCCTTCGAGCCGCGCGAGCTGGTGCTGCGGCTGCAGACCATCCTGCGCCGCCGGCGCAGCGCCGCGGCGCCGGAGCTCGTGCAGTTCGGCCCGTTCCGCTTCGAGCCGCGCCGGGGCGAGCTGCGCCGCGGCCCGGCGATCGTGCGCCTGACCCAGGCGGAGACCGGGCTGCTGCGCGTGCTGGCCGAGAGCCCGGGCGTCGCCGTCTCCCGCGAGGGGCTGGCCGAGGCAATCGGCATCCAGGGCAGCGCGCGCACCGTCGACGTGCAGATGACCCGGCTGCGCCGCAAGGTCGAGGCCGACCCGAAATACCCGCGCTACCTCCAGACCGTGCGCGGCACCGGCTACGTGCTGATCCCGGACTGAGCGATGGATGCGTCCGCCCTGCGGCGCCGCCTCCTGCCCCGTTCGCTGTTCGGGCGGTCGCTGCTGATCATCGTCATGCCGCTGCTGGTGGTGCAGATCGTCTCGACCTGGTTCTTCTACGATCGCCACTGGGACGTCGTCGCCCGCCGCCTCGCCCAGGCGATCGCCGGCGACGTCGCCGCGGTGGTGGAGATGCACGAGCGGGCGCGCAACGACGTCGAGCGCAACGAGGTGGCGCTGCTGGCGCTGCGCCACATGGACCTGCGCGTCGACTGGCGGCCGGGGCAGCGGCTGCCGCCGATCGATCGGGCACCGGACGACTTCTTCATCGCCGGCCAGCTCTACGCCGCGCTGCGCGAGCGCGTCGACCGGCCGGTCGCCATCGATCCGGAGTCGCGCCCGCGCCAAGTCGAGATCCTGGTCGAGCTCGCCGACGGCGTGCTGGAGGTGATGGCGCCGCAGAAGCGGCTGTTCACCTCGACCGCCTACCTCATCATCCTGTGGACGATCGGCTCCTCGCTCGTCCTGTTCGCGGTCGCGTCGCTCTTCATGCGCAACCAGGTGAAACCGATCCGCCGGCTCGCCGCCGCCGCCGAGAGCTTCGGCAAGGGCCGCGACGTCCCCGGATTCAAGCCCGAAGGAGCGACCGAGGTGCGCCAGGCCGCCGCCGCCTTCCTGGTGATGCGTGAGCGCATCCAGCGCCAGATCGCCCAGCGCACCACCATGCTGGCTGGTGTCTCGCACGACCTGCGCACGCCGCTGACGCGCATGAAGCTCGGGCTGGCGCTGCTGCCGCAGAGCGCCGACACCGCCGATCTGCAGGGCGACATCACCGAGATGGAGCGGATGATCCAGGGCTACCTGGACTTCACCCGCGGCGCCGGCGACGAGACGCCGGTCGACACCGACCTCGGCCATCTGCTCGAGGAGGTGGCGGCGGGCGCCCGGCGCGACGGCGTCGAGATCGCGCTGGCCACCCAGGGCGCGATGGTGCTGCCGGTCCGCCCCAACGCCCTGAAGCGCTGCATCGGCAACCTCGCCGCCAACGCCGCGCGGCACGGCAAGCGGGTGTGGATCGGGGCGATCCGCCGCGGCCGCTCGATCGACATCGTCGTCGACGACGACGGCCCCGGCGTGCCCGAGGCGGAGCGCGAGAACGTGTTCCGGCCCTTCTACCGCGTCGACCAGTCGCGCAACCCGGCGACCGGCGGGGTCGGCCTCGGCCTCACCATCGCCCGCGACGTCGCCCGCGGCCATGGCGGCGACCTCCTGCTCGAGACCTCGCCCCAGGGCGGCCTGCGCGCCCGTGTCACCTTGCCGCTGTGAGCCGCGCGGGGCAGAAGGGGCAGCGATGAGTGCCGCGCCCGATCCGACCCCTGCCACCGCACCGGCCGACCGTCCGGCGCGGCGGCTGGACGGGCTGCTGCAGCCGCTCGGCACCGAGCGCTTCTTCGCCGAAGGGTTCGGCCGGCGCACCCTGCACCTCCAGGGGACCGCGGCCCGCGTCGCCGACGTCATGACGCTGGCCGAGCTGAACCGGCTGCTCAACATGACGACGGTGTGGACGCCGCGCACCCTGCAGATCGTCATCGACCGCAGGGCCGTCGTCGCCGAGGAGTATTGCCGGCCGGCGCGCGACACCGAAGGGCTGCGCCCGGTGCCCGCCCTGGTGACCGAATGGCTGCGCCGCGGCGCCAGCCTGGTGCTGAACAACATCAGCGAGCTCAACGACGGCATGGCCGAGATCGCCGCCGGGCTGCGGGCCGCGACCGGGGCCGGCGTGCAGGCCAACCTCTACTTCTCGCGCCGGGGCCGCCAGGCCTTCGCGCCGCACTACGACACGCACGAGGTCTTCGCCCTGCACTGCCACGGCGAGAAGCGCTGGCGGATCTTCGCCAACCGCGCCGACGCGCCGACGCAGCGCAGCCAGGCCGTCGACCGCGATCTCGGGCACAAGCGCCCGGAGGGCGAGAGGATGCACGAGGTCACGCTGCGCCCGGGCGACCTCCTGTACCTGCCGCGCGGCCAGTTCCACGACGCGCTGGCGTCGAGCGAGGCGACGATCCATGTCAGCTTCGCCGTCTCGATGCCGATCGGCGTCGACCTGCTGCGCTTCCTCGCCGACGAGGGCGTGCTCGACGGCGCCCTGCGCCGCGACCTGCCGCGGGGGCTCGCCCCCGACGCCCTCGCCGCGGCGGCCGGCCGCGTCGGGGAGCGCCTCGGCGCCATGACGCGCGACCCGCGCTTCCTCGACGCCCTGCGCCGCCATCTGCTGGCACGCGCACCGGCCTTCGATCGCTACGATCTGGCGGCGGCCCTCGCCGCCCCGGTGCGCTACCGTCCCGCGCGCGACGGCGGCACCACCCTGCGCCGCGAGGGCGACGGGCTGGTCGCCGAAGGGCGCTTCGGCCGCCGACCGATCCCGCCGCGGCTGCACCCGGTCGTGCAGTGGGCGGCCGCCCGCCAAGCGCCCTTCGCCCGCGACGATGTCGCGGGCGCGTTTCCCGGCCTCACCGACCCGCAGGTCGACCAGGCGATCGAGAGTCTCCTGAACCTGGCCGTCGTCGAGCTCGCCTGACCGGCCGGTCCGGTTCAGCGACCGCTGCCCCCGCGCTCCTCCGGCAGCGACAGCAGCACGCCGTCGCGCTGCGCCTTGAGGCGCGTCGCCTCGGCGGCGAGGCGGCGATAGGAGCGGATGCCGAGCGGGATCAGGGCGATGTAGACGAGGCCCAGGACCACCAGGGTCAGCCACGGCTCGCTGACGCCGCCCGCCGCCAGGACGCCGACGCCGAGCAGCGCGAGCGGCACCTGCGACTGCGGCACCCGCAGCTTCTTGAAGGCGTAGGTCGGGATGCTGCTGATCATCATCGCCGCGACCGCGATCAGCCACACCGCGTTGACCAGCGGATGGGCGAAGAAGGCGCCGGGGAACTGCTGCGCCAGGATCATCGGCAGGATGGCGAGGCCGGCGCCGGCCGGCGCCGGCACGCCGCTGAAGAAGTTGTAGGCCCAGGGCGGCAGGTCGGGATCGTTGAGGCGGGCGTTGAAGCGAGCGAGACGGAGCGCGCAGCAGGTGACGTAGACCAGCGCGACGATCCAGCCGAGGCCGCCGATGCCCTTCAGCGCGAACTGGTGCACCAGCACCCCGGGGGCGACGCCGAAGGCGATCACGTCGGACAGCGAATCGAGCTGCGCGCCGAAGCCCGACGTACCGCCGATCAGCCGGGCGATGCGCCCGTCCAGCCCGTCGAGCACGGCGGCCAGCACGACCATGCCGATCGCGAGATCCCAGCGCCCTTCCAGGCCGAAGCGCAGCGCGGTCATCCCGGCGGCCAGCGCCAGCACCGTCAGCACGTTGGGGATCAGCCGGTTGATCGGCAGCGCGCGCAGCCGGCCCGAGGAACGGCGGCGCAGGCGATGGCGGATCTTCATCGGAGCACTCCTCTGCGGGGCGGCTCGTCGGCCGCGAGATCGGCGATCACCGTCTCGCCGCCGACCGACCGCTGGCCTTCGACGACCAGAGGCGCCGCGCCGTCGGGCAGGTAGACGTCGACCCGGCTGCCGAACCGGATCATCCCGAAACGCTCGCCGGTGGCCAGGCGTTCACCCGCGCGCGTCCAGCACTTGATGCGCCGCGCCACCAGGCCGGCGATCTGCACGACCGCGAGGTCGCGGCCGTCGTCGGTGGTGAGCGCGAGACCCATGCGCTCGTTCTCGACGCTCGCCTTGTCCAGCGAGGCGTTGAGGAACTTGCCCGGGCGGTAGGCGACATGCCGGACCGTGGCGGCGATCGGCATGCGGTTCACATGCACGTCGAAGACGTCCATGAAGATGCTGACCCGCGGCCGCGGCAGCTCGCCGAGGCCGAGCTCCGGCGGCGGCACGCCCGGCTCGACGAGCTGGACCACGCCGTCGGCCGGGCTGACGACCAGCCCCGCGCGATCCGGCACGACGCGCGCCGGGTCGCGGAAGAAATAGGCGCACCACGCGGTCAGCAGCAGGCCGAGCCAGCCGAGCGGCTGCCACAGTAACGCCAGCCCCGCCGCGACGACGGCGAACAAGGCGACGAAGGGCCAGCCTTCGCGGTGGATCGGGGCGATGTGGCGCGGGCGCATGCGGCTGGGCGTCTCGCTGTTCGGCGGGCGATCCTACGCGCAACCGGCCGCGAAATCAGCGCCGGCGATGCGTCGCGTGCGCTGTTCGGGCCGGCCGGTGCGAGAACGCCTATCCCGCTTCCAGCTCGGTGTCCCAGTACAGGAAGTCGCGCCAGCTCTGGTGCAGATAGTTGGGCGGGAAGGACCGGCCGTGCTCCTGGAGCTGGTGCGTCGTCGGCTGGAGCGGGCGCACGCGCGGCCACATGCCGGCCTCGCGCGGCAGGCGGCTGCCCTTCAGCAGGTTGCAGCCGGCGCAGGCGGTGACGACGTTCTCCCACGTCGTCCGGCCGCCGCGCGAGCGCGGCTGGACATGATCGAAGGTCAGCTCGTGGGTCGGGAACGGCCCGCCGCAGTACTGGCAGTGGAAGCGGTCGCGCAGGAAGACGTTGAAGCGGGTGAAGGCCGGGCGGCGCTCCGTCGCCACGAACTCCTTCAGCGCGATGACGCTGGGCAGGCGCATCTCGAAGCTGGGGGAGCGGATCACCCGGTCGTATTCCGAGACGATGTTGACGCGACCGAGGAACACCGCCTTGACCGCGTCCTGCCAGGACCAGAGCGAAAGCGGGAAATAGCTGAGCGGGCGGAAATCCGCGTTCAGCACCAGCGCTGGGCTCGCCTCGAGCGACACGGGTCGGTTGCCCTTCCTGTCGGGCCCCTGCGGCTGTCCGCCGCGACCCGGCGCCCCTTAGCACGAAAACGGTTACGGACTGATAACGGATGCGCCCTTCCGGCACAACATGTTGATAAAGATGGGGCCTCGCCGCCGAAAAATCGAGTCCGCCGCCGCCGTCAGGGCGCGAAGGCATCCTGCAGGAAGGCCGTCGCAAGGCGCAGCCCGGCCTCGTCGATCGAGTGGCCGACGCCCGGCCGGCGCTCGGTCGCGACGGCGACGCCGACGGCGTCCAGCGCGGCGGCGGCCGTCGCCATCGCCTGGAACGGCACCACCGGATCGGCGTCGCCATGGACCAGCAGGACCGGCGGGCGCGAACGCACCTCCTCCGCCAGGCGCTCGCCGGCGAGCAGCGCGCCCGAGAACCCGACCACCCCCGCTGCGGCGCGCCCGCGCCTGGGCGCCACGTGCAGCGACATCATGGTGCCCTGGGAGAAGCCGACGAAGGCGAGCCGGTCGTCGCCCAGGCCGTGCCGTGCGAGGAGGTCGTCGACATAGGCGTCCAGCAGCGGCGCCGCCGCCTGGACGCCGGCCAGCATCATCGCCGGGCTGCGGTCCTGGAGGCTGAACCACTGGTAGCCGTAGGGTGCCATGTCGCAGGGAAAGGGAGCGTTGGGGGCGGCGAACGCGGCGTGCGGCAGCGCCTGGGCGAGGTACGGCGCCAGGCCGATCAGGTCGTCGCCGTCGGCGCCCAGCCCGTGCAGCAGCAGCACGATCTCGCGCGCGGGGCCGCCGGCGGCCGGATCCCTGGTCGGTCCCGAAAGCTCCATCATCGCCGGCCGTCCCTCTGCTAGATTGCCGCCCGCTCCGGACGGCGAACCTACCTAGCGAAAAAACACCCGAGCCGCCATGACCGAGGTCGTCACCCGCTTCGCCCCGAGCCCGACGGGGCGGCTGCATCTCGGCCACGCCCATTCCGCCCTGCAGGGCTGGACCGCGGCGCGACGCGCCGGCGGCCGCTTCCTGCTGCGCATCGAGGACATCGACGCCACCCGCTGCCGGCCGGAGTTCACCGCCGCCATCCTGGAAGACCTCGCCTGGCTCGGCCTCGACTGGGACGGCCCGGTCCGCATCCAGTCGACGCACTTCGACGACTATCGCGCGGCGCTCGACCGGCTGGACGCGATGGGCCTGCTCTATCCCTGCTTCTGCACCCGCGGCGACATCCGGGCGGAGATCGCGCGCGCCGGCGCGGCACCCCACGGGCCGGAGGGCCCCGTCTATCCGGGCACCTGCCGGCACCTCGCCGCCGCCGAGCGCGCCCGGCGCATCGCCGCCGGCGAGCCCTGGGCGCTGCGCCTCGACATGGCCGCGGCGTCCGGGCGGGCCGGCCCGCTCGCCTGGCACGACCGCGCCCGCGGCACCATCGCGGCCCGGCCGGAGGATCTCGGCGACGTCGTGCTGGCGCGCAAGGACACGCCCGCCAGCTACCACCTCGCCGTCACCGTCGACGACGCGGTGCAGGGAGTCACGCTGGTCACCCGCGGCGAGGACCTGCTGGAGGCGACGCATGTCCATCGCCTGCTCCAGGCGCTGCTCGGACTGCCGGTGCCCGACTGGCACCACCACGGGCTGCTGATGGACGCGAGCGGCCGGCGCTACGCCAAGCGCGACCGCGCCCTGACGCTCGCCGCGCTGCGCGCGGCCGGGCGGTCGCCGGCCGAGGTCAGGGCGATGGCCGGGTAGACGTCCGCGCGGTCACCGGCGCAGGCCGCGGCAGATCGCGAGATAGTCGGGATCGCCGGGCGCCAGGATGCCGTGCCGGACGAAGAAGTCGATGAGGGTGACGTTGACGTTGAACTTGAAGTCGTCGCCATCGCGCACCCGGGCCAGCACCTCGGCCGCGGGCATGAGCGTGAAGCCGGTGATCTCGTCGTCGTTGGGCCGGGGGACGCGGTCCCCGGGCATCTCCAGGTCGTAGAGATAGAGCACGTCGTCGCGCAGGCCGCCCTCGCGCTCCATGACGTAGCTGACGATGCCGACAGGGACCGCGCGCCCGGCCACCGCCTGCGGCAGCGACGCCTCCTCCTCGGCCTCCTTGAGGAGCGTCGACCAGGGATCGTGGCCGGCGCTGATGCCGCCGGCGACCATGTTGTCGAGCTTGTCGGGGTCGACCGCCTTGTTCGGCGCGCGGCGGCCGATCCACAGATGCAGCCCGTCCGGGCGCCGCACGTAGCCGTTGAGATGGACGCCGTAGGCGCGCACGCCCAGGCAGGCCAGCGCGCCGCGGTCGATGCGGAAGAGCGGGCGCGGATCGTCCTCGGCGCCGACGTCGAACCACTCGCCGCGCCAGGAGGCGATGCAGCCGTCCTGGACGAGCCGGCGCACGGCGAGGCCGACGGCCGCGGTCAGGGCGTCGGGGCCGGCGTCGGCCGGCACGATCCGCACGGCGTCGTCGGCGACGGCGAAGACCGCGGGGAACGCGCCCAGCGCCGGCGCCAGGTCGCGGCGGATCCGGCCGACCCGTCGTTCGCCCAGCAGCAGCGGCAGGAAGCGCGCGGGGTTCCAGGCGTTCACCACATGGATATGGCGCAGGAGGGTCATGTTGGGGACAGCCTGCCGCCGTCGGGCTCGTTCGCCGATGAGACGTCCCAGAAACGGGTCAACGCCAGTGCGTCCCTCGACAAGCCCGGGATGCGTCGCCGCTGCCGGCCGCGAGCCGCCGCACCGATGCCCTCGCCGCCCTTCAGGGCGGAGAGGGAGGGGACCCGCCGCGCAGCGGTGGGGAGGGTGAGGTGGGCGCCCGACAACGCCCGCCGGCGAAGCCCCACCTCTCCCCGACCCTCTCCGCCCCCGCGGGGCGGAGAGGGGGCGATACGGCACCGCCGGTTTCTGTCCACGAAGTCTTCATCTGGCATTATCGTCCGTACAAAAGAGAGGATCGCCATCCCGGGCGAGGTCGCGGGACGCAGGAGCCATCGGATAGCGCGCCTCACGGGCACCCGCTCCTCACACCGAGAAGTACTTCGCCTGGGGATGGTGGACGACGATCGCCGAGGTGCTCTGTTCAGGCTCGAGCTGGTCTTCGTCGCTGAGGGTGATGCCGATGCGCTCGGCGCCGAGCAGGCGCAGCAGCGCCTCCTGGTCGTGGAGGTTCGGGCAGGCGGGATAGCCGAAGGAGTAGCGCGAGCCGCGATAGCCCTGCTGCAGCATGCGGGCGATGTCGCGGTCGTCCTCGTGGCCGAAGCCGAGCTCGGCGCGGATGCGCTTGTGCACGTACTCGGCCATCGCCTCGGCCATCTCGACCCCGAGGCCGTGCAGGTAGAGATAATCCTGGTAGCGGTTCTCGGCGAACCACTCGCGCGCCACGTCGGAGGCGCGCTGGCCGATGGTCACCACCTGCAGCCCGATCACGTCGCGCGTCGCCGCCGTCGTGTCGGCGCGGTCGCGGAAGAAATCGGCGATGCACAGCCCGCCCTCGCGGTTCTGCCGCGGGAAGGCGAAGCGCGCCACCTCGCTCGCCCCGTCGTCGCCGAACAGCACGACGGCGTCGCCCTCGGCAGCGCAGCGCCAGTAGCCGTAGCAGGCCTGGGGCACGAGGATGTCCTGCTGCTGGACGATGTCGAGCATGCGCTTCAGCGTGCCGCGCAGCTCGCGCTGCGCCCACGCCATGAACTCCTCCAGCGTCCGCCCGTCCTTCCGGTAGCCCCAATGGAACTGGTAGAGCATGCGCTCGTTGAGGTACGGCACCAGCGCCGCCACGGGCACGCGGGCGATGGTGCGCGGGCCCCAGAAGGGCGGCACCGGGACCGGCATGTCGCCATGCAGCTCGGCCCGGCGCAGGCGGATCTCCTCCATGTCGACCGGGCGCAGCGCGCGTGGCTCCGCCGCCTGGCCCAGCGTGCGCCGCGTGTTGGTCGGCCGGCCCTTGCGCTTGCCGGCGACCTCGGCGACATGGCCGTCGAAGTTGCCGTTCACCACCTTGTCCATGAGCGCGAGGCCGTCGAAGGCGTCGCGCGCGTAGGCGACCCGGCCGCAGGCGTAGGCCCGGGTGCAGTCGTCCTCGACGTACTTGCGCGTCAGTGCGGCGCCGCCCAGCAGCACCGGCACGCCGACACCCTGGCGCGACATCTCCTCCAGGTTCTCGCGCATCACCACGGTCGACTTGACGAGCAGGCCGGACATGCCGATGGCGTCGGCGCGGTGCTGGTCGACGGCGGCCAGGATGCTGGCGATCGGCTGCTTGATGCCGAGATTGACGACCCGGTAGCCGTTGTTGGTCAGGATGATGTCGACGAGGTTCTTGCCGATGTCGTGCACGTCGCCCTTCACGGTCGCCAGCACGATGGTGCCCTTCTCCTGGCCCGCCAGCCGCTCCATGTGCGGCTCGAGCCACGCCACCGCCGCCTTCATCGTCTCGGCCGACTGCAGGACGAAGGGAAGCTGCATCTTGCCGGCGCCGAACAGCTCGCCCACCACCTTCATGCCGTCGAGCAGGAAGTTGTTGATGATGTCGAGCGGCTTGTGCCCCTGCATCGCCAGCGCGAGGTCGTCCTCCAGGCCGAGACGGTCGCCGTCGACGATGCGCTGGGACAGGCGCTCCTCGACCTTCTCGGCCCGGACCTTCCTGACCGCCTGGCTCGCCTTGCGGTTCTCGAAGAGCGCGATGAAGGCGTGCAGCGGGTCGTAGCCCTCGCGGCGCCGGTCGAAGATCAGATCCTCGGCGATGCGGACCTCGTTCTCCGGAATCTTGTGCAGCGGCACGATCTTGCTGGCGTGAACGATGGCGCCGGTCATGCCGCGCTTCAGCGCGTGGTCGAGGAAGACGGAGTTCAGCACGTGGCGCGCCGCGGCGTTCAGACCGAAGGAGATGTTGGAGAGCCCGAGGATGATCTGGCATTCCGGCAGCTCGCGGGCGATGCGCTCGATCGCCTCCAGCGTCCACAGGCCGAGCTTGCGGTCGTCCTCGTTGCCGGTCGCGATAGTGAAGGTCAGCGGGTCGAACAGCAGATCGGAGGACTTGAGGCCGAAGCCGCGGGCGAAGTCGTGCAGCCGGTGGGCGACGCGGACCTTGGAATCGACGTCCTTGGCCATCCCCTGCTCGTCGATGGTGAGCGCGATGAGGGCGGCGCCGAAGCGCTTGGCGAGGCGCAGCCGCTCGGCCGCGCGCTCCTCGCCGTCCTCGAAGTTCATCGAGTTGATGATCGCCTTGCCGCCGTAGAGGGCGAGCGCCTTCTCCAGGACCGGCGTCTCGGTCGAATCGATGACGAGCGGCGCGTTGACGGCGCCGCGCATGCGGGTCACCACCTCGGTCATGTCGGCGATCTCGTCGCGGCCGACGAAGGCGGTGCAGACGTCGAGCGCGTGCGAGCCCTCGCGCGCCTGCTCGCGGCCCATGTCGACGCAGCCGTCCCAGTCGCCGGCCTCCTGCAGCTCGCGGAACTTCTTCGAGCCGTTCGCATTGCAGCGCTCGCCGATGGCGAGGAAGGCGTTCTCCTGGCGCAGCGGCACCTGGCCGTAGAGGGAGGCGATCGCGGGCACCCAGACGACGCTGCGCCGCGACGCCGCCGGCCGCGCCGCGGCCCCGGCGCGCTTGCGCAGCATGGCGTCGAGGGCGGCGATGTGGCGGGTGTCGGTGCCGCAGCAGCCGCCGATCATGTCGATGCCGTCTTCCTCGATGAAGCGCTCCAGCCACTTCGCGAGGTCGATCGGGGCCAGCGGATAGTGCGTCCTGCCGTCGACCAGCTCGGGCAGCCCGGCGTTGGGCTGCACCGAGACGGGCCCCGGCCAGTTGCGGGCGAGCCAGCGCACATGCTCGGCCATCTCCTGCGGGCCGGTCGCGCAGTTGAGGCCCATCACCGGCACGTCGAGCGCCTCGACGATGGTCGCGGCCGCGGCGATGTCGGTGCCGACCAGCAGCGTGCCCGTCGTCTCGACCGTCACCTGCACGAGGATCGGCAGCGCGTCGCGTCCGGCCTCGGCGCGCGCGCGCTTGGCGCCGTTGACCGCCGCCTTGATCTGCAGCGGATCCTGGCAGGTCTCGATGAGGAACGCGTCGACACCGCCGGCGACCAGGCCGGCGGCCTGGACCGCCAGCGCATCCTCCAGCGTCTGGTAGGGCGCGTGCCCGAGGCTCGGCAGGCGGGTCCCCGGGCCGATCGACCCGAGCACGAAGCGCGGTCGCCCGTCGGCCCGGAACGGCTCCAGCGCCTCGTGCGCGATCTCGCCCGCCCGCTTGTTGAGCGCGAAGGCGCGGTCGGCGATGGCGAACTCGTTCAGCGTGATGGGCGAGCCGCCGAAGCTGTTGGTCAGCACGCAGTCAGCGCCGGCCTCGAGATAGCCCTCGTGGATGCCGCGGACGAGGTCCGGGCGGGTCTCGTTGAGGATCTCGGTGCAGTTCTCCAGCCCCTGGTAGTCGCGCTCGACGTCGAGGTCGAGCGCCTGGACGCGCGAGCCCATCGCGCCGTCGCACAGCAGCACGGTCTCGGAGAGGGCGGTCAGGAAGTCGGTCATCGCGTCACCTGGTGGGCCGATGGGCGGACGCCCAGAATGTGGCAGATGGCGAAGGTCAGGTCGGCGCGGTTCAGGGTATAGAAATGGTACTCGCCGACCCCGCCCGCCCGCAGCGCCCGCACCTGCTCGGCGACCACCGTGGCGGCCACGAGGCGACGGGTCTCCGGGTCGTCGTCGAGTCCTTCGAAGAGCGCGCCCAGCCAGCCCGGCACCGCCGCGCCGCAGGCGCCGGCGAACTTGCGGACCTGGCCGAAGTTGGTCACCGGCAGGATCCCGGCGACGATCGGCACGGCGATCCCGGCCGCGGTCGCCCGATCGCGGAAGCGGAAATACACGTCGGGATCGAAGAAGAACTGGGTGACCGCGCGCGTGGCGCCGGCGTCGATCTTGCGCTTGAGGTTGTCGAGGTCGGCGGCGGGGCTCACGGCCTCGGGGTGGGTCTCGGGATAGGCGGCGACCGTCACTTCGAAGTCGGCCACCCGCTTCAGGCCGGCGACGAGATCGGCGGCATAGGCGTAGCCCCCGGGATGCGGCTGGTAGCGGCCGGCGTCGGCCGGCGCATCGCCGCGCAGGGCCACGACGTGGCGGATGCCGGCCGCCCAGTAGGTGCGGGCGACCTCGTCGATCTCCGCCCGCGTCGCCCCGACGCATGTCAGGTGGGCGGCCGGCTCCAGCGCCGTCTCGCGGCGGATTCGGGCGACGGTGGCGTGGGTGCGCTCGCGCGTCGAGCCGCCGGCGCCGTAGGTGACCGACACGAAGCGCGGCGACAGCGGCGCCAGGCGCTGCACCGTCTCCCACAGCCGCGCCTCCATCTCCGCCGTCTTCGGCGGGAAGAACTCGAAGGAGACGGCGACGGGGCTGGGGGGGCCGAACAGCGGCGCCGCTCCCGCGGCGGGCGCCGCCATGGCGATCGTGGCGGTCAATGGGGCAGCCCTCGGGCGGGAGGCGGTTCGGGACGGCGCTCGGCCGCCGCCGCCTGCGGGCGGCGCGCCGACCAGAGCACGACGGTGAGCGGGTCGCCGGGCAGATGGACCGGCGTCGCCGGCTCCAGGCCGGCCGCGCGGCACCACTGGGCGATCTCGGCGTCGGCGAAGCCGAGCCGGCGATGGGCGTGGTCGATGCGCAGATGGTCGAGCTCGTGCGGCGCGAAATCGACGACCACCAGGCGGCCGCCCGGCCGCAGCACGCGGGCCGCCTCGGCGATCGCCTCGCCCGGGTCGTCGAGATAGTGCAGCACCTGGTGGATGGTGACCGCGTCGAAGGAAGCCGCGGGCATCGGCAGCTGGTAGGCGTCGGCATAGCGCACCTGGCAGTGGCGCAGGTCGGCGCGCTCCAGATTGGCGCGGGCGACGCCCAGCATGTCGCGCGACAGGTCGACGCCGACCGCCCGCACGCCGCGCCGCCCGAGCAGCTCGACGATCCGGCCGGTGCCCGTCCCGATGTCGAGCAGGTCGTGGAAGTCGCGCTCCGGCAGCAGGGCGAGCAGCGCCGTCTCGACCTCCTGCTCGTCGACATAGAGCGAGCGGATCTGGTCCCACTGCGCCGCGTTCGCCCGGAAATAGGCGGCGGCCTGCTCGGCCCGCGCCGTCTTCACCGCCGCCAGGCGCTGCAGGTCGCGGCCGACCGTCTCGTCGTCGGGGGGAATGCGGTCGACCAGGAGCTGGGCGAGCGATCCGCCATCGCCCTGGGCCGCCAGGCGGAAGAAGGCCCATGTCCCCTCCCGGAAGCGATCGAGCAGCCCCGCCTCGCACAGGAGCTTCAGGTGGCGGGAGACCCGCGGCTGGCTCTGGCCGAGGATCTGCGTCAGCTCGCTCACCGTCAGCTCGCCATGGCCGCAGAGCGCGAGGATGCGCAGGCGGGTCGGCTCGGCGGCGGCGCGCAGCCCGTTCAGAAGCGCTTCCATGGCTCACTCTTTCTCACAGAGACATATAAACATGATTTTATGTATGGCGCAATGCGTGCCCTTCCAGGCGTCGTTCTGCACTGCGGCGAAGCCGGCATCGGCAGATCGGCCACAGCCGCCTTCGAAGGCGCCCGGCCGGGCGGGAGCCGCGTTGGCGAATCCCGGGTTCGTGTGTTAGCTGCGTGATTCGATGCGGTTTACCGGGGTCGGCGACGCCGGCCGACGCGGATCGACATCCGTCCCCCGGAGGAGCGGCGAGGTTGCGGGTCATGGAGCGGACGAGGCAGCGGATGCGGACGGGGCTCGGCCGACTGGCCACGCTCGCCTGCGCGCTCGCCCTGGTGGCGCTCACGGCGACCGCGGCCGGCGCCGCCGATCCGGACGACGACGCCGACGACCCGCTCGAAGGGCTCAACCGGAGCCTCTACGACGTCAACCGGGTGCTGGACGGGCTGCTGCTCAAGCCCGCGGCGATGGTCTATCGCGGCGTCCTGCCCGAGGAGGTGCGCGACGGCGTGCGCAACGTCCTCGACAATCTCAAGGGCCCGGTCATCCTCGCCAACGACCTCATGCAGGGCGAATCGACGCGGGCCGGCGTCACCCTGAAGCGGTTCGCCGTCAATTCCACGGTCGGCATGCTCGGCGTGCGCGACGCGGCGAGCGCCGAGGGGCTCTATCGGCACGACGAGGATTTCGGCCAGACGCTGGCCGTCTGGGGAATCGGCGGCGGCCCCTACCTCTTCCTGCCGCTGCTCGGCCCGACCAATCCCCGCGACGTGACCGGGATGCTGGTCGACAACTTCGTCATCGACCCCTGGGGCCATATGGCCAGGGCCACCGACAACGATTGGTTCAGCTACACGCGGTTCGGCCTCGACGTTCTCGATACCCGCGCGCGCAACATCGAGGCGCTCGATGACATCGAGCGGAACCAGATCGACCCGTACGCGTTCATCCGCACTACCTCGCGCCAGCGCCGCGCCAGCGAGATCCTGAACGGCCGGCCCGCGTCGGGGGCCCGCTAGCCGACATCCAGATCGAGAGGAGCGCCGCCATGCGCATCCGACTGCTTCCCCGCACCCTGCTCGTCGTCGCGGCGCTGCTGATGCCTCCCCTCGTCGAGGCCACGGCCGCCGCCCAGACACCGCGCGCCCTGATCGAGACGCTGGGCGACAAGGCGATCAAGTCGCTGACCGGCAACGTGCCGCGGGCCGAGCGCGAGCAGCGCTTCCAGACCCTGTTGCGCGACGGCTTCGACGTCGAGGCGATCGGCCGCTTCACGCTCGGCCGCTACTGGCGGCAGGCGACCCCCGAGCAGCAGGCGGAATATCTCAAGCTCTTCGAGCGCTTCATCGTCCAGGCCTACGCCGCGCGCTTCGCCGAGTACACGGGCGAGCAGTTCCGCGTCACCGGCGAGCGTCCGGACGGCGACGTCGTCCTGGTCCAGAGCGAGATCTTCAAGGCCGGGGCGCCGCCGACCAAGGTGGAATGGCGGGTCGCCCACAACAGCGCACCCAAGATCGTCGACGTCGTCGTCGAGGGCGTCAGCATGGCCGTCACCCAGCGCTCGGAGTTCGCCGCGGTGATCCAGCGCAGCGGCGGCAGCGTCGACGGCCTGCTGGCGGCCTTGCGCAGCAAGACCAGCGGCTGAGCCCGGGGCGGCCGCCGCCCGTCCCTTCCCCCACCGCCGATCGGCGCCGATGGCGCCGAACGTGCATGGTGGCGCGTGGCGCCCCCGTCGGCGCCCCATGAGGTTTCCCATTCCGCCCGCATTCCCGGCGCCCGAGCGCGTTGCGCGATCGCAACGATGAGCGCGCGCGATCTCGTCATCCTGCTCCTGGTGGTCACCATCTGGGGCATGAACTTCCCGGTCGCCAAGCTCGGCTTCACCGAATTGCCGCCGATCCTTCTGACGGCGCTGCGCTTCACGCTGGTGGCCGCCCTGCTGGTGCCGTTCGTGGCGCGCCCGCGCGGCCGCTACGGGCAGCTCCTGCTGCTGGCGGTGACGCTGGGCGGCGTCCATTTCAGCCTGATGTTCCTCGGCCTCTCGCGGCTCGATTCCGCCACGGTGGCGATCGCCAGCCAGCTCACGGCGCCGTTTGCGGCGCTGCTGGCGGCCATCGTGTTCCGCGACTATCTCGGCTGGCGGCGCGGCCTGGGCATGGCGGTCGCCTTCGCCGGCGTCGCCATCATGGCGGGCGAGCCGCGCATCGCGGAGGACCCCTGGCCGCTGCTCGCCATCGTCGGCGCCGCCTTCGCCTGGGCGGTCGCCAACATCCAGGTGAAGCGCCTGGGCGACATCGACGGGCTGGTGGTCAACGGCTGGATGGCGGCGTTCGCCGCGCCGCAGCTCTTCGCCGTCTCGTGGCTGGTCGAAGGCGATCGCTGGGGCGAGGCCGCGCAGGCGAGCGTCGCCGGCTGGGGCTCGGTCGCCTACATGGCGGTGCTCGTCACCATCGTCGGCTACGGTTTATGGTACCGCATCCTCAGGGCGTACCCGGTCAATCTCGTGATGCCCTACACGCTGCTGGTGCCGGTGATCGGCGTCGCCGCCGGAATCGGCCTGCTCGGCGAGCCGCTGACCGGGCCGATCGCGGTCGGCGGCATCGCCACCCGCCTCGGCGTCGCCATCATCGTCTGGCGGCGACCGCGCCTGACCGAGCGCCAGCCGCAGCCGTGACCGGCGCGATCGACCTGCCCTCGCCCAACCACGGGCCGCGCCCGCCCGGCACCGCGGTCCGCCTGCTCGTCCTGCACTACACCGGCATGGTCAGCGCCGCCGCCGCCCTCGCCCGCCTGTGCGACCCGGCGGCGGCGGTCAGCGCGCACTACCTGATCGACGCGGCGGGGACGGCCTACCGCCTCGTCCCGGAGGACCGCCGCGCCTGGCACGCCGGCGTCTCGTCCTGGCAGGGCGAGGGCGACGTCAACGCCGCCTCCATCGGCATCGAGCTCGACAATCCGGGGCATGAATGGGGCTATCGGCCCTTCCCCGAGGTCCAGATGCTGGCACTGGTCGCGCTGGCGACCGGGATCCTCGCCCGCCACCCCATCCCGCCCGCCGGCGTCGTCGGCCATTCCGACGTGGCTCCGCGGCGCAAGGTCGATCCGGGCGAGCTGTTCGACTGGCGCGGCCTCGCCGCCGCGGGCATCGGGATCTGGCCCGACGACCTCGACGATCCGGCGCCGGAAGCGCCGCCGTTCCCGGCGGCCGAAGGGCTGCGCCGCCTCGCCCGCTTCGGCTACGCACTGGACGACGCGGCGGCGGCGGTGGCGGCCTTCCAGCGGCGCTTCCGTCCTGCCCGGATCGACGGCGCGCTGGACGCCGAGACGCTGTGGCGCATCGCCCGTCTCGTGCGCGGCGGTTGACGCGGGGCCTGCGAGACGCCACCTTCCGCGCGCCAGACGGCCGGATGGTCGCTCCCCGCCCGCGGGCGGGGGGAGGAAAGTCCGGGCTCCACGGAAACACGGTGCCGGGTAACGCCCGGCGGGGGCGACCCCAGGGAAAGTGCCACAGAAAGCAAACCGCCGCCTCGTCCCCCGGGACCGGGCGGCAAGGGTGAAAGGGTGCGGCAAGAGCGCACCGCGCGCGCCGGCAACGGCCGCGGCACGGTAAACCCCACCGGGAGCAAGACCAAATAGGGACGGCCGGTCGGCGTTCGTTCGCGAACGTGCGACGCGCCAGTTTCCGGGCTGCCGTCCGGGTCGGTCGCGCGAGGCGTCCGGTGACGGACGTCCCAGAGGAATGACCATCTCCTGCGGGCTTCGGCCCGCGGGGACAGAACCCGGCTTACAGGCCGTCTGGCACCTTCAACCTCCCATAGAGAACAAAGAACGAACATCGACCCACCCAAGTCGACGGGTAGCCGTCTGCTGCCCATCGGGCTCCGACATCTGGTGTGCAACTTCGCTGTCCGCTCAAAACGGGAAGCGTCCCAAGGGATTAGAGGGTCTGTTCCATTGACTCCCAAATTTCCCCATGGTATCCCAAGTCTTCCCAGAGGAGGCCAGTCAGCGGCGCCTGTGGGCGGGCCGGCGCAGCGGGGGTTCGCGCCGTCCGGGGGGAGTCGATGGCGCTGTTCGTCTCGACATTCGTGAATCGGATCGACCGCAAGGGACGGGTGTCCGTTCCGGCGACGTTCCGTGCCGCCCTCAAGGGTCAGGATTTCGAGGGCATCGTCGCATTCCCGGCGCTCGGTCAGCCCGCCATGGAGGGCTGCGGTATGGATTTCATGGAGCGCCTCTCGGCGAGCGTCGACAGCTTCGACATGTTCTCGCCCAGGCGCGACGAGCTGGCGGCGGTGGTGTTCGCCGACGCACACCAGCTGCCGTTCGACGGCGAAGGCCGGGTCGTCCTGCCGCCCGCGCTGATCGGCCATTGCGGCATCGAGGCCGAGGTCGCCTTCGTCGGCCGCGGCCGCACCTTCCAGATCTGGGAACCAGTCACCTTCCGGCGCCATGCCGAGGAGGTTCGCGGACGCGCCCTGAGTGTGGGCGCGACGCTCCCCGTCCGTCCGGCAGCGCCGGGGGGAAATGCGCCGTGATCGGACGGGGAGCGACCTTATCGGGCAACGGCGCGGCGCCGGGCGGGCATACGCCCGTCCTGCTGCGCGAGGTCGTCGCGGTGCTGCAGCCGCGCGCCGGCGGCATCTATGTCGACGGCACGTTCGGCGCCGGCGGCTACGCCGGCGCGCTGCTGGAGGCGGCGGACTGCCGGGTCTGGGGCATCGACCGCGATCCCCTGGCGATCGCCCGCGGCGCGGCGCTGGCCGCGCGCTATGGCGACCGGCTGTCCCTGGTCGAGGGCCGGTTCGGCGACATGGACCGGCTGCTGGGCGACCGCGGCGTCGTCACGGTCGACGGCATCGCCCTCGATCTCGGGGTGTCCTCGCCGCAGATCGACACGCCCGAGCGCGGCTTCTCCTTCCGTGCCGACGGCCCGCTCGACATGCGCATGGGCGGCGACGGCCCGACCGCCGCCGATCTCGTCGCGGAGCTCGAAGAGCGCGATATGGCCGACATCATCTTTCGCTATGGTGAGGAACGACACGCGCGTCGAGTCGCTCGCGCCATCGTCGCCGCCCGGGCCGTCGAGCCGATCACCCGGACGGGAGCGCTGGCCGAGATCGTCCGCCGCGCGGTGCCGCGTTCCAACGATGGGATCGACCCTGCGACCCGGACGTTCCAGGCACTTCGCATCGCCGTCAACGACGAGCTCGGGGAGCTCGCCCGCGGCCTGGATGCGGCGGAGCGCCTGCTGGCACCGGGCGGCCGCCTCGCCGTCGTCTCCTTCCATTCGCTCGAGGATCGCGCCGTCAAGGCGTTCCTGCGCGAGCGTGCCGGCACCGACCGGGGCTCGCGCCATCGCCCGCCCGCCGAGCGGCCCGCCGCCAGCTTCCGCCTCCTCGACGGCAAGGCCATCCGCCCGGGCGACGCGGAGAGCGCCGCGAACCCGCGCGCCCGCTCCGCCCGGCTGCGCGCCGCCGAGCGCAGCGAAGCCGCGCCGTGGGGGGATGCGCCGTGGCGCATGACCGGCACTTCCGCCGCCGGGAGCGCCTCATGATCCGGATCGCGCTCGCCTTCTGGCTCGGCCTCGTCTCGGCGCTGGGCTACGGCGTCTTCCAGGTCAAATACGAGGTGCAGGAGATGGAGACGCGCCTCGTCCACCTCAATCGCGCGATCGTCACCGACCAGCAGGCGATCCACGTCCTCAAGGCGGAGTGGAGCTACCTCAACCAGCCGGCGCGCCTGGAGCAGCTCAGCCGGCGGCACCTCGACCTCGCGCCGATCGCCGCCAGCCAGCTCGGCCGCATCGAGGACGCGCCGCTGCGGCCCGAGCATGCGGCACCGCCCGCGCCGCCGCTCGCCCGCGGCCCGACGCCCGTGCCGCCGCGATCGGTCGTCGGCGCGTCGTACGCGACGAAGCCGCCGCGATGAGCCGCGACGTGCCGACCGTCACCGACCTCGCCTGCCGCCCGCGGGCGCGCGGCACCGCCTTCCGGGCGGGCCCGGTCGACGGCCCGCTGCAGGCGGCGATCGAGCGGGGCCGCAGCCGCCTGCTGTTCCTGGCCGCGACCTTCACGCTGGCCTTCCTGGTGATCGCCGGCCGGCTCGTCGACGTGACCCTGCTCGCCGACCAGGGCGAGCCGCGCGCCGCGCAGGCAGCGCCCCGGGCCGCCGAGACCGAGCGCGCGGACATCGTCGACCGCAACGGCGCACTGCTCGCCACCAGCCTGCCGACGCCCTCGCTCTACGCCAATCCCAAGCAGGTCATCGACCCGGCGCAGACCGCCCGCCGCCTCGCCGCCACCCTGCCCGGCCTCGACGAGGGCGAGCTGCGCGCGAAGCTGTCGGAGGACCGCAGCTTCGTGTGGATCAAGCGGCAGCTCACGCCGCGCCAGCAGTTCGAGGTCAATGGCCTGGGCCTGCCGGGCCTGGAGTTCCAGCGCGACGAGCGCCGCATCTATCCCCAGGGCCGGCTCGCCGCCCATGTCGTCGGCTTCGCCGGCATCGACCATGTCGGGCTGCAAGGCGTCGAGCGCACCCTCGACGAGCGCATCCGTGGCGCGCGCAAGCCGCTCGAGCTGTCGATCGACCTGCGAATCCAGCACGTCCTGCGCGATGAGCTGCAGCGCTCGATGACGGAGTTCCGCGCGATCGGCGCCGCCGGCGTCGTGATGGACGCCCACACCTCCGAGATCGTCGCGCTGGCGTCGCTGCCGGACTACGACGCGAACACCCCGGGAACCGCCAACCCGGACACGCTGTTCAACCGCGTCACCCTCGGCACCTACGAGATGGGGTCCGTCTTCAAGATCTTCACGACGGCGATGGCCCTCGACAGCGGCAAGACCTCGCTGACGGGCGGCTACGACGCGACCCGGCCGATCAAGATCTCGCGCTTCACCATCGACGACTACCACGGCAAGCACCGCTGGCTGACGGTGCCCGAGATCTTCAAGTACTCGTCCAACATCGGCTCGGCCAAGATGGCGCTCGACGTCGGCATCAACGGCCAGCGCGCCTTCCTGGACAGGCTCGGCCTGCTGAAGCAGATGCCGATCGAGCTGCCCGAGAACGGCTTTCCCCTGGTGCCGAACCCGTGGCGCGAGATCAACGCCATGACCATCGCCTTCGGCCACGGCCTGTCGGTCACGCCGATGCAGATGGCGGCGGCGACGGCCGCCGTCGTCAACGGCGGGATCATGCGCAAGCCGACCCTCGTCAAGTACGCCTACGGGACCCATCCCGACGGCACGCGGGTGATCAAGGCGAAGACCTCCGACGACATGCGCCGCCTGCTGCGCCTCGTCGTCGTCGACGGCACGGGCAAGAAGGCGAACGCGCCGGGCTATCTCGTCGGCGGCAAGACCGGCAGCGCCGAGAAGGCGGCCGGCCGCTCCTATCGCAAGAAGGCGCTGCTGTCGTCGTTCGCCGGCGCCTTCCCGATGAGCGACCCGCAATACGTCGTCCTGGTCATCGTCGACGAGCCGCAGGGCACCGCCCAGTCGCAGGGCTACGCGACCGGCGGCTGGGTCGCGGCGCCGCTGATGGCGCGGATCGTCGAGCGCATCGCGCCGATCGTCGGCGTCATGCCCATCGACGAGGAGAGTCCCCAGGTCCGCCGCGACCTCCTGCTGCAGGCGAGCGCGCCGGCGCGCAACGCCAATGCGCCTCGCTGAGCTGATGGCCCGCACGGACGCCGCGCCCAGGGACGTTCGACCGACCTCCGCCCGCGACCGCGACGCCGACGGACCCGAGATCAGCGGCATCGCCGTCGATTCGCGCGCCGTCCGCCCCGGCTTCCTGTTCGCCGCCCTGCCGGGCAGCGCCACCGACGGCCGGCGCTTCATCGGCGACGCCGTGGCGCGCGGCGCGGTGGCTGTGCTGGCGCCCGAGGGCACGCGCCTGCCGCAGGACGCGGCGGCCGTGGCGCTGGTCACCGACCCCAACCCGCGCCGGCGCCTGGCGCTGCTCGCCGCGGCCTTCCACCCCGGCCAGCCGGAGCGCGTCGCGGCCGTCACCGGCACCAACGGCAAGACCTCGACCGCGGACTTCGCCCGCCAGCTCTGGACGCATGCGGGCCTCGCCGCCGCCAGCCTGGGTACCCTCGGCGTGCGCGCCCCCGGCTTCGTGCGGACGGGATCGCTGACCACGCCCGACCCCGTGGTGCTGCACGCGGCACTGGCCGATCTCGCCGAGCGCGGCGTGGCGCGGCTGGCGATGGAGGCGTCGAGCCACGGCCTCGACCAGTTCCGTCTCGACGGCATCCGCATCGCGACCGCCGCCTTCACCAACCTGACGCGCGACCATCTCGACTATCACGGCACGATGGCGGCCTACCGCACCGCCAAGTTCCGCCTGTTCGGCGAGGTCGTGGCGGCGGGCGGCACCGCCGTGCTGAACGCCGATTCGCCGGAGTTCGCGGCACTCGACGCGCTGTGCCGCGGGCGCGGCCTGCGCGTGCTCGGCTACGGCCGCGCCGGAGCCGATATCCGCCTGGAGCGGCAGGACCTGCATCCCGACGGGCAGGACCTGACGATCGCCGCCGCCGGACGGCGCTGGGAGGTGGCGCTGCCGCTGGCCGGCGGCTTCCAGGCGATGAACGCGCTGGCCGCCCTCGGCCTGGTCCTGTCCGACGGCGTCGACGCCGCCGCGGCGATCGCCGGGCTCGCCCGGCTGGAGGGCGTGCCGGGGCGGCTGCAGCGCGTCGCCCGCCTCGACGACGGCGCGGCGGTCTATGTCGACTACGCCCACACCCCCGACGCGCTGACGACCGTGCTGACCGCGCTGCGCCCGCATGCCGCCGGCCGCCTCGTCTGCGTCTTCGGCTGCGGCGGCGACCGCGACGCCGGCAAGCGGCCCGAGATGGGTGCCGCCGTCGCCCGCGCCGCCGACCGCGTCATCGTCACCGACGACAACCCGCGGACCGAGGACCCCGCCGCGATCCGCGCCGCGGCGCTGGCTGCCGCCCGCGCCGTCGGCGGCGACGTGCGCGAGATCGGCGACCGCCATGCCGCGATCTTCGTCGCGGTCGCCGGGCTGGGCCCGGGCGACGTGCTGGTGGTCGCCGGCAAAGGCCACGAGCAGGGCCAGGTCGTCGGGACGACGGTGCTGCCCTTCGACGACGCCGAGGTCGCCCGCGCGGCCGCGGCGGCACGGACGGGAGGGCCCGCATGAGCGCCCCGCCGCTGTGGACCGCCGACGAGATCGTGGCCGCGACCGGCGGCCGGGCGACCGCGACCGGCTGGCACGTCGACGGCGTCTCGATCGACAGCCGCACCATCGCCGCCGGGGAGCTGTTCGTGGCGCTGCAGGGGCCGAGCCACGACGGCCACGCCTATGTCGCCGCGGCTCTCGCCCGGGGCGCGGCGGCGGCGCTCGTCGATCGCCGGCCCGAGCGGGTCGGCGCGGATGCGGCCCTCGTCGTGGTGCCGGACACGCTGGCCGCCCTGACCGCGCTGGGCCGCGCCGGCCGCGACCGCAGCCGCGCCCGCGTCGTCGCGGTCACCGGCAGCGTCGGCAAGACCGGGACCAAGGAGGCGCTGCGCCTCGGGCTCGGCGCCCAGGCGCCGACCGCCGCCAGCGCCGCCAGCCTGAACAACCATTGGGGCCTGCCGCTCAGCCTCGCCCGGGTGCCGCGCGACGCGCGCTACGTGGTGCAGGAGATCGGCATGAACCACGCCGGCGAGATCGCCCGGCTCGCACCGATCGCGCGGCCCGACGTGGCCGTGATCACCACGGTGGAGCCGGTCCATATCGAGTTCTTCGCGTCCGTCGCGGCGATCGCCGACGCCAAGGCCGAGATCTTCCTCGGCACCGCCGTCGACGGGGCGGCGGTGCTGAACCGCGACAGCCCGCATTTCGAGCGGCTCGCCGGCCATGCCCGCGCGCGCGGCATCCGCCGCATCCTCGACTTCGGCACGGCCGAGGGCGCCTTCGCCCGCCTGGTCGCCGCTGACCTGCACGCGACCTGCAGCGCCGTGCGCGCCGTCGTCGGCGGCACCGCGATCGACTACTCGATCGGCGTGCCGGGGCGGCACTGGGTGCTGAACAGCCTGGCGGCGCTGGCCGCGGTGCATGCGCTCGGCGCCGACGTGGCCCGGGCCGCCGCCGCGCTGGCGAAGCTCTCGGGCATGGCCGGCCGCGGCGCGCGTCACGTCGTCGCGCTGCCCGACGGCGGTACCTTCACGCTGATCGACGAGAGCTATAATGCCAACCCCGCCTCGATGCGCGCCGCATTCGATGTGCTGGGAGCGACGCGGCCGGGTCCGGGCGGACGTCGCATCGCGGTGCTGGGCGATATGCGCGAGCTGGGCGATCTCGGCCCGCGGCTGCATTCCGCGCTGGCCGACCCCCTTCTCGCCGCCGGAGTCGATATCGTTTTCTGTTGCGGACCCCTGATGACCAACCTGTTCTCCGTCCTGCCCGCGCCGCTGCGCGGCGTCCATGCCGCGACCTCCGACGAGCTCGCCCCGATCGCCGCCGCGGCCGTGCGGCCGGGCGACGTCGTCACCGTGAAGGGCTCGCTCGGCACCCGCATGGCCCCGATCGTGCAGCGCCTGCTGGCCGGGCCCTGGGGTGCGGCGCCGCACGCCGCGGCCGGCTGAGGCGCGTCGCACCGTGCTCTACAACGTCCTGGTGCCGCTGACCGACGACTTCGGTCCGTTCAACCTGTTCCGCTACCTGACCTTCCGCAGCGCCGGCGCGGTGGTGACCGCGCTCGTCATCAGCTTCGTGCTCGGCCCGTCGCTGATCCGCTGGCTGAAGGCGCGCCAGCCGCACGGCCAGCCGATCCGCGCCGACGGCCCGGAGAGCCACCTGCTGCGCAAGAAGGGCACGCCGACCATGGGCGGCTCGCTGATCCTGATCGCGCTCGCCATCTCGACCCTGCTGTGGGCCGACCTGCGCAACGGCTACGTCTGGGTCGTGCTGTGCGTCACGCTGGGCTTCGGCGTGGTCGGCTTCGGCGACGACTACCTCAAGCTGACGCGGCGCAACCACAAGGGCCTGCCCGGCCGCCTCAAGCTGGTGGCGCAGTGCGCGATCGGGCTGGCGGGGACGATCTGGGTCATGTACCTGACCCGCGAACCGCTCTCGACCCAGCTCGCGGTGCCCTTCCTCAAGACGGCGCTGGTCGACCTGGGCTGGCTGTTCCTGCCGTTCGGCGTGCTGGTCATGACCGGCGCGTCCAACGCGGTCAACCTCACCGACGGGCTCGACGGGCTCGCCATCGTGCCGGTGATGATCGCGGCCGGCTGCTTCGCGCTCATCACCTATCTCGCGGGCAACGCCATCTTCGCCAACTATCTGCAGATCCACCATGTGCCGGGTGCCGGCGAGCTCGCCGTCTTCTGCGGCGCGCTGGTCGGCGCCAGCCTGGGATTCCTGTGGTTCAACGCGCCGCCGGCCATGGTCTTCATGGGCGACACCGGCTCGCTGTCGGTCGGCGGCGCGCTGGGCGCCATGAGCGTGATCACCAAGCACGAGATCGTGCTGATCATGATCGGCGGCCTGTTCGTGCTGGAGACCGTCTCGGTCATCGTCCAGGTGCTGTCCTTCAAGCTGACCGGCAAGCGCGTCTTCCGCATGGCGCCGCTGCACCATCACTTCGAGAAGAAGGGCTGGGCCGAGCCGACCATCGTCATCCGCTTCTGGATCATCGCCTCGATCCTGGCGCTGGCCGGACTCTCGACCCTGAAGCTGAGGTAGGTGCCCGTGATCGTCGTCCCCCACCATGCCGGCCGGCGCGTCATCGTGCTGGGGCTCGCGCGCGGCGGCCTCGCCGCGGCGCGCGCGCTCGCGGCCGGCGGGGCCGACGTCGGCGTGTGGGACGATGCCGCGGCCAATCGCGACGCGGCGCGCCGCGCCGGCTACGGCCTGGCCGACCCCGCGACGGAAGACTGGCGCCGGGTCGCCGCGCTGGTCATGAGCCCGGGCGTGCCGCTGACCCATCCCGCCCCCCATCCGGCGGTGGTCGCCGCGCGCGCCGCGGGGGTGACGATCACCGGTGACATCGCGCTGCTGCTTCGAGCCGAGCCCGAGGCGACCTTCTGCGCCGTCACCGGCACCAACGGCAAGTCGACCACCACGGCGCTGATCGGCCACGTCCTGAAGCAGGCCGGGCGCCGCGTCGCGGTCGGCGGCAATCTCGGCATCGCCGCCCTCGACCTGCCGCCCCTGGGCGCCGGCGGCGTCTACGTGCTGGAGCTGTCGTCCTTCCAGCTCGACCTCGTCGAGGATCCGGGGTTCGCGGTGGCGCTGCTCCTCAACATCGCCCCCGATCATCTCGACCGCCACGGCACGATGGAGGGCTACGTCGCGGCCAAGCGGCGCATCTTCGCGGGCCAGGGCGCCGGCGACACCGCCGTCGTCGGCGTCGACGACGCGGCCGCCGCCGCGATCGCCCATGGCCTGCGCGCCGAGGGTGCCCGGCGGGTCGTGACGATCTCCGGCGGCGACGATGCGACTGCCGAGGTGCGGGTCGCGGCCGGCACGCTGATCGACGCCATCGACGGCGCCTCCGCGCCGGTCCTCGACCTCGCGCTGGCGGCGACGCTGCCCGGCCGTCACAACGCCCAGAACGCCGCCGCCTGCTTCGCCGCCTGCCGCGCCCTCGGCGTGGCGCGCGAGACGATCGCCGCGGCGCTGCCCGGCTATCCTGGGCTGCCGCACCGCCAGGAGCTGGTGGCGGTGATCGACGGCGTCGCCTACGTCAACGACAGCAAGGCGACCAATGCCGACGCCGCAGCGCGCGCCCTCGCCTGCTACGACGCCGTCTACTGGATCGCCGGCGGCGTCGCCAAGGCGGGCGGCATCACCGCGCTGGCGCCCCTGTTCCCGCGCGTCGCGCACGCCTTCCTGATCGGCGCGGCCGCACCCGCCTTCGCCGCGACGCTGGACGGGCGCGTGCCGCACACCATGGCGGGCGACCTCGCCCATGCGCTGCGCATGGCGCGCGAGCGGGCGACGGCCGAGCGGCGCCCCGGCGCCGTCGTCCTGCTGTCGCCGGCCTGCGCCTCCTTCGACCAGTTCCGCGACTTCGAGGAACGCGGCGACCGCTTCCGGTCGCTCGCCGCCGCGCTGCCCGGCCGCCGCGTCCTCCTCGCCCCAGCGGAGACCGCCGCATGACCGCCTTCGCGCGCACCGATACCAGCCTGTTCGGGCAGTGGTGGTGGACGGTCGACCGCTGGACGGTCTTCGCGCTGGCCACCGTCATCGGCGTCGGCGCCGTGATGCTGCTGGCGGCGAGCCCGCCGGTCGCCGAGCGCATCGGCCTCGACCCCCTGCACTTCGTGCGCCGCCAGATCATGCTGCTGCCGGTCGCGATCGCCGTCATCTTCATGGTGTCGCTGCAGCCGCCGCGGATGATCCGGCGCATCGCGCTGGCCGTCTTCGCGGTCGCCGTCGTCATGCTGGCGCTCACCTTCGTCATCGGCGCGGAGATCAAGGGCGCGCGGCGCTGGATCTCGCTCCCCGGCATGTCGCTGCAGCCCTCGGAGTTCGTGAAGCCGGCGTTCGCCGTGCTGACCGCTTGGCTGCTCGCCCAGGGCCGGGCGCGCGCAGGCTTCCCCGGCGGCCTGATCGCCGTCGTCCTCTTCGCCCTCATCGTCGGCATGCTGGTGAAGCAGCCCGATCTGGGCATGGCGGTGATCGTCGGCGCGGTGTGGTTCGTCCAGGTCTTCCTCGCCGGCCTGCCCCTGTTCTGGGTGGCGCTGCTCGGCGTCGGCGCGGTGGGCGGCCTGTTCGGCGCCTACCGCCTGCTGCCGCACGTCGCCAGCCGCATCGACCGCTTCCTCGATCCCTCGACCGGCGACAGCTACCAGATCGACCGCTCGATCGAGGCGTTCGCCAACGGCGGCGTCTTCGGCCGCGGCCCCGGCGAGGGGACGGTCAAGAACTGGCTGCCCGACGCCCATGCCGACTTCGTCTTCGCCGTCGCCGGCGAGGAGCTGGGCCTGCTCGCCTGCCTGTTCATCGTGGCGCTGTTCAGCGTCATCGTGCTGCGCAGCGTGCTGCGGCTGATGAGCGAGCAGAGCCTGTTCGTGATGCTGGCGGCGGCCGGGCTGGTCACCCAGTTCGGCCTGCAGGCGTTGATCAACATGGCGTCCTCGCTGCACCTGATGCCGACCAAGGGCATGACGCTGCCGTTCATCAGCTACGGCGGCTCGTCGATGCTGGCCCTGGCGCTGGGCGCCGGCATGCTGCTGGCGCTGACGCGCCGGCGCTTCGGCGGCACCGAGCCGTGACGCGACGCGTCGCCCTCGCCGCCGGCGGCACCGGCGGCCATCTGTTCCCCGCCGAGGCGCTGGCGCGGGCGCTGGCGGCGCGCGGCGCCGCGGCCATGCTGGTCACCGACCCGCGCACGGCGGCGTTCGGCGCCGCCCCGGCGGGGCTGACCGTCCACCGCCTGCCGATGGCGCCGATGCGCGGTGGCGTCATCGGCCGCGTGCGGGGCGGCATCGGCCTGTGCGCCGGCACCGTCGCCGCCCACCGCCTGCTGCGGCGCGAGCGGCCCGACGTGGTGGTCGGCTTCGGCGGCTACCCGTCGGTGCCGACGGTGCTCGCCGCCCGGCGGCTCGGCTGCCCGATCGTGCTGCACGAGCAGAACGCCGTGCTCGGCAAGGCCAACCGGCTGCTGGCCGGCCGGGCGACGACCATCGCCACCTCCTTCGCCGCCGTGCGCCTGCTCGACCCCGCACTCGCCGGCCGGGTGGTCGAGACCGGCAACCCGGTGCGGCCGGCCATCGCCGCCGTGCGCGCCGTCGCCTATCGGCCGCCCGCCGACGACCGGCCGGTGGCCCTGCTCGTGCTCGGCGGCAGCCAGGGTGCCCACGTCTTCGCCCAGGCGATCCCCGCCGCCGTCGCCCTGCTGCCGGCGGCGCTGCGCGCCCGGCTGCGCGTCAGCCAGCAGGCCCGCGCCGAGGACGTCGCCGCGGTGACGGCCGCCTATGCCGATCTCGGCGTCGCCGCCACGGTGGCGCGGTTCTTCGACGACGTGCCCGATCGCCTGGCGGACACGGCCCTGGTGATCGCCCGTTCGGGCGCCTCGACCGTCGCCGAGCTGGCGACGGCCGGCCGGCCGGCGATCCTCGTGCCCTATCGCCACGCCGCCGACGACCACCAGACCGACAACGCCCGCCACCTCGCCGACGCCGGCGCGGCCTGGCTGCTGGCGGAGCCCGATTTCACCGCCGCGACGCTGGCGCCGCGGCTCGCCGCCCTGCTCGCCGATCCCGCCGGGCTCGCCGCCGCCGCCGCCCGTGCTGCCGCGCTGGGCCGCCCGGACGCCGCCGAGCGCCTGGCCGACGCCGTGCTGGCGCTCGCCGCCCATCCGCTGGAGAAAGCGGCATGAGATCCATCCCGCTTTCCATCGGCACCATCCATTTCGTCGGCATCGGCGGCATCGGCATGAGCGGCATCGCCGAGGTGCTGCAGCATCTCGGCTACCAGGTGCAGGGCAGCGACGTCGCCGACGGTGCCAACGTGCAGCGCCTGCGCGCCGCCGGCATCCCGGTGACGATCGGCCACCGCGCCGAGAATCTCGGCAGCGCCCAGGTCGTCGTCGTCTCCTCGGCGATCAAGGCGGACAACCCCGAGATCGCCGACGCGCGGGCGCGCCTGCTGCCGGTCGTGCGCCGGGCGGAGATGCTGGGCGAGCTGATGCGCCTGCGCTGGTCGATCGCGATCGCCGGCACGCACGGCAAGACCACGACGACCTCGATGGTGGCCGCGATGCTCGATGCCGCCGGCGCCGAGCCGACGGTCATCAACGGCGGCATCATCAATGCCTACGGCACCAACGCGCGGATCGGCCGCGGCGAGTGGATGGTGGTCGAGGCCGACGAATCCGACGGCACCTTCGTCAAGCTGCCGGCGACGATCGCCGTGGTCACCAACATCGACCCCGAGCATCTCGACTTCTACAAGACCTTCGAGGCCGAGCAGCGGGCGTTCGTGCAGTTCGTCGAGAACCTGCCCTTCTACGGCTTCGCGGTGCTGTGCATCGACCATCCCGTGGTGCAGAGCATGATCCCGCTGGTCTCCGACCGCCGGGTGCTGACCTACGGCCTGACGCCGCAGGCCGACATCCGCGCGATCAACGTCCAGCTCGGCGGCCGCGGCAGCCGCTTCGACGTCGTCGTCTCCGACCGCGTCGACGACACCAGGCGCACGATCGACGGCGTCGCCATGCCGATGCTGGGCGCGCACAACGTGCAGAACGCGCTGGCCGCCATCGCGATCGCCGTGGAGATGGGCTTCGAGGACGCGGTGATCCGCCGCGCGCTGGCCGCGTTCTCCGGCGTCAAGCGGCGCTTCACCCGCACCGGCGAGGCCGGCGGCATCGCCGTCATCGACGACTACGGCCACCATCCCGTCGAGATCGCCGCGGTGCTGAAGGCGGCGCGCGCGGCGACCGGCCGCGGCGTCGTCGCCGTCGTCCAGCCGCACCGCTACACGCGCCTGGCCAGCCTGTTCGAGGATTTCTGCACCTGCTTCAACGACGCCGACGCGGTGATCGTCGCCGACGTCTATGCCGCGGGCGAGGCGCCGATCGCCGGCTTCGACCGCGACGCCCTGGTCGCGGGCCTGCGCAGCCACGGCCACCGCAACGTCGTGCCGCTGCCGGACCCCGCGGCGCTGGCCCCGCTCGTGCGCGACCTGGCGCGGCCGGGCGACCTCGTCGTCTGCCTGGGCGCCGGATCGATCACCCAGTGGGCCCACGCCCTGCCGGGCGAGCTGGCGCGCCTCGCCGCCCCCGCCGCCCGCGTCGCGGGCAACAGCCCATGATGCCGGCCGCCGATGTCGGCGCCCGCCCGCCCGCCCGGCGCACCGGGAGTCTGGTCGATCGCCTCCCGCCGGTGCGCGGACGCCTCAGCGAGAACGCCTCGCTCGCGTCCGTCACCTGGTTCCGGGTCGGCGGCGCGGCGGAGGTCATGTTCCGCCCGGCCGATCGCGACGACCTCGCCGCATTCCTCGCCGCCAAGCCGGCCGACGTGCCCGTGACGGTGATCGGCGTCGCCTCGAATCTGCTGGTGCGCGACGGCGGCGTGCCGGGCGTGGTGATCCGTCTCGGCCGCGCCTTCGCCGAGATCGCGATCGCGGGGACGCGGGTGGTGGCCGGTGCCGCCGCCCTCGACGTCAACGTCGCGATCACCGCGCGCGACGGCGCCGTCGCCGGGCTGGAGTTCCTCGCGGGCGTACCCGGCACCATCGGCGGCGCGCTCCGCATGAACGCCGGCTGCTACGGCCGCGAGGTCGCCGACGCGCTGGTCGATCTGGAGGCGCTGGATGCGACCGGCCGCCTGCACGTCGTGCCGGCCGCCGCCGCCGGCCTCTCCTACCGCCATTGCGGCCTGCCGGAGGACTGGATCTTCGTCGGCGCGACCTTCGCCGGCAGCCGCGACGAGCCCGCCGCCATCGGCGAGCGCATGGCCCTGCTCGCCCGCCAGCGCGAGGAGGCGCAGCCGATCCGCGCCCGTACCGGCGGCAGCACCTTCGCCAACCCGCCGCAGGAGAAGGCCTGGGCGCTGATCGACCGCGCCGGCTGCCGCGGCCTGCGCCTGGGCGGCGCCATGGTCTCCGAGAAGCATTGCAACTTCCTGATCAACACGGGGGCGGCCACGGCCGCCGACATCGAGGGGCTGGGCGAGGAGGTGCGGCGGCGCGTCGCCGCCCAGTCGGGCATCGGCCTCGACTGGGAGATCCGGCGCATCGGCGTGCCCGGCCCGGCCCGGCGCGCGACGGCCCCGGCGGAGGGGACGTAATGACCAAGCGTGTGGCGGTGCTCATGGGCGGCTGGTCGGGCGAGCGCGAGGTCTCGCTCGTCACCGGCCGCGAATGCTCGGCGGCCTTGCGCGAGGCCGGCTACGTGGTGACCGAGATCGACGTCCGCCATGATCTCCCGGCGCTGCTGAAGGCCCTGACGCCGCGCCCCGACGCGGTGTTCATCGCCCTCCACGGCACCGGCGGCGAGGACGGCACGATCCAGGGGGTGCTCGACTTCCTGGAGCTTCCCTACACCCATTCCGGCCTGCTCGCCTCGGCGTTGGCGCTGGACAAGCCGACGGCCAAGCGCATCTTCGCCGCTGCCGGGCTGCGCTGCCCCGAGGGGCGGGTGCTGCCGTTGGAGAGCCTGCGCGACGGCGAGCCGCTGCCGCGCCCCTACGTGCTGAAGCCGACCCACGAGGGCTCCAGCCTCGGCGTCCTCATCGTGCGCGAGGGCGAGAACGCGCCGCTGCCGAGTGCCGCCGACTGGCCGTTCGGCCGCGACGTCCTGGCCGAGCGATTCATCCCGGGCCGCGAGATCACCGTGGCGGTGATGGGCGACCGGGCGCTGGGGGCCCTGGAGATCCGGCCGCGCGGCGCCTTCTACGACTACACCGCCAAGTACGCCGCCGGCGGCTCCGACCATCTGAGCGCCGAGGCGCTGCCGCCCGCGACCTACGCCGAGGCCCTCGACATCGCGCTGCGCGCCCACCGCGCGCTCGGCTGCCGCAGCATCACCCGCGCCGACCTGCGCTGGGACGACACCGGCGGCGGCCGCGGCGAGCTCTACCTGCTCGAGGTCAACACCCAGCCGGGCATGACGCCGACATCGCTGGTCCCGGAGATCGCGGCGGCCGCCGGCTACTCGTTCCCCGCGCTCGTCGCATGGATGGTGGAGGAGGCGCGGTGCGGATCCTGAACCACCCGATCGCCGCGGCGGGACAGCGGCGCGACAAGACCGGGCGGCGCGTCGCCCGGCGCCGGGTCTGGCCGCGCTGGACGCGGCCGGCGGCCTTCGCGGCCGCCGGCATCGCCGCCGCGGCCGCGCTCGGCGCGTCGTGGATGGCGTGGAAGGAGGGCTGGGCGGCGCACCAGGCGGCCCAGGTCGCCCACGGCCTCGTCGCGGCCGCCGCCGATGCCGGCCTCGCGGTCGACGAGATCCTGGTGGAGGGCCGGCTGCACACGCCGCGCGAGATGATCCTGGCTGCGGTCGACGCGCGCCGCGGCACGCCGCTGCTGGCGGTCGACCCGGGCGTCGTCAAGGAGCGGCTGGAGGGCCTGCCCTGGGTGCGCTCGGCCGCCGTCGAGCGCCAGCTTCCGGGGACCATCTACATCCGGCTCGTCGAGCGCCGGCCGATGGCGGTGTGGCAGCGCCGCGGCCAGCTCGTCCTCATCGACCACCAGGGCCACGAACTCGGCAACGAGGGCATCGAATATTTCCCACGCCTGCCCTTCATCGTCGGCGAGGACGCCCAGCGCGTCGCCGCCGACCTCGTCGCCATGCTCGCCGCCGAGCCGACGCTGCAGGGCCACGTCGTCGCCGCAATCCGCGTCGGCGGCCGGCGCTGGAACATCCGGCTCGACAGCGGCATCGAGATCATGCTGCCCGAGGAACGCGCGGGCGAGGCCTGGGCCGAGGTCGCGGCGCTGGAGCGCACGCACCGCGTGCTGCAGCGGCAGGTCTCGGTCATCGACCTGCGCGACCCCAACCGAATCAACCTGCGGCGCGCCAAGGACACCCAGGGCGCCACGCCGGGCAAGAAGGACCGCGACGCATGAAGGCGCTCGCCAGGCCGCGCGGGCCGATTGCGGCGGTCGACGTCGGCACCACCAAGACCTGCTGCTTCATCGCGCACGCCGAGGGCGTCCAGCTCCAGATCGTCGGCATCGGCCACCAGGCCTCGCACGGCATGCGGGCCGGCACGATCCTCGACATGGAGACGGTCACCACGTCGATCACCAACGCGGTCGACGCCGCGGAGAAGATGACGGGCGAACGCATCCGCGACGTCTTCGTCAACGTCTCCGGCGGCCAGCCGACCTCGCGCATCGTCCAGGTCGAGATGGCGGTGGCCGGCCGCGAGATCGACGAGGGCGACATGCGCCGCCTGCACGATCACGGCCGCGGCATGGTCGAGCCCGGCGACCGTCATCTCCTGCACTCGATCCCGACCAGCTACGTCGTCGACGGCAACCGCGGCATCCGCGACCCGCGCGGCATGTACGGCGAGAAGCTCGGCGTCCAGGTGCACACCATCACCACCTCGGCCAGCGTCGTGCGCAACCTCGTGCTGTGCGTCAACAAGGCGCAGCTCGAGATCGAAGGGCTCGTCGCCTCGCCGTTCGCCGCCGGCCTCGCCTGCCTGGTCGAGGACGAGATGGACCTCGGCGTCACCGTCGTCGACATGGGCGGGGGCACGACCTCGCTCGCAGTGTTCTTCGACGGCAAGGCGGTGTTCACCGACGTGGTGCCGATCGGCGGCGCCCACGTCACCAACGACATCGCCCGCGGGCTGTCGACGCCGACCGTCCATGCCGAACGCATGAAGACGCTCTACGGCGGCGCCATCGGCTCGCCCGCCGACGAGCGCGAGACGATCGTGGTGCCCCAGGTCGGCGAGGACGACGACTCGCAGGGCAACCAGATCCCCAAGTCGTTCCTCGTGGACATCATCCGGCCGCGCATGGAGGAGACCTTCGAGATGGTCCGGGCGCGGCTGGAGGCGAGCGGCCTCGACAAGGTGGCCGGCAGGCGCGTCGTGCTGACCGGGGGCGCCAGCCAGCTCCCGGGGGTGCGCGAGCTGGCCGGCCAGGTGCTCGACAAGCAGGTCCGCCTCGGCCGGCCGATCCGCATCAGCGGCCTGGCGGAGGCGACCGGCGGGCCGGCGTTCTCGGTGTGCGCGGGATTGCTGCACTACGCGTTGACCCAGAGGGCCGAGGAGCCGGTGCCGACGCGGGCCGCCAAGAGCGCCCGCCGGGGCTATGTCGGGCGACTCGGGACCTGGCTGCGGGACAACTTCTGATGGGGTTATTTTACCGCCCGACCACAAGATATGGGCTATCGCGAATCACCCGATACCTCCCATAGTCTCTGACCGACCAGCTCCGAACCCGGAGGGACCCATGCCGATCAATCTCTCAGTTCCTGCTCACGACGACGTGATCAAGCCGCGCATCACGGTCATCGGCGTTGGGGGTGCCGGCGGCAACGCCGTCAACAACATGATCCGCGCCAACCTCGAGGGCGTGGAGTTCCTGGTCGCCAACACCGACGCGCAGGCGATCGCGCAGTCGCTCGCCAGCCGCAAGCTGCAGCTCGGCGCCAGCGTGACCCGCGGGCTGGGCGCGGGCGCCCGTCCCGACGTCGGCCGGGCCGCCGCCGAGGAGGCGCTCGACGAGCTGCTCGACCAGATCACCGGCTCCAACATGGTGTTCATCACCGCCGGCATGGGCGGCGGCACGGGCACCGGCGCGGCGCCGGTCATCGCGCGGGCGGCGCGCGAGCAGGGCATCCTGACGATCGGCGTGGTCACCAAGCCCTTCCACTTCGAGGGCACGCACCGCATGCGCGCCGCCGAGAAGGGGATGGAGGAGCTGCAACGCTTCGTCGACACGCTGATCATCATCCCCAACCAGAATCTCTTCCGGGTCGCCAACGAGAAGACGACCTTCGCCGACGCCTTCAAGATGGCCGACGACGTGCTCCATTCGGGCGTGCGCGGCATCACCGACCTGATGGTCATGCCCGGCCTCATCAATCTCGACTTCGCCGACATCCGCACGGTCATGCAGGAGATGGGCAAGGCGATGATGGGCACCGGCGAGGCGACCGGCGACAAGCGCGCCATCGACGCCGCCGAGGCCGCGATCTCCAACCCGCTGCTCGACGACGTTTCGATGAAGGGCGCCAAGGGCGTCCTCATCAACATCACCGGCGGCATGGACATGACGCTGTTCGAGGTCGACGAGGCGGCCAACCGCATCCGCGACGAGGTCGACCCCGACGCCAACATCATTTTCGGCTCGACCTTCGACGAGAAGCTGTCGGGGCGCATGCGCGTCTCCGTCGTCGCCACCGGGATGGACGCCGAGCAGGCCGAGAAGCCGCGCACCGTGATCCAGCTCGTCAGCGACCGCGACCGGCTGTCCCAGCCGGCGTCGGTCGCGGCCCCGGCCGAGCCGGCGCTGGAGCCGCTCCGCGCCGAGGCGGGCCGGGCGGCGGCGGGCGGCGGCGTCCAGCCGGTCGCCCTGCCGCTCGCCTCCCCGGGGGTCGCCGAGGCGCCGGCGCTGCCGCTCGGCCGTACCGGCACGACCGCCCAGATGCCGACCGATCCCGGCCAGCCGATGGGCCTGCCGCTCACCGCCGAGATCGAGCAGGTGATGGCCGAGGAGCCTCCCGCCCGGGCCGCCGGCGGCGGCTTCGGCCGGCTGCGCGGCCTCAACCTGATCCGGCGGGTGACCGGCGTCGACCGCGCCCGCGGCGCCATGCCGGCCCCGGCCGAGCGCATCGAGCCGGCCGCCGCGATGGGCCCGGCCCGTCCGGCGGCGGCGCCCGCCGCGGCACCCGTGGCGAGCCGCGCCAGGGCCAACGGCGTGGAAGCGCCCGAGCGCGCGCAGCAGTCCACCGCCGAAGAGGACATGCTCGACATCCCGGCCTTCCTGCGGCGTCAGGCCAACTAGATCTAAGTTACTGATATCGCAGAAAGATTGCTGTAACACCGCGCAACAATCTTTGAATTGAGCGCTCCCTCCCTGGTGGATACATGGGGGGGAGCGCTTTTTTTGTTGCGTCAGTTTCAGCGAACCCGTCGCCTCCCCCTCCCGGCAGGTTCCGTTTCATCGGAAGGCATCCGTGAACGCGATCAGACCCCTGGCCGGCCCGAACCTGCGGCGCACGATCAAGTCCGCAATCCATTGCACCGGCGTCGGCCTGCATTCCGGCCAGCGCATCGTGCTGCGCCTGCTGCCGGCACCGGCCGGCACGGGCATCGTGTTCCGGCGCGTCGACCTGCCGGGCGCCCCGGAGGTGCCCGCGCTGTGGGACCGCGCGGTCGAGTCGCCGCTGTGCACGACGCTGCTCGAGGACGGCGTCTCGGTGTCGACCGTGGAGCATCTCATGGCGGCGTTCGCCGGCCTGGCGATCGACGACGTCGTCGTCGAGCTGGACGGACCCGAGGTGCCGATCATGGACGGCAGCGCCGCGCCGTTCGTATTCCTCATCGAGTGCGCGGGCACGACCGACCTGCCGCAGCCGCGCCAGGCGATCCGCGTGCTCAAGGAGGTGCGGGTCGGCGACGCCACGCGATGGGCGATGCTGCGGCCGGGCCCGACGCAGTCCTTCAACTTCGAGATCGAGTTCCCGCACCCGGTGATCGCCCAGCAGCGCTACGGCGTGACGCTGCACAACGGCGCCTTCAAGAGCGAGCTGGCGCGGGCGCGCACCTTCGGCTTCCTGCATGAGGTGGACAAGCTGCGCTCTCTCGGGCTCGCCCGCGGCGGCTCGCTGGACAACGCCATCGTCGTCGACGAGGAGCGGGTGCTGAACGAGGAAGGGCTGCGCTACGCCGACGAGTTCGTGCGCCACAAGCTGGTCGACAGCATCGGCGACCTCTACCTCGCCGGCGGGCCGATCCTCGGGCGCTTCGAGGGCCACCGCTCCAGCCACGCCCTGTCGGCCCGGCTGCTGCGCGCGCTGATGAGCGACCATTCCGCCTGGGCCCCCGCGGCGGTGGAGCCGGGGATCATGACGCCGGCCTGGGACTCCGGGCCGCTCGCCGCGACCGCCTGAACGGGCGCGCGGCCCCCGGGGCGCGGCCGCACCCGGGCAGGGGATCATTTCCCTCCCGGCGCGGGCTTGCTATCTACAGGGCCGGGTGGACGACCGCCCGACTCGTCGAAGCCATCGGGACAAGCGAATGCCGCGTTCGATCGCCCGCGTCGTTTTCGTCGCGCTCGCCCTGGCCGCGGCGGCGTGCAGCTCCACGAAGGAGGAGCCGTACGTCGAGCGTCCGGTGGAGGAGCTCTACAACGAGGCCATGAACAGCATCCAGCAGGGCCTCTGGCGCACCGCCGCCAAGCAGTTCGACGAGGTCGAGCGCCAGCACCCCTACTCCGTCTGGGCGACCAAGGCCCAGCTCATGGCCGCCTACAGCCACTACGAGGACGCCAAGTACGACGACGCGATCGTCGCCCTGGACCGCTTCATCCAGCTCCATCCCGGCAACCGCGACACCGCCTACGCCTACTACCTCAAGGCGCTCTGCTACTACGAGCAGATCACCGACGTGCAGCGCGACCAGCGCAACACCGACCGCGCCCTGAAGTCCCTGGAGGAGGTGGTCAAGCGCTTCCCCGAGAGCCGCTACGCCCGCGACGCCAAGCTGAAGATCGACCTGACGCACGACCATCTCGCCGGCAAGGAGATGGCGATCGGCCGCTACTACCTGACCCAGGGCAACCAGCTCGCGGCGATCAACCGGTTCCGGGTCGTCGTCGAGAAGTACCAGACGACCAGCCAGGTGCCCGAGGCGCTGCATCGGCTGACCGAGGCCTACCTGGCGCTCGGGATCGTCAACGAGGCCCAGACGGCGGCGGCCGTGCTCGGCCACAACTTCCCGGGCAGCGACTGGTACGTCGACAGCTACCGCCTGCTCACCGGCAAGGACCTCAGCCCCAAGCGCGACGAAGGATCGTGGATCAGCCGCGCCTGGAGCTCGGTCTTCTGACGAGGCGGCCGCGAGCCCGCGGCCGCAGCATCCCTACCGCAGGCGGGCGATCAACGCGGGACTGATGGCCCCGTCGACCGGCAGGTTGTTGGCGCGCTGGAACGCCTCGATCGCCGCCCGCGTGCGGACGCCGAAGATGCCGTCGGGCGGGCCGCCGTCGTAGCCGCGCGCGCGCAGGGCCTGCTGCACCCACGCGACGTCCGGGTCGCCGGAACGGACGGGCGGCGGCGCATAGGCGCTGCCGGGCGGCGGATAGGCCGGCGCGACATAGCCCGGCGCCGGGCCCGGACGGGGGGTGTAGGTCGGCGCCGGCCCGGACGGAGCCTGCAGCGACGGGTTGGGATAGGCCGGCGGCTCCTGCTGGTAGCTGGGCGGCGCGTAGCTCGGCGGCGGGACATAGGAAGGCGGCTGCATGCGCGCCGTGACGCGCGGCGTCGCATAGAGCATGTGATCGAGCAGGGAGGGCGTCGCCTCGCCGTCGATGGGCAGCCCGGCGTCGCGCTGATACTCGCGGATCGCGGCTCCCGTCTGCTGGTCGAGGACGCCGTCGTCGGGACCGGGGCGGTAGCCGCGCTCCTCGAGCTCGTCCTGGATGCGCTCGACCAGCGCACGGTGCTGCCAGGCCGGGGCGGACCAGCGCGGCGCGTAGGTCGGCGGCGGATAGTAGGCGGGAGGCGGATAATAGGTCGGCGGCGGCACGTAGGCCGGCGGGTAGTGGTAGGTCGGTGGCCAGTAGTAGCGCTGCGCCGATGCCGGCACGGCCGCGCAGAGTGTTGCCCCGATAACCGCGAAAGCGATGCGCATCGTCCACCTCATGTCCGGGCCCGGCCCGAGACCCGCCAGGATAACGGATGAGAGGGCCCTTCGTTCCGACTTTCCGCGGCCCGCCGCCGTCGGTAGGGTGCCGCAGCCGATCGTGCTGACCCGAGTCCCGATGCTGTCCGCCCTCTCGATTCGCGATGTGGTGCTGATCGACCGGCTCGACCTCGTCCTCGGGCCCGGCCTCACCGCCATGACCGGCGAGACGGGAGCGGGCAAGTCGATCCTGCTCGACGCGCTCGGCCTGGCGCTCGGCCAGCGCGGCGACAGCGGACTGGTCCGCACGGGTGCCGGCCAGGCCAGCGTCACCGCGGAATTCGCGCCGGCCGACGGCGAGGCCGTCCGCGCCGCGCTGGAGGAGCTGGGGGTCGCGGCCGAGGATTCCCTGCGGCTGCGCCGGACCATCTCCCAGGACGGGCGCAGCCGGGCCTTCGTCAACGATCAGGCGATCGGCGTCGCGGCACTGAGGCGCATCGCCGAAACGCTGGTCGAGATCCATGGCCAGTTCGATCAGCAGAGCCTCCTCGATCCCGCCGCCCATCGCCGCCTGCTCGACGCCTTCGCCGGCCACGCGCCGGCGCTGGCCGAAGTCGGCGCGGCCCACGCCGCGCGGGCCGCCGCCGCCGCCGCCCTCGCCGCCACGCGCGCCGAGATCGAGAAGGCGCAGGCCGACGAGGGCTTCCTGCGCCACGCCGTCGCCGAGCTGGAAGCGCTCGCGCCGGAGCCCGAGGAGGAGGTTCGGCTGGCCGAGGAGCGGGCCGCCCTGTCCCATCGCGAGCGGATCGTCGACGCCGCGCGCGCCGCCCTGGCGGAGATCGAGGGCGATCGCGGCGCCGAGAACCGCATCGCCGCCGCCGCGCGCCTCGTGGAACGCCAATCCGAGCGCGCCGCCGGCCGCTTCGACCCCGTCGTCGCCGCCCTCGACCGCGCGCTGGCGGAGCTGCGCGAGGGCGCGGCACAGCTCGACGCGCTGCGCCGCGACCTCGACGGCGGCACCCGGTCGCTGGAGACCATCGAGGACCGCTTGCACGCCCTGCGCGCCGCCGGCCGCAAGCACGGCGTCCCGGTCGCGGCCCTGTCCGATCTCGCCGAGCGCTACCGCGCCCGCCTGTCGGCGCTGGAGGACGGCACTGCCGGCCTCGCCCGGGCCGAGCGGCGCGCCGCCGAAGCCGGTGCCGCCTATGCGCAGGCGGCGCGCGCGCTCTCGCAGTCGCGCCATGCCGCGGCCCGGCGCCTCGATGCGGCGGTGGCGGTCGAGCTGCCGCCGCTCAAGCTCGAGCAGGCGCGCTTCGCGACCCGGATCGACCCGGTGCCCGAGGCCGAGGCCGGTGCCGAGGGGATCGACCGGGTGCAGTTCACCGTCGCGACCAATCCGGGCGCCGCACCCGGTCCGCTCGCCCGCATCGCCTCGGGCGGCGAGCTGTCGCGCTTCATGCTGGCGCTCAAGGTGGTGCTGGCGTCCGCCGACCCGGTGCCCAGCCTGGTCTTCGACGAGGTCGATTCGGGCATCGGCGGCGCCGTCGCCGCCGCCGTCGGCGAGCGCCTCGCGCGGCTCGCGCGCTCGGTGCAGGTGCTGGTCGTCACCCACTCGCCCCAGGTCGCGGCGCTGGCCGACCATCATTGGCGGGTGCGCAAGGACGTCGACGAGGGACGGACGGCGACCACGGTTGAGCCGCTGGACGCGGCGGCGAGGCGCGAGGAGATCGCCCGCATGCTCTCGGGCAGCCGCGTCACCGACGCCGCCCGCGCCGCCGCCGACAGCCTGCTCGCACCCAGCCGCAGCCGGAGACGGGGATGACGCGAAAGCCGACGACCGGCGCGCCGCCGGCGAAGCCGCCCGAGGCGCTGACCGAGGCCGAGGCCGAGGCCGAGCTCGCGGCGCTGGCCGCCGAGATCGCCGAGCACGACCGCCGCTACCACCAGGAGGACGCGCCGACGATCAGCGACGCCGCGTACGACGCGCTGCGCCGGCGCAACGAGGCGATCGAGGCGCGCTTCCCCGCTCTCGTCCGCGCGGACAGCCCGAGCCGGCGGGTCGGCGCCACCCCCGGGCAGGGCTTCCGCAAGGTCGCCCACAGCCGCCCGATGCTGTCGCTCGACAACGCCTTCACCGACGAGGACGTGCTCGCCTTCTTCACGTCGGTCCGGCAGTTCCTGCGCAAGGACGTAGAGTTCCGGGCCGATCCGGCGGCGTCGATCGCGGTCGTCGCCGAGCCGAAGATCGACGGCGTGTCGGCGTCGCTGCGCTACGAGAAGGGCCGCTTCGTCCTCGGCGCGACCCGCGGCGACGGCATCGAGGGCGAGGACGTCACCGCCAACCTGCGCACGCTGGCCGAGGTTCCGAAGCTCCTGTCCGGACCGGCGCCCGACGTCATCGAGGTGCGCGGCGAGGTCTACATGCGCGGACGCGACTTCCTCGCCCTCAACGCCCGCCGCCAGGAGGCGGGCGAGCCGCTGTTCGCCAATCCGCGCAATTCCGCCGCGGGGTCGCTGCGCCAGCTCGATCCGGCGGTCACGGCCGGGCGGCCGCTGCGCTTCTTCGCCTACGCCTGGGGCGAGGCGAGCGAGGAGATCGCCGACTCGCACTGGCACGCCCTGCAGCGCTTCGCGGGCTGGGGCTTCCGCGTCAATCCCGAGACGCGGCTGTGCGCGACGATCGAGGAGGCGCTCGCCTTCCACCGCGACCTCGCCGGCCGGCGCGCCGACCTCGGCTACGACATCGACGGCGTCGTCTACAAGGTCGACAGCCTGGCGCTGCAGCGCCGGCTCGGCTTCGTCACGCGGGCGCCGCGCTGGGCCCTCGCCCACAAGTTCCCGGCCGAGCGCGCGCAGACGCGGCTGCTGCGCATCGTCGTCCAGGTCGGGCGCACCGGCGCGCTGACCCCGGTCGCCGAGCTGGAGCCGATCACCGTCGGCGGCGTCGTCGTCTCGCGCGCCACCCTGCACAACGAGGACGAGATCGCGCGCAAGGACGTGCGCGAGGGCGACACCGTCGTCATCCAGCGCGCCGGCGACGTCATCCCGCAGATCGTCGCGGTCGTCCCGGAGCGCCGGCCGCCCGACAGCAAGCCCTTCGCGTTCCCCAACGAGTGCCCGATCTGCCACAGCCACGCGGTACGCGAGCCGGGAGAGGTGGTACGGCGCTGCACCGGCGGCCTCGTCTGCCCCGCCCAGGCGGTCGAGCGGCTGCGCCATTTCGTGTCGCGCGACGCCTTCGACATCGAGGGGCTGGGCGAGAAGCACATCGCCGCCTTCTGGGAGGACGGCATCGTCCGCAATCCCGCCGACCTCTTCCGGCTGGCCGAGGATCCGACGCCGCTGGTCGACCGCGAGGGCTGGAAGGAGACGTCGATCGCCAACCTGCAGCGGGCGATCCGGGCGCGCGCGACCATCCCGCTCGACCGCTTCGTCTATGCCCTGGGCATCCGCCAGGTCGGCGAGGCGACGGCGCGGCTGCTCGCCCGCAACTACGAGAGCCTGGAGGGCCTGCGCGCGGCGATGGCGGCCGCCCGCGATCCCGACGGCGAGGCGTTCCACGATCTCGACGCCATCAGCGGCATCGGCGAGAGCGTCGCGCGGGACATCGTCGAGTTCTTCGCCGAGCCGCACAACCAGACGGTCATCGACGAGCTGCTGGCGGTCGGCGTCAGGGTGGTGCCCGTCGCCGCCTCGCGGGCCGCCGCCTCGCCGCTCGCCGGCAGGACGGTGGTCATCACCGGCGAGCTGGAACGCATGACGCGGCGCGAGGCGAAGGCGCGCGCCGAGGCGCTCGGCGCCAAGGTCGCGGAATCGGTCTCGAAGAAGACCGACCTCGTGGTCGTCGGCGCCAACCCCGGCTCCAAGGCGACGAAGGCCCGCGAGCTCGGCGTGCGCACCCTCGACGAGGCGGAATGGCTGGCGCTGATCGACGGCGCGTGAGCGCGCACCCTCCGATTCACGCCACCACGCCGAGGCGCATCAGGCGGCGCAGGTCGCCGCCGGCGAAGCGATCGAGCTGCGGCGCCAGCAGGGTCGCCAGCCCGGCGGCGTCGCCGACCGTCCGGCCGCCGACGCTGAGGGTGCGGCCCTCGGCGGCGAGGCGAGCCGCCAGCAGCGCCGCCGCGTTGCCCGCCTCCGCCGTCGTCACCGCCCACAGGAGATAGCCGGTCGTCTGGTCGAGCGCGACGCCGCCGCCGGTCGCGGGCGACGCCAGCAGGCGGGCGTTGTCGGGGGCGATGGGGCGTGACAGCGCCGCCCGGTTGAAGGGCGAGAGCCGCGGCAGGCCGGCAGGCAGCACCGCGGGCGGGCGCACCGCGGGGACGGCCGTGCCGGCCGCGATCAGGGCGGCGAGCTGGGCTGCCGCCGCCGCGGGCGGGAAACGGGCGATCTCGGGCTGGGCCAGCAGCGATGCCGCGTCGATGGGCGCGCGCTCCAGCCGGCTCGCCATGGCCGCCAGCAGGTCCGGGATCGGCCCGTGGCGGCCGGCCGGCAGCGCCGTGCCCGCGACGGCGTCCACCGTCGCGCGCAACAGCCACATGAGGCCGCCGAAGGGCGGCGGCGCCGCGCCGGGACGCGGCCGGCGGTAGACGTCGCGCCGGAACGGGCGCTGCGTCAGCAGGTCCTTGGTCGCTTCCGCCGCCGCGTCCGGCATTGCCGCGACGAGCGACGCCGCATCCGGCTCGAGCGCCAGGTCGGGCACGTCCATCGCCAGATCGGCGTCGCCCGCGAACACGCATCCCGCCGCCGCCATGGCCCGGCGCACCTCGCGGTGGTGGACGGCCGACCATCCCGGCGCGAGGAAATCGTGGATGGCGGAGGCCTCCGCCATCCGGCCGAGAGTGCCGACATAGTCGACGAGCGCCGGCGCGCGCCGGGCGAGCGCCGGGCCGGCGGCGACCAGCCGGTCGAGGAAGCCGCGGACGCGCGCGACGCGGGCGGCCGTCGGCTCGCCGTGGCCGAGGAGGCCCGCCTCGTCGACCAGGCGCCGCACGGCGGCGACCGCATCCATGCCCGGCCGCGCGGTGTAGCTGACATAGACGAGCCCGCCGGGCCGCAGCTTGTCGGCGAGGAAGCGGACCACGGCGCGCCGCGCCGCGTCGTCGACCCAGGTCCACACGCCGTGCAGCGCGATGAAGTCGAAGTCCGGCAGCCGCGCGTCCAGCGCCTCGGCGAAGCCCATGGCGTGATGGCGCACGTTGGGGAGCGCGCCCGCCAGCGCCAGCTCGCGGCCGGCAGCGACATGCTCGGGATTGAGGTCGACCGCGTGGAACTCGGCGAACGGGTTGGCCGCGGCGAGCAGGTTCGTGGTGAAGCCGGTGCCCGCGCCCAGCTCGCAGAAGGCGTACGGCCGGTCGACCGCCGGGGCCGGCACGCCGCGCAGCGCGCACACGGCGGCGAGATGGGCGGGCGCGAGCTTCGGCTGGAAGGTCGCGGGATAGGCGATGTCGGTCGGGTAGGCTGCGGTCATCCGCGGCGCGGCGTCATCCGTCCAGCGGCCGCGTCGCCTCAGCGAGCCACGCGGCGGTCTCGGCGTCGACGCGCGGCGTCAGCTCCGACCGGACGCGGCCATGATAGGCGTCGAGCCAGGCCCGCTCGGCCGGCGCCAGCAGCGCCGGATCGACCAGCGCGCGGTCGATCGGCGCCAGCGTCAGCGTCTCGAAGCCGAGCATCGACCGTCCCCCTGGAAAATCCACGGGGATCACGGTCACCAGGTTCTCGATGCGGATGCCGAAGGCGCCGGGCGCGTAGAAGCCGGGCTCGTTCGAGACGATCATGCCGGGCTGCAGCGGTGCGCCGGGGGCGGCGCGCGAGATGCGCTGCGGCCCCTCGTGCACCGAGAGGTAGCTGCCGACGCCGTGGCCGGTGCCATGGTCGAAGTCCAGGCCGGCCTGCCACAGCGCGGCGCGCGCCAGGGCGTCGAGCTGGCCGCCCGGCGTGCCCTTGGGGAACACGCACATGGCGAGCGCGATGTGCCCCTTCAGCACGCGGGTGAAGCGGTCGCGCATCTCCGCCGTCGGCGTGCCGACGGCCACCGTGCGGGTCACGTCGGTGGTGCCGTCGGGATACTGGCCGCCGGAATCGACGAGATAGAGCTCGCCCGGCTGCAGCCGGCGGTTCGACTGCGGCGTCGCGCGGTAGTGGACGATGGCGCCATTGGGGCCCGACCCGGAGATCGTCTCGAAGCTCGGCCCGCGGAACATGTCGCTCTCGGCGCGCAGGGCGGCGAGGCGCGCCACCGCCGCCAGCTCGTCGACCTCGCCAGAGGGCGCATGGCGGGCGATCCAGGCGAGGAAGCGGACCAGGGCGACGGCGTCGCGGCGATGGGCCGCGCGGGTGCCGGCGATCTCGATCGGGTTCTTGCACGCCTTGGGAAGCTGGCAGGGATCGTCGTGGCGCACGGCGGTGCCGCCGGCGGCGGCGATGCGGTCGAACACCCACGCCGGTGCGCTCGCCGGGTCGGCCATCACCCGGGCGCCGCCGCGGACCACCGCATCCAGCTCCGCGCCGAACGAGTCGGGCGGCCGCACCGCGACGCCGTTGCCGAGATGCGCGGCCATGTCGGGCGACAGCTTGCGCGCGTCGACGAACCAGTCGACGCGGGCGTCGCGATGGACGACGGCGAACGAAAGCACGAAGGGCGTGCAGGGGACGTCGGCACCGCGCACGTTGAGCAGCCAGGCGATCGAGTCCGGGGCCGACAGCACCGCCGCGTCGGCCCCGGCGGCGGCGACCGCGTCGCCGATCCGCACCCGCTTGTCGGCCGCCGGAACCCCGGCGAAGACCAGGGGATGCGGGATGGCCGGCGTGACCGGCGGCGCCGGCCGGTCGGGCCACACGGCATCGACGGGATTGCCCTCGGCGGCGACCAGGACGCCGCCCGCCGCCTCCACCGCCTTGCGCAGCCGCTCGACCTGGACCGGCGTGTGCAGCCAGGGATCGTGGCCGAGTCGCGCGCCCGCCGCCAGGCGGTCCTTCAGCCAGTCGTCGAGCGGCTCCTCGGTGAGGTGGCGATGGGTGAACAGGTCGGCCGGCACCTGGTCGCGGGCCTGCAGCGTGTAGCGGCCGTCGACGAAGATCGCGGCGGCGTCGGCGAGGACCACCGCGTAGCCGGCCGATCCGGTGAATCCCGTCAGCCAGGCGAGGCGCTGTGCGGACGCGGGCAGATACTCTCCCTGGTGTTCGTCTGCGAGCGGCACCACGAAACCTGCGAGCTCGCGGCGCGACAGTTCCGCGCGCAACGCCGCCAGGCGGGCCGCCACCGCATCGCGCGACCCGGCCGCCACCGGCGTGGGCGGGGGCGCCTCGACCTCGGACTCGGGGACGGGAGCGACATCGTCGTGCATCGGCGGGGCCTTCTCGCGTTGCCGTTCGAACCTAAGGGCCGGCCATCGGCGACACAAGGATTGCGCGGCGCGCATTGCTGCGATGCAGCATCGGCGATGGACTATGCGGCAGAGAACCTTACCTTTGTCAGCGAGGGAACGGGTTGGTCCGTCCCCAGGAGGTTAGAGATGAACTCGATGAATTCCATACCGGAACTGGAAGCCAAGGCGCGGGCCCTGCGGGCCGAGGCCTTCGGCGCAATGGTCGCCGGGGCGGCGCAGTCGCTTGCTGCACTGCCGAAGAAGGCGATCGCGGCGATCGGCCAGTGGGCCGCCCAGCGCAAGGCCTACGAGGAGCTGATGAGCCTCGACGACCGCCAGCTCCGGGACATGGGCCTGTCGCGCAGCGAGATCCCGGCGGTGGTCGCCGGCAACCTCATGCCCGACAGCTTCCCCAACGAGGTCGCCCCGCTCGCCGGCGAGACGGCGAATGCCAACGAGCGGCCGCAGGCCAAGCTGCGTCGCGTGGCATGATCGGCGAGACGCACGTCCCGCGGACCGGCCCGGTGCCGTTCCTCGGCGCCCCGAGCCCGACCATCGAGGCATGGCCGACGGCCGTCGAACGGCTGTTCTTCCTGCCCTGGCGCGTCGTGGCGCGGGTGCCCGGAACGCTTCGGGTGGTCCGCGGGCTCGCCCGCCGTACGACCGCCGCCCCTGCCGTCCCGTCCGCATCGCCGCCGGCGAACGACAATGGCGAGGGGCGGAAGCCGCGGGCGGCGAACAGCAACGTACCGCGTCGGCACGCCTGAGCCGCCGCCGGCCGCCTCAGCGGCCGAGAACCAGCGTGTGCCAGCCGTCGATGGCGATGCGCCGCTCGAGCCGCAGCCCCTGGCGGGCGTAGGCGGCCAGCACTTGGCGTTCCTGCCGGGCCAGCAATCCCGAGAGCACCACCACCGCGTTCGGCGCCAGCGCACCGGCGAGCCGCCGCGCCATGGCGGCGAGCGGCCGCGCCAGGATGTTCGCGAACACGAGGTCGTGGCCGCGCCGGCCGCGCCAGCCCGATGGCGACAGCCCGTCGCCGATATCGACCCTCACCCGCCCCGCCACCCGGTTGATCCGCGCGTTGAAGCGCGCCACGCGCACCGATTCGCCGTCGAGATCGGTCGCCGCGACCTTCGTGTGCCACAGCCGCGCCGCGGCGATCGCCAACACGCCCGTGCCGGTGCCGACGTCGAGCGGCCGGCGGCGGCGACCGCGCCGCGCCACGGCGTCGAGCGCCGTCAGGCAGCCGCGCGTCGTCGCGTGCTCGCCCGATCCGAACGCGGTCGCGGCGTCGACGATGATCGACACCGCGCCGGGCGGCCCCGGCGGCAGGTGCGAGCCGTGCAGGTAGAAGCGGCCGACCCGGATGGGCGGGAAGGACTCGCGCAGCCGGCCGAGCCAGTCGATGTCGTCCTCGGGCGCGATGTCGGGCGGCGGCAGGCGAGACCCGGACGCCAGCGCCGCCACCGCCAGGACCGCCTCCAGCGTCGCCCGATCGGGCGGCTTCTCCGCGTGGAGGACGATGCGCCAGTCGCCGCCCGGTGCCAGCTCGAACGCGGAGAGCGCGTCGCCGAGCGGCTCGATCGCCCGCGCCACCGCCTCGGCGGCCGGCGCGGGCACGATCAGCTCAACCCGCCAGACGCCGGGGCGCACGCGCCGCCTCCCGGCGATCGGACCCGATCGCGGCCGCGACCGCGCCGACGATGCGGCGCGCCGCGCGGCACTGGCCCTCCGGCGCCAGCGACCCGGCCTCCGGCGGCAGCGGCGGCAGATGGACGAAGCCGGCCGGCACGGCCGACCCGGCGGCCGCGAAATGATGGCGCACGGCATAGAACACGTGGTTGCACAGGAAGGCGCCGGCATGGTTGGAGAAGCGCCACGGCAACCCCTCCGCCTCCAGTGCCTCGCCGATCGCGGCCAGCGGCAGCGTCGCGCCGTAGGCCGCGGGGCCGTCCGGCCGGATCGCGGTGCCGCGACGCACCGCGCCGCCATTGTCGGCCGTCGCGCTGTCGTCGACATTGACCGCGAACCGCTCGAGGCAGACCGCGTCGCGGCCGCGCGCCAAGCCGAAGCAGACGACCGCCGCCGGACGCAAGGCCGCGCACGCGTCGACGATTTCCGCGGCGGCGGTCGCATACCTGACGTCGACCAGCCGGGTCGCGATCTCGACGCCGGGCAGCGGCCGCGCCGCGAGATCGGCGACGACGATCGCCGAGGGGTTGGCGGCGAGGTCGGCGAACGGCGTGAAGCCGGTGACGAGGATCGGTCTCATGCGCGCTCGACGTAGCTGTGGATCACCTGCTTGTCTCCCGCCTTCTCGAAGCTGATCGACAGCCGGTCGCCCTCGACCCGGGTGACCGTGCCGTAGCCGAACTTGACGTGGAATACGCGCTCGCCGACCGCGAACGGAACGGTGGGCGCCGGCCGCGGCGGTACCGCCAGCGACTTGCCTTCGATCACCGGCGGCCGCGCGCGCGGGGTCGCGAAGCCGCCGCGCGGCGTCTCCGCCGCATAGCTCCAGCGCGGCTCGCCGGCCGCCGCCATGCCGGCGGCGCCGTAGAGGCCCTGGTCGGCCGACATCTCCACGGCATCCTTCGGCAGCTCGTCAACGAAGCGCGAGGGGATCGCCGCGGTCCACTGGTTGTAGATGCGGCGGTTGGCCGCGAAGGAGACGAGAGCGCGCCGGCGGGCCCGCGTCAGGCCGACATAGGCGAGCCGTCGCTCCTCCTCCAGGCCGGCCTCGCCCTTCTCCTCCAGCGCGCGCGGATGGGGGAACAGCCCCTCCTCCCAGCCCGGCAGGAAGACGGTGTCGAATTCCAGCCCCTTGGCGGCATGCAGCGTCATCAGGTTGACGACCTCGCCGGCCGCGCCCTCGACGTTCTCCATCACCAGCGCGACATGCTCGAGGAAGCCCGCGAGGGTCTCGAACTCGCCCATGGCGACGACCAGCTCCTTGAGGTTCTCCAACCGGCCCGGCGCCTCGGGCGAGCGATCGGCCTGCCACATCCGCGTGTAGCCGGATTCGTCGAGGATGGTGCGCGCGAGGTCGGTGTGCATGACGGCGTCGACCATGCGGCGCCAGCGGTCGAGATCGTCGAGGAACCCGGCGAGCGCCTTGCGCGCCGCCGGCTTCAGCCCGTCCCCGGCGACGAGGCGGACGGCGGCCGCCGACAGCGACAGGCCATCGGCGCGGGCGCGGCCGTGCAGCAGCCGCAGGGTCGCGTCGCCGAGGCCGCGGCGCGGCAGGTTGACGATGCGCTCGAAGGCCAGGTCGTCGTCGGGCTGGTGCACGAGACGCAGATAGGCGAGCGCGTCGCGGATCTCCTGGCGCTCGTAGAAGCGCGGGCCGCCGACCACCCGGTAGGGCACGCCCAGCGTCAGCAGCCGCTCCTCGAACTCGCGGGTCTGGAAGCCGGCGCGCACGAGGATGGCGATCTGCGACAGCGCGTCGCCCTGGCGCTGGCGCGCCTCGATCTCGTCGCCGACCCAGCGTGCCTCGGCCTCGCCGTCCCACAGGCCGTGGACGCGTACCGGGTCGCCGCCGCCGGCTTCCGTCCACAGGGTCTTGCCGAGGCGGCCGCGGTTCTTGGCGATCAGGCCCGAAGCGGCCGCGAGGATCGGCGGGGTCGAGCGGTAGTTCTGTTCCAGGCGGACGATCCGGGCGCCCGGGAAATCCGCCTCGAAGCGCAGGATGTTGCCGATCTCGGCGCCGCGCCAGCCATAGATGCTCTGGTCGTCGTCGCCGACGCAGCAGAGGTTGCGGTGGCCCTGGGCCAGCAGGCGCAGCCAGAGATACTGCGCGACGTTGGTGTCCTGGTACTCGTCGACCAGCACGTAGCGGAAGCGCCGCTGGTATTCTTCCAGCACGCTGTGGTCGGTGAGGAAGATGGTCAGGTTGTGCAGCAGCAGGTCGCCGAAATCGACGGCGTTCACGGTGCGCAGCCGGTCCTGGTAGAGCGCGTAGATCGCCGCCAGCCGGCCGCCGGCGACATCGCTCGCCGCCTCCTCGGCCGGCACCTTGTCCGGCGTCAGGCCGCGGTCCTTCCAGCGCTCGACGACGCCGAGCACGAGGCGCGCCGGCCAGCGCCGGTCGTCGATGCCCTCGGCCTGCAGCACCTGCTTCATCAGGCGGATCTGGTCGTCGGTGTCGAGGATGGTGAAGTTGGACCTGAGGCCGACCAGCTCGCCATGGCGGCGCAGGATGCGGGCGGCGATGGCATGGAAGGTGCCGAGCCACAGCCCCTCGACGGCGGCCCCGATCATCGCGGCGACGCGGTCGCGCATCTCGCGTGCCGCCTTGTTGCTGAAGGTGACCGCGAGGATCTGTCCCGGCCAGGCGCGGCGCGTCAGCAGGATGTAGGCGAGCCGCGAGGTCAGCACGCGCGTCTTGCCCGTACCGGCGCCGGCCAGCACGAGGACCGGCCCGTCGACCGTCTCGACCGCGGCGCGCTGCGCCGGATTCAGCGCGTCGAGCCACGCCGCGGCCGGCTCCGGCATCATGTCGGGCCGGCGGGCAATGGTGCTGGGAAGGTCGGTCATGGGTCGCACGTGCATATAGCACGTCCGCGGGCGCCGTCAGGGATCGGGCAGCGCGCCGGGCCCCAGCCACTGCGCGCGCAGGCGCGCGACGACGTCGGGCGCGGCATAGGCGCGCACGCCCGCGGCCATCCGCTCGCGCGTCCCCGCGTCCATGGCGGCGATCCCGGAACCGGGACGGTCGTCGGACGCCAGGCATTTCGTCACCGCATCGCCGAACTGCGCCAGCCACAGCAGCCGCCGGGCGGGACGCAGCCACGGCCGCACCGCCGCCGCGATCACCGCCGGCAGCCGCGCCAGCCAGGCCCGCTCGAAGGCCAGCACGGCGCCGCCCTCGGGTACGCGGGCGAAGTCGCCGTGCCAGCCGAGCGCCCGGGGCAGCGTCGCCGCGGCGACGTCGACCGCCGGCAGGCCGTAATAGACCTGCTCGACGTCGACCAGCACCGCACGGCCGGATGCGGCCATGACGAAGTTCTCATGGTGCGGGTCGGTTACCACGAGGCAGCGCGGCTGCCGCCCGGCCGCGGCAGCCATCGTGTCGGCCCAGCGCAGCTCCTCGGCGATCGCCGCGACCGTCGCTGCAGGAAGCGCCGGCGGCGGGACCGCCCGCCAAAAGCCGCGTGCCACGCTGTGGAGATGGCGGATCGGGTCGACCAGTGCGATCAGCGGCGACCACGTGGCCCCTGGCGGCGGCGGCAGCGCATGGATCGCCGCCAGCGACTGCGCGATCGCCGGCAGGTCGTCGACGGGATGGGCCAGCGGCCCGCGCACCTCGCGCACCACGAGACCGCCGCGCGGCAGGTCGCTCGCCGGCCACAGCACCGCCCGCAGGGACGGGACCGAGCCGCTGGGCGCGAGGCGCAGGAAGCTGGTCGCCTGGTAGTCGATGGTCGTTCGCGCGTTCATCCCGTGCAGACGGCCGCAGGGGATGCGTACGATCCAGCCGCGATCGCCGAGCCGCACATGCCGGTTCGACAGGCCGCGAGCCGGCAGCGGAGCGAGCTCGTCGCGCGCCAGGTCCGCGAAGGGCGCCAGGCGCC